>JAZOPY010000093.1:0-33304 GCA_045655825.1 Candidatus Cryptobacteroides sp. | reverse complement strand
AAAATTCAATCTTATAACCAAAGGTCTCATTAAGGAGAACCCTACATTCGTCCTCCTTCTTGGTATGTGTCCTACATTGGCTACAACGACCTCAGCTATCAACGGTATGAGCATGGGACTTGCTACAATGTTCGTCCTCATCCTTTCGAATATCGTGATCTCGGCAATCGCACGTTTTATTCCGGATAAGGTGCGTATCCCTGCATATATCGTTGTGATCGCCACTTTCGTGACAGTTCTGGAGTTCATGATGAAGGCTTATGTTCCTGATATCTATGCAACTCTTGGTCTGTTTATCCCTCTTATCGTAGTGAACTGTATCGTCCTCGGTCGTGCAGAGGCCTTTGCAAACAAGAACAGCGTAGGTGACTCGGCTCTTGACGGTATCGGTATCGGACTCGGCTTCACAATGTCCCTGACCATCCTTGGTCTCGTTCGCGAGATCCTTGGAAGCGGTTCCGCATTTGGATTCAAGTTCATCGAGGGTGATGGAATCCTTGCCTTCGTGCTTGCTCCAGGAGCGTTCATCGCACTCGGATATCTGCTCGTGATTTTCAAGAAACTCACTTCGAAGAAAGCGGAGTAATAAATTATAGGAGAAATTGTTATGGTAGAATATTTACTTATCATCATATCAGCGATATTCGTAAACAATATCCTGTTGTCGCAGTTCCTCGGAATCTGTCCTTTCCTCGGAGTTTCCAACAAGCTCAGCACTGCATCCGGCATGTCTATGGCGGTGTGCTTTGTCATCACTCTTGCTACCGTGGTGACATTCCTGCTGAACAAGCTTCTTGTGATGTGCGGGCTTGAGTTCCTGCAGACCATCTCATTCATTCTCGTGATCGCTGCCCTTGTGCAGATGGTGGAGATCGTGCTCAAGAAGATCAGCCCTGCGCTTTATGCGTCGCTCGGTATCTTCCTTCCGCTCATCACCACAAACTGCGCGGTTCTTGGTGTTGCGTTGACAGTGGTTCAGAAGCCTTCAGGCTTTGCTGCTGCAGCTGACGGAATGATGAACCTTGGCGAAGCAACTGTCTATGCTTTTGCAACTTCACTCGGATTCGGTCTTGCGATGATTCTTTTTGCTGGTCTTCGTGAGCAGCTTTCACTCAATGATGTACCTAAGGCATTCAAGGGTGTCCCTATCGCTCTTGTCACTGCAGGTATCCTTGCAATGGCCTTCATGGGCTTCTCAGGACTTGTATAATGACAGCTCAGGAATTATTGGATAAGGCAGAGGAGTTAAGACGGAACTGCCGCTTCGGTGAAGCGATAAACTTGTACCGGGCGGCAGCGCAAGCTCCTGATGTCACTGATGAAATAAAACGAAAATCCCTCGCATCCGTTGAGCTGATGCAGGAGATAAACGGCTTTGTAAACACCGACCTTATGAATCCATAAGGTCGGTTTCAAGTGAAATATGAAGAGACGAACTTTAACTGTAATACTGCTTCTGTTTGTCATCTCCTCCTCATTCAGGATGGCAGCTCAGGAAAACCGCAAGACACGATTCGCCCTATCAACAGATTTGGTGGATTGGGCCAATCTTGGTACGGTCAATCTGGAGGCGGGAGTCAGTCTACATCAGCACTTCTCTGTGCATGCGGGTGCAAAATACAATCCTTGGAGCTTCAAGACCCGAAATCTCGGACTTGCGTTATACAACAAGCAGACAACCGCTTATGCCGGTTTCCGGTATTGGCCTTGGTACGTGTTGTCGGGCTGGTGGGTAGGTGCTCAGGCACAGTATACCGATTTTGAGGAGACAGGCGTTTGGCGCCATGCACTGGATACCGGCAAGGCTCTTGGTGGTGGTGTTTCATTCGGATACACCCTCATGCTTCATGAAAATCTGAATCTCGAGTTCGGTGCAGGTGTGTGGGCCGGAAGACGCTTCGAACACACATTGTATTGCTGTCCGGACTGTATGAAGGTGCGTGAGAGCGGTCCCGGAAATTTTGTCGCACTCAATGACATTTCGATTTCGCTCATGTACGTATTTTAAACTATGAAGAACACACTCAAGATATTAATATATTTCAGCATCCTTTCAGGTCTTGTTTTTCTCTACTCTTGTTCAGCTCAGAAGAAACTGGACCGAATCAAGAGAGGAGAGGCGCCTTCTGCGCAGCTGAGTCTTGGGCGACAGGAGAGTTTTATTCCTGAGATCAAGAATGAAAAGGTCTCCAGGGATACGCTCAAGATAAAAGATGATGATGGAACCGAGATTCTCATCATGAAGGCTGTCAAGGATGAAGAAACAGGCGAAATGGTTGCTGCTGATGTGCTTGATGCTGCTATGGTGACAGCCCGATTCCGAAACATTGCCGAGAGAAAAGGAAAGGTAGATCTGGCCTTCCAGGTTATCGTGCCGGCATCCATGCGCGACAGCCGCTGGCAGTTGAGGTTCTATCCGGATATGTTCGTTCTGGAAGACAGTGTCCGTCTCGAGCCGGTGATAATCACAGGCTCAGGATATAGAAAAGCTCAGCTCAAGGGCTACGAGCAATATGAAAAGTTCCTCTCTAAAATCATTGAGGATTCGACGGCATTCGTGAACGTACGTCAGTTGGAGATCTTCCTAAAGAGAAATATTCCTGAGGTGTATGCATTTAAGGCAGATTCAACTTATGTGAGCGACGAGCAGTTCCTTTCTGCCTACGGTGTTTCTCAAAGAGAGGCGGTCGAGCATTATACAAACAAGTTCGCGAAGAGCATGAACGAACGCCGCAAGTCTCGTAAGGATAAGATGTATGCCCGCTATGTCAAGGCTCCTATTGTCACAGAGGGAATCCGTCTGGATACCGTGATGATCAGCAGTGAGGGTGATTTCATATATAACTATGTGCAGACGATAAACACTCGTCCAAAGCTGCGCAGAGCGGATATTGTTCTTTCCGGAGACATATATGAGCAGGATCAGAAACTGTATGATATTCCTCGAAGCGAGCCTTTGACTTTCTATATCAGTTCTATTGCAGCGTTCGTGGACAACACTGAGCGCTATATGACCAAGGTGGTCGAGAGAAGAGCTTCTGCCAATACAGAGTGCCGCATTGATTTCGAGGTGGGAAAATATGATGTGAAGCCGGAATTGGGTGAAAATGCAATGGGTATCAAACGCATTGAGGCGACGCTGGCGTCCCTCTTGGAAAATGATACTTTTGACCTGGACTCGGTGGTGATCAGTGCTACCGCCTCTCCTGAGGGTTCGTATGCTTCGAATGGAAAACTGGCGCAGAAACGTTCCGAGTCGGTCTCAAGATATTTCCAGTCGTATATGCGTCATTATGCTGATTCTCTGGTGGAGGCTGCCGGAGTCTCTATGGATCTGGACGGCAATGTTATGACCCAGACAAGGAAGGTAGATGTGATCCCGTTGACGCCGAGGTGTATACCTGAGAACTGGGAGGGATTGTATTCCCTTGTTGAACAGGACGTTGTGATGAATGTCGATCAGAAGGATGATTTCTTCAAGCGATTTGGCACAAAGGACCCGGATGCGCGTGAAGCGAAGATGCGCTCGGAGGATTATTACAAATATATGAGGAGTGCTCTGTATCCGCAGCTCAGAACCGTCAAGTTCAACTTCTACCTTCATAGGAAAGGTATGGTAAAGGATACGGTTCATACGACTGTCATAGATAGCACATATATGCGTGGTGTTCAGGCCCTCAGGGATATGGACTATGATGCCGCCTTGGCGCTGCTGAGACCATACGAGGACTTCAACACGGCCGTTGCATACATGGGAATGGACCGCAATAAGAGTGCGATGAAGATAATCTCGAAGATGGAACGCACTCCTGAGATAAATTATCTGATGGCGATTCTGTATTCTCGTGAAGGTGAACTTGATAAGGCTGTGGAGTGCTATGTGCGTTCATGCAAGCAGAATCCATCGTATGTGTATAGAGGAAACCTGGACCCTGAGATTTCCGTGCTCATAAAGATGTACGGATTGAATCAGGAAGAAGATGAATATATTGACGAATATTAACATAGGAATTTATGAAGAAGATTTTTAACATTATCCTCCTGGGAGGTATGTTGCTTGTGGGTTGCGAGAACATATATAGGGATGAACTTGCACAGATCCATAAGGAGATCGACGATATCAATGCCCGTCTGGATGCTTTCTGTGATCAGACAAATTCCAATATCGAGGCACTTCAGACCATGATTCTAGCCCTTCAGGCGAAGGATTATGTGACTGGTGTAGTGCCGGTTGTTGAAAATGGCAAAGAGGTAGGCTATCAGATCACTTTTGACAAGAGCGGAACCGTCACCATCTATCATGGTAAGGACGGCGCAGACGGTGCTGATGGTGCTGACGGAAAGGATGGCTACACACCTCAGATTGGCATAAAGAAGGATGCAGATGGTCTGTACTACTGGACACTTGACGGTGAGTGGCTTCTGGATGAGGATGGCAATAAGATCAAGGCCGTTGGCGTAGACGGTGCAACCGGTCCTCAGGGTCCACAAGGCCCTCAGGGTGAAACTGGTCCACAGGGACCTCAAGGTGAGCCGGGAGAGGATGCTGTGGCTCCACAGCTGAAGATTCAGGATGGTGACTGGTATATCTCTGTGGATGGTGGCCAAACATGGGAGTATCTTGGTCAGGCCACTGGAAATAAAGGTGAGACCGGCCCTCAGGGACCGCAAGGTGAACAGGGCCCTCAGGGAGACAAGGGTGACAAAGGAGAGCAGGGCGATTCGTTCTTCCAGGATGTAGACTGTACGTCTGACCCGTCTTACATCATCATTACCCTGACTGATGGCACTCAGATCAAGCTGCCGACCTGGTATGCTTTTGAAACTCTTCAGGCTCAGGTGAATCAGATGAATTCCAACATCGAAGCGCTTCAGGCAATCGTTGATGCCCTTCAGAACAATGATTATGTAACCGGGGTCACTCCAATCTATGAGAATGGAAATGTTATCGGATATACGATAAGTTTCAGCAAAAGCGGCGATGTAGCCATCTATCATGGTCAGGACGGAAAGGATGGCGTTGACGGCGTTCCAGGACAGGATGGCGCACCGGGTCAGGACGGAACGGATGGTGAAGACGGCAAGAACGGAGCCGACGGCCATACTCCGGTGATCGGTGTCGCTCAGGACACAGACGGCATCTACTACTGGACAGTAGACGGCAACTGGCTTCTTGATGAGAACGGCCAGCAGGTGAAGGCTGTAGGAATAGACGGTCAGAACGGTTCAAACGGTCAGGATGCCGTTACCCCTCAGTTGAAGATTGAGAGCGGTAAGTGGTGGGTATCCTACGACAATGGTGCAAGCTGGACCGAAATAGGTCAGGCAACCGGCGCAGAAGGCCCGCAGGGTCCACAGGGTCCACAGGGTGAGCAGGGGCCGCAAGGCCCTCAGGGTGAGCCCGGCAAGGACGGAGATGCGTTCTTCCAGAGTGTAGATGCTTCGGATCCTGACTATGTGAACCTGATATTGGCTGACGGAACCGTTATCCAGCTTCCGAAGTACAAGGCGATGAGCATCAAGTTCTTCGATGAGTCTTCAAACGAGCTTGCCGGCCCTATGGCATTCCAGCCGGGAGCTGAACGTACGATTACGTATGCAGCTCAGGGTTCTGGAGAACTGAAGGTTGCAGTCTTGGCTTCAAATGGCTGGATAGCTATTATTTCCAGAAATGATGATAAGAATGGCAGCATAAAGATCGTTGCACCACAGGTGTATGTTGAGACTGAGGTGGTCGTCCTTGTGTCACAGGGAACGTCGACAATGATGGAGACTGTTGCATTCCTTCAGCCTCCGGTATCGACCGGGGTAGAGCATGAAGGTTTTACAGAAGGTTCAGGAAATCCAAGCGATATCTGGTAATCTAAGTCCTTTATTCACAACATTATGAAAAGGATTGGAATAATAATATCAGCAGCGCTGGCTGCTTTGTTGGCATCTTGTTCCGACGACGCGATTTTGCCGGATCAGGGTGTTGACAGTGTACAGCCTGCTCTGGAACTGGTACCGTTGTCGATTTCGACCGGAACTCAGACGAAGACCGTTCTCTCCGGAACGACTGTGAACTGGACTGCCGATGATCAGATCGCAGTGTTTGATGATCTGCATTATCTCAATTGTTTCGATGCAGTGTCAGTCAGCGGTGCAAGTGCAGTTTTTGAGGGCAAGGTTGCTGCCAAGACTACTGACTTCTACGCCGTTTATCCGTATGCAAGTGCACTCAGAGCTGATGCGGAGAATATTTATGTAAATCTGCCTATGGTTCAGGAACCTCTTGCCGGCTCGTTTGCGGAAGAGCATAATGTTTCCATCGCTCACGGCACAAAAGCGGTGGGTGAGGACGGAGTTGATGGAGTGGTTTTTGAAAACAAGTGTGCCCTGCTTAAGTTCAAGATCCCTTCGATGTTTACTGATATTGCAGAGGCGTCATTCATAGCTGAGAACAGGGCCCTCGCAGGAGATATGGTATACTCAAAAGATGGTGGCTATTTTATAGGAACGACGTCCGGCAGCAGTAAGGTAACTCTTAACGGCCAGATGAAAGGCGGTCAGACATACTACTTTGTTGTCAGTCCCGGCGAGGTGAGAGGGTTTAGACTTACTGTTAAGGATGACAGTGGAGTGGAGATGACCAACTCATCCCAAAAGAGTTTCCAGGCAAAGGCCGGAGTGATTACAGATCTTGGAGAGGTTAAGATTGTAATAAATCCAAGTCTGAGATTTGATGGTACAGATGTGTGGTTTGACATTGGCCTGCCAAAGGGTATGGAAAAATATGTAGACAGCGTGGAAGGATGGCTGTCTCCTAACGGTCAGATCAGCAGTGCATACAGAATCATTGTAATGAACAGTGAAAATGCAAACGTAAGATTCCCATATCTGACAATCGTTTTCGCAGGAAAGAATGACATACCTCCAGGTAATCATATTCTTCACCTGAATTACGTGATAAAGGGACTGGGACGATTCGAGGAAGATTTCCCTGTTGTGGTTCCTGCTCGATAGATCTGCGCTGTTCAGCGATTGAACTTCAGACCGTCCGCTTCAGAAATGATGCGGCCGGTCTGAAGTTTTATATGGATGAATGCCTTTCTATGACCTCCGGCATTCTTGTCGATCTCGACGGCGAGTCAAATGTAAATTTAATCCAATATCCTAGTATTACTATGTAATACTCTCAAAAAATATTATCTTTGCGACGCTTTGGATTGTGCGCAGCCGTAAATTGGCTCTCCCGTCCATAAAAACGGCCCAAATCATGGACGGCATCAAAAGGTGAGTGCCTGCCCAAAGTGAAAGACCATAAACCATAAACCAGAACATCTAACATAAGAAAATATGAAAGTAGCTATCATCATGGGATCTACCAGTGACCTGGAAATCATGTCACAGGCAATCAATGTCCTCGAGGGTTTCGGGGTCGAAGTCGTAAAGAGAGTAATCAGCGCACACCGCACTCCAGACCTTATGTGTGAGTTTGCAAAGTCTGCCAAGGCTGAGGGAATCGGCGTGATCATCGCAGGCGCAGGCGGAGCAGCACACGTAGCTGGTGTTGTGGCAGGTATGACCACAGTTCCAGTAATCGGCGTTCCGATCCAGACCAAGGCTCTCGGCGGCATGGACTCACTCCTTTCGATCGTTCAGATGCCTGCTGGTATCCCAGTGGCTACAATGGCTATCAACGGAGCAAAGAACGCAGGCCTTTTTGCGGCTCAGATCCTTGCTCTCACTGATGCCGAGCTCTCTGCAAAGCTTGATGCATTCAGAGCAGAGCAGACCCAGAAGGTGCTTGATGCAACAATCTAACCGGAAAAACAATCCAGCATAATATGAACAACTACCGTATTTACGTAGAAAAGTATCCTGAATTTCAGGTGGAGGCACGCAGCCTCTTGAGCGAGCTGAACGAAAACCTGCAGCTTGACCTCGAGACTCTTCGCCTTCTTAACGTGTATGACCTCTTCGGTTTCTCGAAGGACCTTCTTGAGAAGAGCCGTTACAGCGTGTTCGGAGAGATCGTTACAGACAGCGTGACCGACGAGTGCAATCTCGAAGGCGCAAAATACATCGCCGTGGAGTATCTTCCAGGCCAGTTCGACCAGCGTGCAGCATCTGCTGTGGACTGTGTACGCCTTATCGACCCTGCAGCAAAGGTAAGCATCAAGAGCTCTAAGCTCATCATCCTCCCTGCTGACACGACAGATGAGGTGATCGCAAAGATCAAGAAATATTACATCAATGCAGTTGAGTCACGTGAGAAGGATCTCACCAAGCTCACAGCCCTCGAGCAGCCTGAGGTAACTCCGGTTCCTGTTCTCGTAGGCCTTACAGCATTGACAGAGGAGGAACTTGCTCCGTACTGCAAGAAGATGGGCCTCGCAATGAACGCTGATGACCTTCGCGAAGTAGTCAACTACTTCAAGGCAGAAGGCCGCGATCCTTCAGAGACAGAGCTCCGTATCCTCGATACATACTGGAGTGACCACTGCCGTCACACCACATTCACAACCGAGCTTGAGGACATCAACGTCGAGGAGTCTTTCCTCAAGGAGGAGATCGACGGAACCCTTAACCTCTACCTTAAGATCCGTCAGGAACTCGGTCGTGAGAACAAGGACGTGAACCTCATGGACATGGCCTGCATCGGTGCCCGTTACCTCAAGGCAAAGGGCCTTCTCGACGACATGGAGGTCAGCGAGGAGAACAACGCATGCAGCATCTATGTTGACGTAGACATCGTTAATGACGAAGGTGAGATGACAACTGAGAAGTGGCTCCTCCAGTTCAAGAACGAGACCCATAATCACCCTACAGAGATTGAACCATTCGGTGGCGCGGCTACATGTCTTGGCGGCGCGATCCGCGACCCGCTCTCTGGCCGTGCGTATGTTTACCAGGCTATGCGTGTGACAGGTGCAGCGGATATCTACCTCCCTGTAGCTGACACAATGCCAGGTAAGCTCCCTCAGAGCATCATTTCCCGCAAGGCCGCTCACGGTTACTCAAGCTACGGTAACCAGATCGGACTCGCTACAACCCACGTGCGTGAGGTTTATCACGAGGGATATGTTGCAAAGCGTCTCGAGGTAGGTGCAGTTGTCGGAGCAGTGAAGGCAGACAGCGTACGCCGCGAGAGCCCTGCTCCAGGAGATGTGGTTCTCCTCATGGGTGGCCGCACAGGTCGTGACGGAGTCGGCGGAGCTACAGGTTCTTCAAAGGAGCACACCGAGGAGTCTCTCGAGACTTGCGGAAGTGAGGTACAGAAGGGTAATGCACCTGAGGAGAGAAAGCTCCAGAGGCTTTTCCGCCGTCCTGAGGTGACAAAGCTTATCAAGAAATCAAACGACTTCGGTGCCGGCGGTGTCAGCGTGGCGATCGGCGAGCTTACCGAAGGACTCGATATCTATCTTGACCGTGTGCCTGTGAAGTACAACGGACTCAACTCTACAGAACTTGCGATCAGCGAGTCTCAGGAGCGTATGTCTGTTGTGATCGAGGCCAAGGACAAGGAGGCCATGATGGCATACTGCGCAAGCGAGAACGTAGAGGTGACACATGTCGCTGACGTTACAGACCGCAAGCGCATGCGTATGTTCTATGGCGACAAGGTCATCGTAGACCTTTCACGTGAGTTCATCGACAGCGCAGGAGCAAAGCACTATGCAAAGGCTACCGTAGGCGCAGTTGAGGCGAAGAATCCATTCGAGCGCACAGTTGAGGGCAACACTCTCAAGGACAAGGTGTTCTACAACCTCCAGGATCCTAACGTGACATCGCAGAAGGGTCTTATCGAGATGTTCGACTCGACAATCGGCCGCTCGACAGTACTCATGCCGTTCGGAGGTATGCTCCAGACAACAGAGACTCAGGTTTCAGTGCAGAAGCTTCCTACTGACGGATACACAGATACAGCGTCTATCATGGCATTCGGATACAATCCGTTCATCGCAAGCTGGAGCCCATACCACGGTGCAGCTTACGCTGTAGTGGAGGCTTGCTCTAAGGTTGTTGCTGCAGGTGCATCATACGAGAAGATGCGCTTCTCATACCAGGAGTACTTCGAGCGCATGACAGACCGCAAGTCTTGGGGTAAGCCGCTTTCGGCACTTCTCGGAGCCCTCAAGATGCAGGTCGAGTTCGGCCTTCCTTCAATCGGAGGTAAGGACTCTATGAGCGGAACATTCGAGAACATCAACGTACCTCCAATGCTCATGGCATTCGGTATCACTACAGTCGACGCAGGTCAGGTGATTTCGCCGGAGCTTAAGTATGAGGGCAACAAGCTCTATCTGATCAAGCATACGCCAGAGGCTAACTACATGCCGAACGTGGAGCAGCTCAAGGCTAACTGGGCATACGTACACGAGCAGATCCAGGAAGGAAACATCGTTTCAGGTTATGCTCTTGGATTCGGAGGAGTTGCCGAGGCTATCTGCAAGATGTCATTCGGTAACGGACTTGACGCGAAGATCAAGTATGACGAGAAGGAACTCTTCAACTACGGTTATGGCTCGATCCTCGTTGAGGCAGAGGAGGCTCTTGACTATCCGAATGCAATCCTCATCGGTGAGGTGACTGACGGAGAGGAGAGCGAGCTCACAATCAACGGAACCAAGTTCGATATCTTCGAGCTCATGGCTGTCAACGGAGCTAAGTTCGCTGAGGTTTATCCAGATACAGCTGAGGCATATCACAAGAAGCTCGTTCCTGCAGGAATGGAGGGTGTGAAGCCTTACAAGGCAAAGAAATCCGAGCTCAAGTACAAGGGTGAGCCAGTTGAGAAGCCTATCGCTTACCTCCCTGTATTCCCTGGTACAAACTGTGATTACGATTCGGCAAAGGCATGGAGAAATGCAGGTGCAGAGGTACGCATGAGCGTGTTCTGCAACTTGACTGAAGATGATATCTTCCGCTCGATTGCAGAGATGAAGAAGAACATCGACGAGTGTCATATCCTCATGCTCTGCGGCGGATTCTCTGCCG
The DNA here is from genome assembly GCA_045655825.1 of Candidatus Cryptobacteroides sp. GTDB lineage: Bacteria > Bacteroidota > Bacteroidia > Bacteroidales > UBA932 > Cryptobacteroides. The sequence continues at coordinate 22,321 of JAZOPY010000093.1, read as the reverse complement.
GTGATGAGCCGGACGGAAGCGGTAAGTTCATTGCTAACGTATTGAACAATAAGGATATCGCAGACGCAATCCATGCTCTCATTGATCGTGGTGGTCTTATCCTCGGTATCTGTAACGGATTCCAGGCTCTCGTGAAGTCAGGTCTCCTTCCATACGGCCGTCTCGGTCAGGTGACAAAGGACAGCCCGACACTCTTCCGCAACGATATCAACCGCCATATCTCGCAGATGGTAACAACCCGCGTAGGTACAACCAACTCTCCATGGCTCAAGGACTTCGCTATCGGCGATCTCCACACTATTGCAGTGAGCCACGGTGAGGGTAAGTTCGTTGTGAACGAGGAGTTTGCAAAGGAACTCTTTGCAAACGGACAGGTTGCATTCCAGTATGTGGATCCTCTCGAGGAGGAGCCTACAATGGAGTCCCCATACAACCCTAACGGTTCATACTACGCGATCGAGGGCATCATCAGCAAGAACGGTCAGATCCTCGGTAAAATGGGTCACACTGAGCGTTATGAGGATAATCTCTTCAAGAACATTGACGATGACACCCGTGAGCAGCCGCTCTTCCTCAATGCGGTAGCTTACTTTAGAGGTGAATAATAAAACGAACAGCAAAATGTGTAATTGTAATAAATACAGGGATGACAAGCTCCACCATGAGTGTGGCGTGCTTGGAATCTACGGTGTTGAGGATGCTGCAGGCCTTGCTTACTATGGCCTGCACACCCTTCAGCACAGAGGTCAGCAGGGTTGCGGTATCGTGACTGTTGACGCAGAGGGGACCTTCCATAGAGTTAAGGGTGAAGGACTTGTAAGTGAGGTCTTTAACGAGAAGACTATAACCAAGCTTCCTGGTAAGATGGCGATCGGTCATGTACGTTACAGCAATGCCGGATGCAAGGGTACTGAGAATCTTCAGCCATTCCTCTTTCACCACAATTCCGGTGACTTCGCTTTGGCTAACAATGGTCAGATCGTGAATTACCACCAGCTTCGTGACGAGCTTGAGGACAGGGGAAGCCTTTTCCAGTCGAACTCTGATGCAGAGGTTCTTGCGCACCTTATCAAGAAGCAGGGAATCGACAAGGATCAGCCTCGTATCCATTCTCTTAAGAACGCCCTCAATATGCTTGACGGTGCATTCTCATTTGTGGTTATGACAGGCCGCCGTATCTATGCATGCCGCGACAAGTACGGATTTCATCCGCTTGCAAACGGCAAGCTAGGCGACGGCTACGTCGTTGCCAGTGAGACATGTGCATTTGACGTGCTCGGAGCGGAGTACATCCGCGACGTGGAGCCGGGTGAGATCGTTACTCTCGACCACCACGGCATCCGCAGCCAGTTCTATGCGGAGACCCAGCGTCATGCCATGTGTGCAATGGAGTATGTATACTTCGCCCGTCCTGACAGTGACATCGAGGGATGCAACGTGCATAACTATAGAAAGGAGTCCGGCAGGATTCTCTTCAAGGAGGCTCCGGCTGATGCCGACATCGTGATCGGTGTTCCTGATTCCAGCCTCAGTGCTGCTCAGGGTTATGCAGAGGCCAGCGGTCTTCCATACGAGATGGGACTTATCAAGAGCAAGTATGTGGGACGTACATTCATCCTTCCTACCCAGTCTCTCCGTGAGAAGGGTGTGAAGATGAAGCTCTCTCCGGTAAGGTCCATCGTCAAGGGTAAGAGGGTGGTGATCGTGGATGACTCTATCGTACGCGGTACCACATCGCTCAAGATCGTCAAGATGCTTCGCGAGGCCGGCGCTACAGAAGTCCATGTGCGTATTGCCAGTGCGCCTCTCAAGTATACTTGCTACTATGGAGTGGATGTGCATACGCCAGAGGAACTGATCAGCAACAAGAACTCGGTCGAGGAAGTCTGCAGGCTCATTGAAGCCGACTCGCTCGCCTTCCTCTCTCACGAGGGAATGCTCGCCGCAGGAAAACGCGATGACCTCTGCCTCGCATGCTTCAACCACAAGTATCCGACTGACCTCTACGAGGAGTAAATGGATATAAAGAAGACAATAAAGGACTGGATGCTTCCCATCGCTATGGTGACGGGAGCATCCATTTATCTTTTGTACCATATCATGCCGGAGCCGGTGCATCATGCCGGACCGTTTCTTGGCGCGCTGGTCAGCACGCTGCAGCCCCTGCTGATCTTCTCGATGCTGTTCCTTACATTCTGCAGGATAGAGCCGAAGGATCTTAAGCCTCACAGGTGGCATTGGTGGCTGCTGCTGATACAGGGAGGCCTGTTTGCCGGACTAGGTTTTCTGGCTCTATGGGTGATGAAGTCCGCCCCGGGAAATTACCATGACAAGGTCGTGCTGATAGAAAGCGCGATGCTCTGTCTGATATGCCCGACGGCGACTGCTGCTGCAGTCGTTACCCGTAAGCTGGGAGGTGATGTGGCAGGTATCACTACTTATACCGTTCTCATCAATCTGGTGACGGCTGTGCTGGTGCCATTGATTGTGCCGATGATTCACCCGATGCAGGGAATGGACTTCTGGACGGCATTCAGCATCATTGTCGCGAAGATATTCCCGCTTCTGATCCTTCCATGCCTGGCTGCCTGGCTTGTGCGTTATCTTGCGCCACGTGTACATCAGAAGCTTCTGAGTGTTCCTGACCTTGCTTTCTATCTATGGGCTGTCGCGCTGACCCTTGCGATTACCGTCACGACGAAGTCCATTGTTCATAGTGCTATGGGAGTGGATCTGATTATTTATATGTCACTTATCTCGCTGATATGCTGCATCTTGCAGTTTACGGCAGGGCGTTTTGTAGGAAGCCGGTATAAACCGCGCCGTCCCGATGCTTCGCCGGAAGTTGAGGCGAGGGGAAAGGCGGTCAGAACGGTGACGGCGGGTCAGTCTCTGGGCCAGAAGAATACCGTCTTTGCAATCTGGATGGGCTATACGTTCATGACACCGGAGACGGCTATAGTCGGAGGCTTGTACAGCATCTGGCACAACCTGTATAATTCATGGCAATTATATCGCGCGGGTAGACAATAGTGTGTTGTCTACTCGTTCTTTTTTGTTTATATTTGCAAGTTAATAAAAACGAACCTCGACATGAGCAACCAAAGGTACATGCAGCGTGGTGTTTCAGCGTCCAAGGAGGATGTGCACAACGCTATCAAGAACATCGACAAGGGAGTGTTCCCTAAAGCTTTCTGTAAAATTATTCCAGACATTCTCGGCGGCGATCCGGAGTACTGCAACATAATGCACGCAGATGGAGCCGGCACAAAATCATCACTCGCATATCTCTATTGGAAGGAGACAGGTGACCTTTCAGTGTGGAAGGGCATCGCTCAGGATGCACTCATAATGAATATAGACGACCTCCTCTGCGTAGGAGCAGTGGACAATATCCTCGTGTCTTCGACAATCGGCCGCAACAAACTTCTCGTACCAGGCGAGGTGATCAGCGCGATCATCAACGGTACAGACGAGCTCCTTGCAGAGCTTCGCGAGATGGGTGTTGGTGTATATGCGACCGGTGGTGAGACAGCCGATGTGGGTGACCTTGTACGAACAATCATCGTAGACTCTACAGTCACATGCCGTATGAAACGCAGTGACGTGATCGACAATGCAAACATCCGTCCGGGCGATGTGATCGTGGGTCTTGCCTCATTCGGTCAGGCTACATACGAGAAGGAATATAACGGAGGAATGGGCAGCAACGGTCTTACAAGTGCCCGTCACGACGTGTTTGCAAAATATCTTGCAGAGAAATACCCTGAAAGCTTCGACAAGGCGGTTCCGGAGGAGCTCGTATACAGCGGTGGTCTCAAACTGACTGATGCCGTAGAGGGTTCTCCTCTCGACGCAGGAAAGCTCGTGCTTTCTCCAACACGTACATACGCCCCTGTTGTCAAGAAACTTCTTGATGCACTTCGTCCTGAGATTCATGGTATGGTACACTGCTCAGGTGGAGCGCAGACCAAGATCCTGCACTTCGTGGGCGACAATATCCGCGTGATCAAGGACAACCTCTTCCCTGTACCGCCGCTTTTCAAGACTATCCACGAGCAGAGCGGCACAGATTGGGCTGAGATGTACAAGGTGTTCAACATGGGCCACAGACTTGAGGTGTACCTCTCGCCTGAACATGCAGAGCAGGTTATCGAGATCTCGAAGAGCTTCGGCATTGACGCTCAGATCGTTGGCCGTGTTGAGGCTTGCGACCACAAGGAACTCATCATCCGTTCAGAATTCGGAGAATTTATTTACTAAAGCATATAAGCTCATTTGAGCGAAGCGATAGTAAGTCCCCTCTCCGAGAGAGGGGATTTAGGGGAGAGGTAACGTTATAGATGCTCGAATGCGAAAGAGACGATCTTCATAGTGATACTTTCCCGTTTTAAAAAGGCATTAATCAAATAACAAACATACAGCATGAGAGCATTATTCAGTGTATCTGATAAGACAGGCGTGGTAGAATTCGCCAGTCAGTTGGTAGAGCTCGGTTGGGAGATCATCGCAACCGGCGGCACGATGAAACTTCTGCAGGATGCAGGACTTAAGGTAATCAACATCAGCGAGATCACAGGCTTTCCAGAGATCTGTGACGGTCGCGTGAAGACTCTTCATCCAAAAGTGCATGGAGGTCTCCTCGGACGTCGTGACCTCGACAGCCACATTGCCCAGCTTAAGGAGAACGGCATCGAGTTCATCGACATGGTGTGCGTGAACCTTTATCCTTTCAAGCAGACTATCGCAAAGCCAGACGTGACTATGGAGGACGCAATCGAGAACATCGATATCGGAGGTCCTTCAATGCTTCGTTCAGCTGCAAAGAACTGGAGCGCAGTTACTGTAGTCTGCAACCCTGAGAACTATGCAAAGATCATCGCTGAGATCCGTGAGACAGGAAACACTACAAAGGAGACTCGTCTCCAGCTTTCTGCCGAGGCTTACACTCACACTGCACAGTATGACATGATGATCGCTACTTACATGCGCAAGGCTGCAGGTCTCAACGAGAAGCTGTTCCTTGAGTATGACCTCAAACAGTCTCTCCGTTATGGCGAGAACCCACACCAGAGCGCAAAGTTCTATGCAACTCTCGACACAGTGCCTTACTCGCTCGCAACAGCGGAGCAGCTCAACGGTAAGGAACTCTCATACAACAATATCCAGGACGCAAATGCGGCTCTCAACATAGCCCGCGAGTTCGACGCTCCGTTCTGCGTAGGTCTCAAGCACATGAATCCATGTGGTGCCGCTATCGGAACAGACGTAGTAGACGCATGGAAGAAGGCTTACGAGGCTGACAAGGTCAGCATCTTCGGCGGTATCGTTGCCGTTAACCGTGAGGTCAACAAGGAGGTTGCAGAGCTCATGAAGCCTATCTTCCTCGAGATCATCATGGCTCCAAGCTTCACAGATGAGGCTCTTGAGGTTCTCTGCACAAAGAAGAATCTCCGTCTTCTCAAGGTTGACATGAGCAAGGAGCAGGGCGGCCACAACATGTATGTGAGCATGAACGGCGGTATCCTCGTCCAGGAGCAGGACATCGACACAAAGACTGTCGTTGCCGACATGTGTGTGACAGAGGCTAAGCCGACAGAGACTCAGCTTACAGACCTCGATTTCGCCTGGAGAATCGTCAAGCATGTGAAGTCAAACGCAATCGTAGTCGTGAAGGATGGTGCAACTCTCGGAGTGGGAGCAGGTCAGATGAACCGTGTAGGTTCGGCTAAGATCGCCCTCGAGCAGGCTGAGGCTGCGCTCAAGGAGGCAGGCAAGGATGTGCGTCAGGAAGGCCTCGTCCTTGGTTCGGACGGATTCTTCCCATTCGACGACACAGTTACCCTTGCTGCTGAGTATGGCGTGAAGGCTATCGTTCAGCCAGGCGGAAGCGTTCGCGATGAGGATTCAGTAAAGAAGGCAAACGAGTGCGGCATAACAATGCTCTGCACCGGAATGCGTCACTTCAAACATTAATATATGAAATTGCATGCTCCCGTACGCCCGCAAGGGCAGCAAAGCGTCATCGCTTTGAGGACCGAACCGCTTGAGACCGTAAGATTCGGTATCATAGGCCTTGGTTCAAGGGGAGCGAATGCTGTCAGGATACTTTCGTGTGTTCCGGATTGCCGGATAACTGCCCTTTGCGACCTTAGCTCTGAAGCTTTGGACAAGGTTCTCCAAACTGTTGAGGATTCTTCGAAAATTCATCAGTTTACAGGTTCGCCGGAGGCTTGGAAACAGCTCTGCGAATGTCCTGATGTGGACATAGTATACATCTGCACCGACTGGAACAGCCATGTTCCAGTCGCTTTGCATGCTATGCAGTCCGGAAAGCATGTTGCTCTGGAGGTTCCAGCTGCTTCGACTCTTGAAGAGATATGGGCTTTGGTTGATATGGCCGAGAAGACCCGCAGGCACTGCATCATGATGGAAAACTGTGTGTACGATTCTTTTGAAATGGCGACCCTGACAATGGCCAAGGCCGGTGCTTTCGGAGAAATCGTCCATGTGGAGGGTGCATATCACCACTGCCTGGACAAGCAATGGCCTGCATGGCGTCTGGAATACAACAGGACCAACAGGGGTGACCTGTATCCGACTCATGGTATCGGTCCGGTATGCCAGGTGCTCGGCATTCACAGGGAAGACAGGATGAAGACGCTTGTGTCGATGGACACATCATCATTCAATGGAAGCAGAGTCTATGAGAATGCAGTCGGTCCTTGTGACGGCTTCATGAATGCAGATCAGACAGATACTCTCATAAAGACTGAAAACGGAAAGACTATCCTTCTGCAGCATAATGTGATGACACCACGCCCTTATGACCGCCTGTTCAAGGTTGTAGGAACAGAGGGCTATGCTGCAAAATATCCTGTTGAACAGCTTTACCTGCGTTCTGATGAGGTAGACGAGCCTAAGGAAGTCGGAAGAATATATCAGGCAGATGAATTGAAAGCCATTCAGCAGAAATATCCAAATCCGCTCATGACTGAGGACTTGATCTCATTGGAGAAGCCTCAGGCAAGTCGTGGAGACATGGACTTCATAATGTTTTATAGACTTGTACATTGTCTCCATAATGGTAGGGAGCTGGATATGGATGTATACGACATGGCGGAATGGTGCTCGATAAGCGAGCTTTCGCGCCTGTCACTTGAAAACGGAAACGTTCCGGTTGAAGTTCCGGACTTCACCCGTGGTTCATGGAAATCTAAAAATATTTAAAATATGAAAAAAGTACTCGTAATCGGAGGTGGCGGACGTGAACACGCCATCGTGGATGCAATCAGCCGCTCACCACAGGTAGGAAAGATTTACTGCGCGCCAGGTAATGCTGGTATTTCAGCGCAGGCAGAATGTGTGGCAATCAAGGATACTGACGTTGAGGGCCTGAAGAACTTCGCTCTTGAAAACGGTATTGACCTGGCGGTCGTAGGCCCTGAGGTCGCTCTTGCTGCTGGTGTTGTGGATGCATTCAAGGCTGCCGGCCTCAGAATATTCGGACCGTCAAAGGCTGCCGCCACAATCGAGGCCAGCAAGGATTTCGCAAAGCAGCTCATGGCTAAATACAATATCCCTACTGCTGCGTTCGAGACTTTCGAGGATTATGATGCAGCTTTGGAGTATGTGAAGAAAGGCTCTTTCCCTGTGGTTCTGAAGTATGACGGACTTGCAGCAGGAAAGGGTGTTGTCATTCCTGAGACCCTTGAAGAGGCAGAGGAGACATTGAAGGACATGCTTCTCGACGACAAGTTCGGAAAGGGCAAGGTTGTGGTTGAGGAGTTCCTCACAGGACCGGAGTTCTCATTCATGTGCTTCGTGGACGGTCTTGAGGTCTATCCTATGACTCTCTCGCAGGACCACAAGCGTGCATACGAGGGTGACAAGGGACCAAATACAGGCGGTATGGGGGCATACTCTCCGGTTCCTATCATTTCTGACGAGGATCTTGAGTTCTCGCTCGAGCATGTGATGAAGCCGACGGCTGCAGCGATGGTTGCAGAGGGCTGTCCTTTCACCGGTGTTCTTTATGGAGGTCTTATGAAGACTCCTCAGGGCCCTAAGGTCATCGAGTTCAACTGCCGTTTTGGAGACCCTGAGACAGAGGTTGTGCTTCCGCGTCTTGCAACAGACATCTACGACATATTCTCAGCTGTGGCAGACCATACTCCTATGCCGCAGATCGAGTGGAAGAAGGAGGTGACCATGGGCTTTGTAATGGCATCAAAGGGTTACCCTGGAGACTATGAGAAGGGATATGAGATCAAGGGTCTTGACGCTCTCCCAGAGAACATCAGAGTCTTCCACATGGGAACATCCCTCAAGGACGGCAGATACTACACTGCAGGCGGACGCGTCCTTATGGTCGTAGGCTTCGGCGAGAACCTCCAGGAGGCTCACGATAAAGCCCTTGCAGCAGTGGAGTCAATCGAATGTGAAAACCTTTTCTATCGCCGTGACATCGGCTGGAGAGTTCTTTAGTATATGAAACGACTTCTTGCAGTCATTATATTTTTTGCCGTACTGGTCAGTGCTGCCGATGCAAAGGTGGAGCTTGCTCCGATCTTTGCGGACAATATGGTCCTGCAGCGTGAGAGCGATGCTGCCATATGGGGAAAGGCTGATCCGGGGGCAAGGATTGTCATCACCGCAACCTGGTCCAAGGACAAGACCATCGTCCATGCTGACGACCAGGGCAGGTGGAGGGCCAGTGTGGCTACTCCATCAGCAGGCGGCCCTTATGAGATGACTTTCAATGACGGTGAGAAAGTCTCTTTGAAGAACATACTGATAGGTGAGGTATGGATATGCGCCGGACAGTCCAATATGGAAATGACCATGAGCGGGTTCATGGGCCAGCCTGTGGAAGGTGCTGCAGACCTTATCATCAATGCAAGACCTTCGGTTCCGATCCGTTCATGCAACCTCTCACGCATAAAGTCTCTTGAACTTCAGGAAGAATGTGAGGCAAGATGGGATGAACATACGTCTGAGGGAGTCGCTCAGGCCAGTGCGACCGCGTACTTCTTTGCAAAACGTATCCATGAGGCTATGGGTATTCCTGTCGGTATCATCAACGCATCATGGGGTGGTTCACCTATCGAGGCCTGGATGAATCCTGAACTTCTCAGAAAGGAATTTGCCGATGAGTTTTCGTTTGCCCATCTGGATAACGGTACATGGCCGCAGGAATATGCCTGGAAGGCACCGGGAGTCTTATATAATGGAATGCTCCATTCGATAGTGTCATATACGGCAAGAGGCTTTCTGTGGTATCAGGGATGTGACAATATCTCGCGATATGAGCAGTACAAGCGTCTGCAGCCGGCATTCGTAAAGATGCTTCGTCAGGAATGGGGGAATGAGCAGATGCCGTTCTACTTCACGCAGATTGCTCCATACGGCTATTTCAACCCGGATGCTCCGGATGCAGGATACATGATGTGGGCGCAGGCTCAGACCCTGGAGATGATTCCTTTGAGCGGCATGGCGGCAAGTCATGACACCGGAGAGATCAACTGCATTCACCCTGCCGATAAGAAATCAGTCGGAGACCGTCTGGCATACCTGGCTCTGGTAAACGACTATGGCTTCAAGGGAATTGATGCCGAGACTCCGCTTCCTGTGGAATATAAGTTTGAGGAAGGTCAGGTTGTCGTGACTTTCCAGGCAGGGGAGTTCGGACTCAACCCGCTAAGCAAGGACGTTGACGGTTTTGAACTTGCTGGCGAAGACGGAGTGTTCTATCCTGCCAAGGCGATCGTCATGTGGAACAATCCAAGGCAGGTGCTTGTATACAAGTGTCCTCAGGTCCAGAAACCGGTAGCAGTACGCTATGGAATGAAGAACTGGTCGGAAGCTACGCTGTTCAACAGCTCCGGCATTCCGATCTCTCCATTCAGATCAGATAACTATTAAATTTTTATAAATGATAATCTCAGGAAAAGAACTTTCAGCTCAGCTGAAGGATGAAATGAAGGCCCAGGTGGCCACATTTCCGGAAAAGTACGGTCGCGTGCCGCACCTTGTCGTAATCCTCGTCGGTGAGGATCCCGGCAGCGTGTCGTATGTGACAGGAAAAGCCAAGGCATCTGAGTATGTCGGCATAAAGAACACAACAATCCGCAAGCCGGATACCATTACTGAGGCAGAGCTTCTGGCCCTTATTGAGGAGCTGAATGCTGACGATACAGTGGACGGCATCCTCGTGCAGCTTCCTCTTCCGAAGCACATCAGCGAGGACAAGGTCATCGCCACAATCGCAAAGGAGAAGGATGTGGATGGTTTCCACCCTCTCAATGTGGCGGCTCTCTGGCAGAAGCAGGACTGCATCCTCCCATGTACTCCTAAGGGCATCATCAAGATGCTCAAGGTTGCAGGTGTGGAGATCAAGGGCAAGCGTGCAGTGGTTATCGGCCGCAGCAACATCGTCGGTCTTCCTGTGTCTAAGCTCCTCCTTGATGAGAATGCTACTGTGACTATTGCTCACAGCCGTACAGTGGATCTTCCGACAGTAACCCGCAACGCAGAAATCCTCGTCGTAGCCATAGGAAGACCTAAGTTCGTGACTGCGGACATGGTTTCCGAGGGTGCGGTGGTCATCGACGTGGGAGTCAACCGTGATCCTGAGACCGGCAAGCTCTGCGGAGACGTGGATTACGCTGCGATCGAGCCTAAGGCGTCAGTAATCACTCCTGTTCCGGGCGGTGTAGGTCCGATGACCATCACATGCCTCATGGAAAACACCATCGAGTGCTTCATCAGAAAGATGGAACGCTAACCGAAATACTACCTAAACACTAAATAATAACAACTAAATTCTACCGTATGAGAAAATATCTGACTATGGTTGTGCTGTTTCTGCTAGGTATGACTGCCTATGCGCAGCAGCATTCTGTAAAGGGTACGGTGGTTGACCAGACAGGCTTTCCGGTAATCGGAATGACAGTCATGGAGCAAGGTACTCAAAATGGTACCACCACCGACATTGATGGTAACTGGCAGTTGACCGTTTCTTCAGGATCGGCGATTCTGGAATTCCAGGCTCTGGGATACGTTACAGTTACAGAGAAAGTTAACAATCGTGCAGTAATCGATGTCACAGCTTCTGAGGATGCGATCATGCTCGACGCTGTCGTAGCCATCGGTTATGGTTCGGTACGTAAGAAGGACCTTACGACTGCGGTTTCTACAGTGTCTACAGAAGACACAAGACTCCGTCCGGTTACTGAGGCTTCAGGATTCATCCAGGGTAAGGTTGCCGGTGTGACTGTACAGCAGACCAGCGGTCTTCCTGGTGCAGGTATGACTGTCCGCGTCCGTGGTGCATCATCTATCGCATCTTCTAATGACCCTCTCTATGTAGTGGACGGCGTTCCAGTGGGTACAGGTAACTATGCGATCGCATACCTCTCTCCTCAGGACATCGAGACTATGCAGATCCTCAAGGACGCATCTTCTGCAGCTATCTACGGATCCCGCGCAGCAAACGGTGTCGTTCTCATCACCACAAAGCAGGGTAAGAAGAGCCGTGGTCCACAGATCAACTTCAATGCTTCAGTGGGTCTTGCTAATGTGGCAAAAACATACGAGGTCCTCAATACTGCCGAGTACATGGAACTTATGAACGAGATCGGTATGGTCAAGTTCCCTGAGGGTGTTGAACTCAAGGACGAGACCGACTGGTTCGAGGAGACTTACCGCACAGGTATCAACCAGAACTATCAGATTTCCGTAGCAAACGGAAGCGATAAGATGAAGTACTACCTCGGAGCAGGTTATTCTGACGAGCAGGGTGTTCTTCCAGTGGCATACAACAAGAGATTCAATGTCAAGGCCAGCTTCGATGCAGACCTCTTCGATTGGATATCTGCCGGTGTGAACATGGCTTACTCAAGCTACAAGAACAACGGCATCATCTCAGGTACGGGTTCCAACCGTGCAGGTGTGGTTCTTTCGGTAATCAATACTCCTACATACGCAAAGGTATGGAGCGACGAGAACCCTAACTGGTACTGGAACTCCTTCTACGGAGCCAACCTCTCGACACCTATCGAGAACATGGCCAGAACCGAGAACAACTACACCCAGACAGACCGTCTCCTCCTTACTGGAAACATTACTCTCAAGTTCCATGAAGATCTCAACTTCAAGTCTACAGTGACAATGGACCGCAGATGGGTACACAATTACTCGTTCCTTGATCCTGTAACGACTTCTTACGGAAGAACACAGAAGGGTGAAGCTTCTTCTGAGAGAAGTGACGACATGAGAATGGTATATGACAACATCCTCACATACAATCATGTATGGGATGCAAAGCATACATTCGAGGCTATGGCCGGTACTTCTGCCACAACATCACGTTGGGAGAATCTCTCTGGCTCAAGAAGCCACTTCTCTCCTGAAAACTACGATGCTATCTTCGGTCTTAACGGAGGTAACAAGGGTGGCCTCAGAGGACAGAGCCAGGGCTATTCACAGTGGGCTATCATGTCATATCTCGCTCGTGTTTCATACAACTACGACAGCAAGTACTACATTACAGCTAACTTCCGTGCCGACGGTTCTTCTAAGCTCGCTCCTGGACACAAGTGGGGTCTTTTCCCTTCAGTTTCAGCAGCATGGCGTCTTTCAAGCGAGGACTGGCTCAAGGATGTAAGCTGGATCAATGACCTCAAGGTCCGTGTAGGTTGGGGACAGCAGGGTAACCAGTCCGGACTCGCAGACTATGCATGGGTTCAGAACTATGGCATCAACTACTATGACTGGACAGCCAATGAGCATGTCGATGCAGTTCCTACAGTAGGAAGCCGCTCCAACATGGGTAACAAGGGTCTTACATGGGAGACTACAACTCAGACAAACATCGGAGTCGACTGGTCTATGTTCGGAGGCAGACTCGGTGTGACAGTTGACGGATACTACAAGTATACAACCGATCTCCTTATGAGCGTTCCTCTTCCAGCTCCTTATCCAAGCATCTACCGTAACGAGGGTGAGATGTCAAACTGGGGTCTCGAGCTCGCGATCAACTCTGTAAACATCGAGAAGAACGGCTGGTCTTGGACAACAGACTTCAATATTTCAATGAACCGCAATAAGCTTGAAAAGCTTGATCTTCAGCAGGTTTACTACTATACTTCTACTTCAGAAGCACACTCTGAGAACATTATCCGCATGACTCCTGGTCAGCCTCTCTCAATGTTCTGGGGTCTGAAGGCAGAGGGTATTGACCCTGAGACAGGTATGGTGATCTATGAGGACAAGAACAATGACGGCCTTATCAATGTTGCCGACAAGCAGTACATCGGTAATGCAAACCCATTGTTCACAGCAGGTATGACCAACAATATCAGCTGGAAGGGCCTCAGCCTCAGCATCCTGATGACATCTTCAGTAGGAAATGACATCTACAACGCTTCACGTATCGAGATGGAGGGTATGTATTCAGGTGCAAACCAGGTGAAGAGCGTCCTCAGACGTTGGCGTACTCCTGGTCAGGTGACTGACATCCCTAAGGGTGGAGAGCTTGACAACCTCAAGGCATCTACAAGATGGGTAGAGGATGGTTCATATCTCAAGATCAAGAACATCACTCTTTCATATAATATCACACATCCGGCTCTCAAGAAGGCAAACATCTCACGCATCCAGCCGTACATCACTCTGGATAACATGATCACCTTCACCAAGTATTCAGGATATGACCCTGAGATGAGCCAGTATACAAGTGCGACCAGCATGGGAGTTGACTGGGGAACATACCCTTGCGTCAAGACCGTTCTGTTCGGTGTTAATGTTGAATTCTAAAGATGAGAAGCAGTATGAAAAAGATATATAGATTTATGGCGATCGCCTCGATTGTTTCTCTGGCATCATGCGAACTGGATCTCTATCCTGAGACAGGGTACAACGAGGGCAATGTCCAGGTGGATGAGGAGACTGAGTCTCAGTACACTACAAAAGAGGATATTGCCGGCCTTGTTGACGCTATGTACAACAGCTGGCTCAAGAGCAACGTGATGCAGGAGGGTATCTTCCTTGACGGAATGGTGTTCGCAGAGTGCCGTGCAGACAATGCTTACGGCGGAAACCCTGGAACCGGAGAGCTTATGGCTATCGAGGCCAACAAGCAGGACGGTGACAACAAGAATGTAAAGCGCGACTGGAACTACTATCAGGAGGCGGTAGGATATGCAAACCAGATCGTATGTAATATCGACCGCATCAAGGAAACTGATCCAAGCATGACCGAAATGCAGTACAAGCACTGGAAGTCTCAGGGTCTTTGCATGAAGGCTTATGCACTCTATCAGATGTCTCTCATCTGGGGTGATATTCCTGTACAGAACAGCATCCCGCCGGCAATCACTGCAGAAAATGTCGAGGAAGTGTACTTCGAGTACTATCCTCCTCGCACATCTAAGGATGATGTTTACCAGCAGCTTATCGATGAGCTCACCTGGGCGACTCAGAACGGTCCGGAGGTAGACCACTCTAACAAGTATCTGCTTTCTAAGGCTTTCGCTCATGGTATGCTTGCAAGAGTATATGCCGAGAAGTCTGCTCACCAGGACTGGAACAAGGTAGCTGAGCATTGCGAGATCGTCGAGGGAATGGGCTTCGCTCTTTGTGATGACTATGGCCAGATGTGGGCTTACGACGACAACGATGCAGTCAGAAACACTTCCGAGTCTATCTTCGAGGTGACCTGGACCCGTGACAACGGTAACTGGATCTGGATGATGTATCACAGAAACTACTATGATCCTAACAACTCATATACATGGATCAAGTGGATCACTCCTTCACGTGACCTTATCGCAGCTTATGCTGCCGAGGGTGACACAGAGAGAGCGAACGCATGTATCACATACGACCAGACAGGAACAGACCCTAACAGCGCATGGTCAAACTACTATCCTGCTGACAACTATGCATTCATGCACAAGTGCCCTACCAATGCATCCAGCACCATCCTCATGCGTCTTGGTGAGATCTACCTCCTCCACGCAGAAGCGCTCTGTATGACAGGAGACCTCGCTGCTTCTACTGAGTATGTAAACAAGATCCGCCGCCGTGCCGGCATCAAGGAGATCGCTCAGCCTGCAGGACAGGATGCTATGCTTGACGCTGTTCTTCACGAGCGCCGTCTCGAGCTTGCATTCGAGGGATTCCGTTTCTGGGATCTCGTACGTCATGACAAGGCAGTAGAGGTTCACAACGCAATGTCAGATCCGTCATCACCAAGATATGACAAGTACTGGCAGTCAAGAAGGCCTCTTACCGAGGAGACCATTCTTATGCCTATCCCTCAGGAGGCTCTTGAAAACAACCCAAGTCTTGTTCAGAACCCTGGATATTAATAGACTATGAAAAGATTATTCATGATAATGGCGGTTACATGCCTTTGCGCATGCAACTGCACTCCGACAGAAAAACCGGAGGACGACAAGAAACAGGACCAGGAGCAGCCTGTGGTTCAGGAGAAGGATGTGACAGCTTATGTCACAATGGCAAACCAGACCCTTCTCTTCAAGAAGTCGGGCTTTGACTTCAGCAAGCCGGGCAGTATGTCTCCGAACCAGATCACTTACGATAAGACAAAGACTTATCAGGAGATCGACGGTTTCGGTCTTGCCATCACGACTGCTTCATGCTACAACCTTCTGAAGATGCCTCAGGAGGCGAGGACACGATTCCTTACAGAACTCTTCTCTAAGGAAAACATTGGTTCGAGCCTTATCCGTGTGGCAATCGGAGCTTCAGACTTCTGTACTGCTGACAACTATACATGGTGTGACACAGAGGGACTTCAGAACTTCGCGGTTCATCCTGAGGACAAGAACCTCCTGTTCCCTATCCTCAAGGAGATCTATGCGATCAATCCTGACGTGAAGATCATCGGTTCGCCATGGTCTTGCCCTAGGTGGATGAAGGGAGGCAAAAGCAGATATGAAGGATATGATGAGGCGACTCTTGAGACCAGATTCAACAGCTGGACCAGTGGCCGACTCAGACCTTCATGCTACGATGATTATGCAGAGTATTTCGTGAAGTGGATCCAGACAATGGAGGCTGAAGGCTTCGATATCTATGCTGTGACAATGCAGAACGAGCCTCTGAACCATGGTAACTCTATGTCTCTGTACATGCCGTGGAAGGATCAGCTCAAGTTCATCAAGATCCTCGGTCCTGCTATCCAGAAGGCTGGTCTTGACACCAAGATCATGTTGTTCGACCACAACTACAATTACGACGACAAGTCAGACCAGAATAATTACCCTCTGAATATATATGCAGATCCTGAGGCTTACAAATGGGCGGCAGGTTCGGCATGGCATAACTACGGTGGACATGTTTCAGAGCTTGATGAGATCTATGCTACAAATCCTGAGAAGGGCATCTGGTTCACAGAGGCTTCTATCGGTGAGTGGAACTATGACCTCGCAGGTAAGGTCGGAGGCAGATTCAATCCGTTTGTCCTCGAGGAGTTCTCGAATGTGTTCATGGGAACAATGAGACGCGGCGGAAAGGGTGTGACTTACTGGAACCTCATGCTTGATGAGAAGAAGGGACCATACAGCCCGCACGACGGATCATGCAAGACATGTTACGGTGGTGTGACAATCAGCTCCCTCGATTACGAGAGCATCACAAAGAATGCCCACTGGTACCATGTGGCTCATGCGTCTGCAGTTGTAAAGCCGGGCGCCAAGAGAATCGCGATCGGCGGAATGGAACTTCCTACACGCTTCGAGTGCATGATGTTCCTCAATCCTGACAACACAGTCGGAACATTGATCTGCAACAACTCCGATCAGGATCAGGCGCTCATCTTTGCCAATACCAAGTTCACTGTGAAGTACACAGTGCCGGCAAAGAGCCTTGTATCCCTCATCTGGCAGGAGTAATAATAACTAATAAACAGAATTATGAACAGAATATTTAAGACAATAATCACTCTCGCAGTCCTTGCAGCAGCAGTGTCCTGCTACAAGGAGCCGGTGTTCGAGTTCGCCGAGAACGGACCGGACATGACTGTAACGTGCGGCGAGACTGCCCTGATGGGTGGAAATATTGATTTCACAGCTGACATTTATGACCAGAACTATCCGCTTTCAGTTCTCAAGGCAAAGCTTTATTGGGATCTTGAGGTAGGAGAGCCTGTAAGTGAATTTGAGATAAGAACACATGCTGAAGGAACGTATGCAGGCAAACTTGCCGTTCCGTTTGAGAAAAACCTTTTTGACGGTGTTGCAGCTGTCGTTTTCGAGGCAGTGAATACTCATCTGGGAGTATCATTTGATACAGTTTATGTTGCTGTAAATCGTCCGGTATTCGACCAGCTCACTCTAGCCAGCGGAGATTCTTGGAGAAGAAGCCTTACCCCAGTGGAAGGAAAGCAGCACGAGTATGCATACACTGGAGCAATTCCTGCTGACTTCAAGCCGTTCATCATCACCCCTGCCATTGACGGCAAGGGTACCGAAATTACATTCGGTTGGGATGGTACAGCAATCGTTCCTAACGGCCCTCAGGGTATTCCTTTCGATATTATGGGTAACGGAACAGTGTCTTTCAACACCAGAACCTTCGAAGGTGCTCCTTTCGTAAAGATTATTGTGAACGGAGCGAATGCGATGCCAACTCCTAATGGTGCATTCATGGCTCATGTCAACATCAAGAAGGGAGATAAACTTGAGGTTGAGGGTGCAGGTGACTTCTCTGAGTGGTATGTGGATCCAGATCATTTCCGCAAGGAGGCTGATGGCGTATACTTCAACGCTGTTGACGGCTACTACAACTTCGAGATGAATACCGCGAACAAGTTTGTGACAGTACGTCGTGCTGATGCGGAAGGAAAGACAGCTACTTATGCTGACGAGGGTGCAATCATCCTCATGGGATGGGGTGTCGCTCATCCTGTAATGACCAGCCAGATAGGCTGGGATGGTGGTCTCTATCTCACTCTTGCAGAGGTTGAGGATGGCGTATACCAGTTCTCAGGTAAGGCAGTCGAGGAGACTGACGGTACTACGGTCGGCGGCGTATGGAGATATGATTATCTCTCGTTCAAGTTCTTCGGACAGGCTGGCTGGGGTGCTGAGTATGACAAGGTTACTCTCACTGACGAGGCTAAGAAGTACCTTCAGGCGGCAGGTAATGTCGAGCTTGCGGCAGGTGTTCAGCTCGAACTTGGAGCAGAGTACGTGATGACGGTAACAGAATGTACTCCACTCGATGCTAACAACAAGTTCAATTGTACTATCGACTTCCGTAAGAAATAATCTTTAAAGATTATTTCTTACGGTGATAAACAGAAAAAAGGTAGCGATTCTGAATCGCTACCTTTTTTCTGTTTATAAAATTAATAAAGACCAATAGCAGAGATGTTGGCTGTGGCGCGGGTTGAGGTTATCGTTACGCGGATCTGCTCGGCCTGGGTCTTCTCTAATCGGAGGAGTCTTCTGTAACCGATGGTGGTGCCCTCTGCAATGAGCTCCCACTCTCCGTCCTTGAGGGCCTCGACTGTGAAGCTTTCCACTCTCTGACCCTTTGAGATGTCCTCGCTGATGAGGAAGGTTCCGAACATCTCGTCGCCTTTGACATCAAAGACCATCGAATCGCCGCTTTCAGCCTTCCATGTTTTCTTCAGCGGTTCCACGAGGTTGCCGTCAAATATCTCGTCGATGGCACTTCTGAACTCATAAAGTCTCTCTACGTCATTCTCATGTAGCAGACCTCTTCTGTCCGGAGGAATATTAAGCAGAAGCACAGAGTTTCTTCCCACTGACTGGTAATATATGTCGATGAGGTTGTTCAATGACCTCACCTGCGAGTCCTGCTCGGCGTGGTAGAACCAGCCTGGTCTGATGGATACATCTACCTCAGAAGGATACCAGTAGAGCTGCTGAGCCTGCGCGATGACCTCGCGGCTTCCCATGTCAGCCGACATCTCGGTGAGCCCGAGCTGCTCTCTCTGTTCCAATGCACCGTCCTCAGAAACCGGTCCGAATGCGTTTACGCTCCACTCGGTCTTTCGTCCAAGTCCGCCCTCGTTGCCGACCCATCTTACATCATTTCCCATGATTGCCGTAACGGCCTGAGGCTGCAGCTTTCTTATGGCTGCATGGATCGCCTTCCAGTCATAGACCTGCACCTTTCCGTTCGGACCTTCTGCGCATGCTCCGTCAAACCATACTTCGCTGATCTTTCCGTAATTTGTAAGAAGCTCGGTAATCTGTCTGATATAGAACTCGTTATAGGCAGGGGAGTCTCCGTAACACTCTGCGTTGCGGTCCCAAGGTGATATGTACACTCCGAATTCGAGCCCGAACTCGGCGCAAGCCTCGCTCATTTCTCTTACCACGTCGCCCTTTCCGTCTTTCCATGGAGAGTTCTTTACCGAATATTCGGTAGTCTCTGTCTGCCATAGACAGAAACCGTCGTGATGCTTGGCAGTGAGGATCGCCATTCTGAATCCGCTTTCCTTCAGCACGCGTGCCCACTGGCGGCAGTCCAGCTCCGAGGGGTTGAACAGTTCAGGCGAATCGGTTCCGTCGCCCCACTCGTTGCCTGTGAAGGTATTCATTCCGAAATGAAGGAAAGCTGTCAGTTCAAGAGACTGCCATTTCAGCTGCTCCGGAGTAGGGACGACGTGTGCAGCGATGTCGATCTTCTCCTCCAGGGTGGCACCTTCTGGGAAGCGGACAGTTTTCTCGTAATATGTCTCGTTGGCGCAGCTGCATGCGATGATGCCGGCTGCAAATGCTGTTATTATCTTTTTCATGGCTTATGAGGCTGGTTCGTCAAGTTTCAGTTCAGGGTGTTTGTGAGAAGAACGCAGGAGCATGATTGCAACGGCAATCGCTACCACTCCGAGAAGGATGAATACATATTCCGCCTTTATGGCCGCAGATACCTCCTGGACATGGTTGCCGGCCTCGGTGATGGTCTGAGTGAATATTCTTCCTACATAGATTGGCACTGCCCACATTCCCATGTTCTGTACCCAATAGATAAGCGAGTATGCAGTTCCGAGATTCTTCTCTGGGATGATCTTTGGCACGGACGGCCACATTGCGGACGGTACGAGTGAATAACCGATACCAAGCAATGCGATTGCTATATATGCATACATAGGCACGCCCTGTGGCGCGAATGTTATGATGAGGTGTGATGCAAGCACGAGCGCAGCACCCACTACCATCCACATTGTCGCCTTTCCGACCTTGTCCACGAGAGCTCCGAAGAGGGGGGTGAAGAGGATGGTGAAGAACGGAATCATCGCAAGCAGTACGGTAGCTATGTCGAGGTTCACTCCGAAAAGCGGAAGAAGGATCGACACACCGAACTTCTTGAACCTGATCACGCAGCAGTAGAATGTCACGCAGAGGATAGCGATCATCAGGAAGCGAGGATTGCTCAGCACCTTCCAGATGTCGGAAATCCTGAACTTGTCTTCCTCGGCAGTCTCCACCTTGTCGGTAGTGCCTGCCTCCTTGTCGAATCGTGCGTCCATAGCTACGAATACGGCCCAGAGAATGGCTCCGACAGCAAGTACTGCAAGGCCGATCAGTGCCGGCTTGTTGGTCTCAGCAAGAGTATAGAACTCTCCCAGAGCCTTCTGCTTTACGATCATAGGGGCAATGAGAATCGCTGTTGCAGTTCCGAATCGCGCGATAGCCAGCTGCAGTCCCATGGCCAGGGCCATGTTTCTGCCCTTGAACCACTTTGCAATGGAACGGGTAACAGATACTCCCGCAATTTCGCTGCCGAGTCCGAAGAGCATGCATCCGATATAAGCGATTGTAAGGGATGTCTTAGGCTCGAATCCTGCAGAGATGGCGAAGGTAACAAGACCTGCGCCTCCTACCATCATTCCCACGAAGATGGATCCCACCAGGCGCACGCCGAACTTGTCCAGCAGCGCTCCGCATACGATGAGACCTCCCCAGATGCACAGGAATGAATATCCGCTGGAGTAGAATCCGTAGTCCGCCATGTCCCATCCCAGTTCCAGATACTCCGGATTCTTGAACAGCTCCGAAAGCGACGAGAACATATCGTCGAAGAAATATGAGGCGAACATAGGAACAACAAGGCATGCCAGCGCCAGCCAGCATGCCCACTTGTTGTCCCTGAGTGTGTTTTTCAGGGTTGACATTATTTCTTGATGTTAGGAAGTTCGAGACCGTAACCCTTCTTCTTGTCCTCGATCTTGAGGAAGAATGACATCACGAATGCGAGCACTCCGAATGAAGAGAAGATGCACATAGGTACCACATATCCGCCGGTAGACTCGAGAACCACTCCGATGAGCAGAGGCACGAGGCAGAGACCGATGTTCTGGATCCAGAAGATGAGCGAGTATGCGCTGCCGAGGATCACAGGGTCGATGATCTTAGGAACCGATGGCCAAAGAGCCGCAGGAACGAGGGAGAATGAAACTCCGAGCACCACGATAAGAAGGAGTGCGAACCACTTCTGAGGGAATACCGGAAGAAGGAATGCGAAGCTGAGGTGGCATACGATCATGATGAATGCGCCGAGCATGAGCATTGTCGCACCCTTTCCCTTGTTGTCGAGGAAGGCTCCGAGGAACGGAGTGAGTACCATCGCGAGGATAGGGAACCATCTGAAGAGGTCTGCAGCCTCGGTTGTTCCGATGTTGAGGGTAGACTCGAGGAAGTTGGTCGCATATCTCTGGAACGGGAAGATTGCAGAATAGTAAAGTACGCACAGAAGAGCGACGATCCAGAACATCTTGCTTCTGAAGATCTTGCCGAGGTCGCTTACCTTGAACTCTTCCTCGCCTTCGCCTCCTGCAACTATACCTTTCTGCCTGTCAAGCTTTGCATCCATTACAGAGAATACGATGAAGTTGATCAGACCGATAAGGAGAAGGATCACGCAGAAGAGGATAGGAGCCTCGATGTTTCCGAATTTGTCGGCAAGACGTGGAGATGCTGAAAGAACGGCGAACACGCCGAGACGGGCAATGGCCATCTCAAGACCCATTGCAAGAGCCATTTCCTTACCCTCGAACCACTTGGCGATAGCCTTTGATACTGTGATGCCGGCCATCTCGCAGCCGCATCCGAAGATCATGAAGCCGAGGGAAGCCATCTTCGCGCTGCCCGGAAGAGCAACCCACCACGAATTCAACCAGTTGCAGAATTCTGTTGCCTGGAACCAGTCGGAGATTCCCACGAACTTGATTGTAGCTCCCACGACCATGAGCGAGGTCGAAAGGATACCTGTGAAACGTACGCCCATCTTGTCGAGGATGATACCTGCAAGAATGAGG
>JAZOPY010000092.1:0-3314 GCA_045655825.1 Candidatus Cryptobacteroides sp. | reverse complement strand
ATTTCTCTGAAGGTCTGATCAAAGTCTTCTACGACGAGGAGGCCGAGCTGGCCATGAAGGTGCAGAAGCTCCAGGAGGAACAGAAGTACTGCTATACCAGCCCGAGGAGAAACGCTGAGATAAATGCAGAACTGCTTGAACTCTCCCGGAAGCGAAAGGCTATCAGGAAACGCACGTACGATGCCTTGGATGACAACGAGGCGAAGCGCGTGAGGATACTGCTCAGGGAGAAGTCTCCGGAGCTCTACGAGGAGATTTACAAAAGCATTCCGCTGAAGAAGCCGTTCGTGAAAATCAAGTGATGAGATCATGACGATTCAGGAATACATCAAGATTGCCGCCAGCGGCTATCCGGTGGATGAGTACAAATACTACCTTCCGTACTTCCTCGTCATGTCGTGCGAGCACTGCATCTACAACGGTCGCGCCTGTTCGCATCCTGAAACCGATGACGTCTGCATAGACTACCGAGTCGAGAGGAAGCATAAGGAGCGGGAGAAATCTAAAAGGAAACAGAAATGAAACGTACGTACATAGTAGAAAAAACAGACTTTGAAGTTTGGATAGGCGCCAAGGTTGAAACCTTACCAGTAGGTATGGTCTTTACTCATGAGGATGGTAAACCAGAGATATTCTTACTGGACGGCCGAGCGGCTGTAACTTACTTACATGATGTAACAGGATTTGTAAGAGAGATTCCTTATCCACTCGAGATACCGTCATCCATAACAGGGTATCAAGAACTCATCAGAAAATTCGTATGCGATATGGAAGATGCCCTCGATATTCGGGATGTTTCTATTGAGGCTACAAGATTGCAAGCGATCATTCACATAGGAAAAGTCTGATATGGGAGGTATTCTTGACAAAACGAATTATCCTGTTTACATCACGCAGGATGATTTGATTTCTACAGCCAAGGAAATATTTGGCGATGCAAAACCTTTCCCTGCAATCCTTTCCCCTGGAGCAGAAGAAAGGATGCTTCAGATGATAAAGGAAGACAATCACGAGATCCCGAAATTCACTATCAGTTTTGGCGAGGGACCTGTGGTGGAATTACAACCCAAAGGAGAATCAGCAAATGATTAAGACATCCGACTTAATGGCCGGGGACTACATCTTGGTGAAAGGTAGTCCCCGGAAAGTTATAGAGGTCAAGCGCGGCCTCGTAGGCTACTATCCGACGGAGGACAGTCAGAAGATCTCATTCTCATATCCTCACGTCTGTGAGCCCATGATGATCACCAACGACTGGCTGATGGAGCATTGGTTTATGTTTCACCTGCCTCAGCCGGGCTTTGACTATTACTACAGGGACAAATATCTTACGATATGGCTGAATCCGTCAGGAACGATGGCTGTGCGCTTAAAGATAAAATCTGCGTTAGGTGGTACAAAGCTGATGGCGGAAGGACTCCAGCCTACTGCGTCATGCCTTCATCAGATCCTGAAGGCTATCGGAGAAGAAGAAATTTTTACACACATAATGGAACGATATGAAAGTACTATTCAAAAAGATTAATCCAAAAGCGGTCCTCCCGAAGAGAGCGACGCCAGGCTCGGCAGGTTACGATCTCTATGTGCCGGAGGACTTTACGGTAAAGAGGGGAAGACAGGTCATCCCTCTTGGCTTTGCCATGGAAATGGAGCCTGGACATGAAGCTCTCATAAAACCACGAAGCGGTTTCTCTTCCAAAGGAATGGAGGGATACCGCGTGGAATACATCATGACCAATCATGGCTTTGACCTTGAGAAGACTCCGAGAGTCTGCGAACATCCGCAGAGATTCGACTGCGATGTCATCGAAGGCAAGGTGGATTGGGACTATCGCAAGGGAGTCGGCGTGATCATCAACAACCGCTCTCCGTATGACTTCGTCATCAAGGCCGGTACCCGCATTGCGCAGTTGACGGTTCATAAGGTGGAGACCGTAGAGTGGGAAGAGGTGGACGAACTCTCTCCTTCAGAAAGGGATGGTGGATTTGGAAGCACGGGAACGGTATGATACATCAGTCATTGTTGAATCTTGTGCAGAAGAGGTTTCCTGAATCGTGCAGGAAATATGGAGCTCCGGCCGTGCTGGAGAAGTTGAGATATTTGGGATTAAGTTTATAAGAGACAAGTGTTATGATGAAAGTAACGAGAATGGAATGCGTGAAGCCAGACTGGATAAGGGTGGTGAACGCAGCTCGAAGAACATGGGGAAGGCCTCCGATAGACCACGAACCGAAGGACTCCTGGAAAAAGGGGATCCTGCTTGCGGAGCACAGTCCCATCAGGCTGCTGGAATACGACTTTACCATTTCGGATATAAGGCAGTGGGTTACGGTCCACCTGGTCCGGCATCACGAAGGATGCGAGAAGTTCGTGCATACTCAGAGGGAGGACATAAACAGTGAGATCGAGAGGATGACGAGACGTGTCGTCGAGATCTTCGAGGAGGAAGGAATGCTTCGTGCCGGTTGGAAGGCAAGGGACTATATGTTCCAGGGCGAAGGCAACGACATGGACATGACCTGCAATGCTCAGGCGTTCATCAACATCTCTCGAAAGAGGATGTGTTCCTGCGCTTCCCTCGAGACCAGACTGGCGTGGCTTGCCGTGATTGACGCCCTGAGGGAGGTGGACCCTGTACTGGCAAGTGTATGCGTTCCGGAATGCATCTACAGAGGCTTCTGCTCGGAAGGCAAGAGATGCTGCGGCTATGTCAATACCGAAGCATATAAGAAGAGACTTGAAGAATATAGAAAAGAACTGCAGGATGAGTGACATGGCTACTGCAACAGCCTTTCATCCCAGTAGAAGTCATAACAGATGCATCCCCAGTCTATGTTTATTGACTCACCATCTTCTTTACTTCTGATGTCTGCCTCTACGGCATTGCTTGCGGCATCATTGATGAGGTCAAAGAGGTCAGGGTGTTCATCCTCAAGAAGGCAGTAATCACAAGGTCCGTTCTCTTTGAGGAAACTCCTCAATCTCTGTTCCTCGTCGGCGTTGATCTCTATGCTGAACTCGACGAAGTTGTTCATGTTATGAGATGGCCCGTAGTGTTCGGACAAGAAGTAGGTTGACATAGCTGATATGGTTTTCTACAAAGTTAATAAATTCCCTACACACTTGGACATACTTACTATGTTTTTGTGTGTAGGGTTTTTGTTTATCTGCCTAATACTTACTAACTTACGCAATATTTGGCTTGGTTTGTGGATTGCCATGCGGCAAACATATCGAGCCATGGATAAGAACGATTTCAGAAACTATGCAGCCCTGCTGATCTTGGTGAACCTCATAGACAGGACCACCAATC
>JAZOPY010000091.1:0-35060 GCA_045655825.1 Candidatus Cryptobacteroides sp. | reverse complement strand
TCCCTTACTTCAACTTCACAGTTCCTACAGAACTCCCTGGCGTTGACCCAGCTATCCTCGACCCACGCGACACTTACGAGTGCGCTTGCCAGTGGGAGGAGAAGGCTAAGGATCTCGCAGGCCGCTTCATCAAGAACTTCGCTAAGTTCACAGGCAACGACCTCGGTAAGTCTCTCGTAGCTGCTGGTCCAGCTCTCTAATCTGAACAAACTACAGATTACAATACAAGGCAGTCACCATTACGGTGACTGCCTTTCTTTTGTATATAGGGGACTTCGATGCGCAAAACATAAAACATTGGCCATCAGACGGCTCACGGTTTTACATGCTGGCAAAATGCAGAACGTAAAGTAAGCAGGTCATTAGATATCAGACTGTTATGTTTGACGATTTATCAGACAATTATCCCAGACGAAGCACTAAGTCACGGTAGTCGATGATGCTCGCGGAGGGTGATGAGAAACTCAGTGGCAATCCATTAATTCACCTGACTAGCCTTTATACCCATCAGTCCATGACTGTTGAATTACATAATACTGCTGCATCCTTGTCTGGAAGGCATTCCAGATGCCAGCATGGCACCACTCCTATCACTTTCTCTACGGTCTTATGCAGAGCCGAAACCGACCTTCCGTCCCACCTCATGCACGAGCATGCGGGCATGAGAGATGCGAACGCCTGCAGAGGGACAAGGCGTGCGATCTTATTGTATGGAGCCTGAGAAAGGCGGACAACGGCCTTCAGAGGCATTGATTCGTTCTTATAGCATGGAGTCTTACCGCTCCAAGGCGTACCATATATTATAGCCTCGCCATCGATGAACCTTACTACAGGATTATCATCATTAAGAAGATACGTATCCCTGATATGCTCGAGCCACAGACGGCTGTGCGTGCTCTTGCCTGTGCCGCTGCGGCCTAAAAACATATAGGCTCCACCGTCATGCGCAATGACGGAAGCATGGACCATGAGCGTGTCGTATGGGGATGTGCAGAAGGTATAAAGAAGCATCACGGCATTGCTGAGCGCAAACTCAGCATAACGGGCCACATTGTGATCACTGATATAGACGACATTGTCCTTAAAGTTTTCCGACGGGATCAGTATGCAGTCAGGATGATTCCTGGTATATGAAAATCCAAAGCTGAAAGTATCCTGAGGAGCATCAAAGATCCAGAAATACGGTGCCTCATCGTTAAGGCATTCGCGAACCTTGCCGGTGACAACATCCTTGAGCGAGGGAACAATCCTAAGCTCGAGTTCAAACAACGGCTCCACATCGCCGGCCTCAGCAAAAGGAGCATAAGGCTGAAGCTGCTGCTGAGGTGAAATGCCAGCGGGCAGTCTCAAGGAAAAGGTATGGCCCGCTACTGTATATTTATATGTATGTTCCATAAATCTTTCAAAGATAATCATTTTAATTCTTATCGAGTCAAATTTTGCTTATCTTTGGCGTCGTATGAGTACGATCGTCAAAGAGCAGGCTGTCATGATGTCGGAAATCAGCAGATTGATTTCCGAGGGAAAGACCGTGACCATCACAGCGAAAGGCTACAGCATGAATCCGTTCATCGTACACCTTCAGGACCAGATAACTCTCGGTCCCTGGAAGGATTCACAGATCAAGACAGGAGCTGTCGTGCTGGCAAAGGACAGCCGAGGAGCGTATGTCATCCACCGCATCATTA
Organism: Candidatus Cryptobacteroides sp.; assembly: GCA_045655825.1. Classification (GTDB taxonomy): domain Bacteria; phylum Bacteroidota; class Bacteroidia; order Bacteroidales; family UBA932; genus Cryptobacteroides. The sequence goes on along the minus strand of JAZOPY010000091.1, from coordinate 33,372 downwards.
AAAGAGAAGGAAACAAGCTGACCCTTATGGGTGACGGCAACATAGGCATGACTGAATCAGCTCAGCCGAAAGATGTAATAGCAATCATGCTGAGCGTCACAAAAAAAAGGCGCACATACTCAGTCAAAAGCCTGAGATGGCGCCTGTATTCATGTTTCTGGAAACTTCTGAGACCTATACGTCGCTACCCTCTTGCCCTTTGGAGAAGGACTCACCGTCAGCAGCCGCTGCGCTAGCCTTCTGCTCTTCGAGCTTTTTCCTGTAGGCCTCCATTCTCTTCTTCCACGCTATCTGCTTGGCACGCTGCTCTTTAGCCTTACGCGCCTGGAGTGCCTCCATTTTCTTTTCCAAGTAGTTGTCTGCCATTTCAGTCTCCGTCACCAATTATTTGTTAGGGGTATCCCAAACCTTTGTAGTCTTACAGTTGACCTTCTGCTCAAGTCCACCGCAAGAGAGGATGAATTCTCCCTCTTCGAGAGTCCATTTTCCTTCGTAGTTGACAAAAGCCAGATCGTCTGCAGGAAGTTCGAACTGAACGGTCTTAGTCTCACCTGGGGCAAGGGTGACCTTGTCAAATGCACGAAGTCGACGAACATCAGGAATAGAGCTTGCGTACAGGTCAGTAGAGAAGAGAAGCACGCTTTCCTTTCCTTCGATTTCACCGGTATTCTTCACGTCTACGCTAACTGTAAGCACGTCACCGCTTGCAAACTCGGTTGCAGACACAGTCATGTTTGAATACTCATACGAAGTATAGCTGAGACCATGTCCGAAAGGCCACTGCACCAGCATCACGGCGTTGTAGTTGTATACGCCCTGCATAGTTGCCTGACTTTCTGACGGCTTGTAGTCATAGACAGCGAACTTGTTGGTATACTTAGGATATGTAAACGGAAGCTTTGCACTGAAGTTCTCCTCACCGCACAAGAGGGACGCGAGAGCATCACCACCATGGTTTCCTGGAAGGAGGATGTCAACTACTGCAGAAGCAAGCGGCTCGATGTCGTTGATGATGCGCGGACGGCCTTCGTTAAGGATGAGAACGATCGGCTTGCCTGTTGCCGCCAATGCCTTCACCAGTTCTTTCTGATTTGCCGAAAGGTTCAAGTCGACGTCATTACCTGGAGTCTCGCAGTACGAATTTTCACCTACGCAGGCAACGATCACGTCAGCATTGCGTGCTGCGGCAACTGCCTGACTGATACCTGTATTCTCATCGAAATTCCAATCTGTTCCGTGGAGGTGATATTCTACACCTGGTACGTATGTAACGTTCTGGAACTTCTGGTCGAGAGCCTCATATATTGTATTGTACTTCTCTGTGAATTCTGGCTTGGATGCACCTTCACCCTGCCATGTGTATGACCAGCCTCCGTTGAGTGTACGCATCGAGTGTGCGTTAGGACCGGTTACGAGAATGCGTGCATTCTTGTCAAGCGGAAGGATGCCGTCGTTCTTGAGGAGAACTTCAGACTCGAGGGCTGCCTCATAGGCAAGCTTTGCGTGAGCCTCTCCGCCGAACTCAGGATAGTCAGCAAAGAATGTATCCGGTGTTTCAAGCAGACCAAGGCGTGCTTTCAGACGAAGGACTCTGCGTACCGCATCGTCGATTCTGTCCATGGAAACCTCACCCTCGTTCACCAATTCGATAAGGTCAACAGAGAAGTTGCAGTCATAAGGAACCATCGCCATATCGATACCTGCGTTGATTGCAAGCTTGACAGCCTCCTTCTGAGAAGAAGCAACGCGCTCGCGTGTGTGCAGGTTGCTGATGTCAGCCCAGTCTGTAACGATCATTCCGTCCCACTTGAGATCCTCCTTCACCCACTGAGTAAGAAGCTCTGTGTTGCAGTGGAAAGGCATGCCGTTGTTGCTTGCCGAATTCACCATAATCGAAAGTGCACCCGCCTCCATAGCCTGCTTGAACGGCTCGAAGTGTTTTTCACGGAGTTCAGAACCTGCAATGGAAGCAGGTGTTCTGTCCTGGCCTGTCACAGGCACACCATAACCCATGAAGTGCTTTGCACATGCTGCAATATTGTATGGTCCTACGTGATTAGGATCCTCACCCTGCATACCTTTAACCTCAGCTACGGCCATCTGTGCGTTGACATATGTATCCTCGCCGAAGCTTTCCCACATACGAGGCCACTCAGGATTTCTGCCGAGGTCCATTGTAGGAGAGAATGTCCAAGGCACATTAGCTGCACGGCTTTCGTACGCTGTCACCTTACCCATGTTGAAGGCATGCTCTCTGTTGAATGTTGCAGCAATATTGATCTCCTGAGGGAAAAGAGTTCCGCCGAGAACATACGACACGCCGTGGATATGATCGAGGCCATAAAGTGTCGGGATGCCTGTAGCCTCTATTGAAATCTGATTGAGTTCCTTGATGAACTTCTCATAGTCCTGAGGAGTCTGAGCAATTCCGTCTGGAGTGTTGAGGATAGAACCCACTTTGTGAACCCTAAGGAGAGAATCTCCAAGTTCGGTAAGTTCAATGCCATTGGCAATAGCTGTGGAAGTGATCTGGGTCATCTGACCGACCTTCTCCTCCAGAGTCATACCTCGAAGAAGCTTATCAACCTTCTTCTCGATCTCCTCATCGCGAGGAATGGCTGTCTTCTCTGCTGGTGCAGAACAAGAAGTGATAAATGCAGCAAATAAAGCAGCAAGTACCAGTTTGTGGTTACGTTTCATATTTATTATTAGGTTATATGTTGTTCAAGCATATCTTGACAAAGTTAATTAAAGAAGACGAGATTAGCAAAATTTGACTAACTTTGGCGCATCAAACAACAGACTGAAAGACATGAAGATAAAGAAAGGATTCGTACTCCGCCAGATGTGTGGAGAAAACATAATCACAGCAGAAGGCCTTGAGCACATCAACTTCAACAAGCTCATTTCACTCAACGCCACAGCAGCCTTCCTTTGGGAGAAGGTCGAAGGAAAGGATTTCACTATAGAAGAGATGGCACAGCATCTCGTAGAAGAATACGGCATTGAAATGGAGCTTGCCCTCACAGATGCCGGCAAGCTCGCCCAAGCGTGGATTGACGCAGGTATTGCAGAATAATCCGGCTATTTGAAATTACCGTCCAGGTCGACATCCTGGCGCATGAACGGATCCAATCCGGAATCGATCACCACCGCTGCTTCAAGTCTGGTGATTGTTCGGGTTGGATCAAAATTTTCTAAGCCAAGTCCGTTCCACCAGGCTTCCAACGACGCCGGTCTCTCATCTCCGAAGACTGCATCGAGAAGCTCGTTTACAGTAACAGGTCCCTCTCCCAGACCTTCAAATTCCGCATTGAAAAGTTCCTCAGCAATAAGAGGATCCTGGGCGCGGAACCATGTCTGATTTGCCCAGCCGACATTTCGTCCTTCGCCACGCAGTATTCCGGCGGCGCCGACCCTCTGAAGTGCCTTGAAATGCCTGTGATCCTTCGGAAGATCAAGGTATGGCATGATATAGCAGCCCGACTCAAGCAGAGCCTCCTGCACCTTTCTGACACTGACACCCTTGACATCAAGGCCGGTATACTGAGACAGAGCGGCCATAACTCCGGCGGCCTGCCCCAGCTGCATCACAACCGGCTGCAGGCGAGTCGCGCCATTGATCAGATTTGACACAGATACCGACTTCTCCGCTACTATGAGATTGGGGACGTCATCCTGCTGAGGGATAAGAACTCCCATCGGAACATTGAACGAAGGAATAGGGTAAAATTCCAGGTCAGGAAGGTTGCGCCAGTCGGGGTGGCGGAAATGATGGTGGTCCACAGCGTAATCCCCCACTGCTATTCCGGTTCTGTAATATGGATATTTATATTCGTATGGAGCTGCAGCTGCATCAATGGTAAAGAAAGCCTCGCCTATGATGCGCCTCGACTCCCTGTGATACGGCATCAGGGTCATGCCGTCCTCTGTCGGGAAGACATCGTCAGCAATTCCGAGATTCTTCATGCCGAGTTCGGTCTGAATGAAGTATATGAACTGAAGGGTGAAGTTCTTCGCCCTGGCGTATGCCTCCTGTCTCTGTTCAGGGGTCATTTCAATTGTGTTGACATAATAGTCATTGCCGTATATAGGCCAGTTGATCATGTATCTTCCACCCGGGGTTCTTCCGTATGTTATCATCATCTGAGGGTCCCAGATGGTCTGACCGGTCGGATTGTCCGTATTCTTCGGATTGACGGCGCTGTTGTAAAATGGAGCCGGATCATATCCTGCAGGCTTTTCGATGGTCATGTCAGCGTCAGGGCCATAATCCTTCAGCATCACCACGTATGTAAGGTCCTGGATCACATCGTTGGCCTCTTCCGGGGCGATGGACTCCCCTGTCTGCGCCGAGGATTCCATGCCGATGCGGTATTTCACTCCGCAGGCCTTGGCGACATCGCCAAGCTCAGTGCCGTCGATCAGCACATCGGCAGTTACAACAGTATGGGCTCCTTTCTCATCTTCCAGAGTAACCACCCAAAGATTCCCGGACCTGCGCACATCGGTCATTCTGGCCTGACGCTTTATCTCCAGCCTGTCACCGCATGATGCAGCCATATTCGTGAATATCTCCTGGCCAATGTTAGGTTCGAAGTTGATGTTGCTCACCCATCCTGTCTTGAGCGCATCCCATCCGCCATATCTTTGTGCCAGTGAGTCCGCGAACTCTCCGAATATTCCGCTGCGCATGTTGTAATTACCGTCAACGCAGCTGACTCCGGCCGAGGTGAGCATTCCGCCGATCCAAGGAGTCTCTTCCGCAACGAGAGTTTTCACTCCCATACGGGCAGACTGGATCGCTGCGGAGATACCGCTTGCACCGCCTCCGATTACGAGCACATCGACATGTTTCTTAGAAGCCGGCTTTATGTTCCGGCTTTTCTTAAGAGCCTTCCTGATGGTCGGAAGCACATGGTCGACATACCTCATCGCACCAAGATCCGTGAAGTGGGTTCCGTCTACAGTGGCTTCGCCGTCCTCTCCTATCATGCCTTCAGCACCTATATAATATATATGCTTCTCACCGGCCTTTTTCAGTTTGCCGAACAAGCGTTTTTGAGCAGCGTTCTTTTTGCTGACCTCCTCCTTGATTCTGTTGTCGAAGATTGTGAACGGAAAGATCACGTCCTCGATGAAAATCACCGGAACCTGAGGGTGTGCATCTCTAAGAACCCTGAAAAACTCCTCGCCTTTCTCGTCTATAAGATAGTCCCACGCATTAGGGGCATAGTCAAGCACAAACACTCCCGGATCCTCGACCGAAGCCATTAGCTGTGCTATTTCCATATCCAGCATGGCGTTACCGCTGAAGCCAAGGTTTATCACCTCCCTGTCCAGACGACGGCTGATGATGCTGGTAAAGGCCATTCCCGGACGGTTGGCACAACCTCCCTGAAGCAGGCTTGTTCCATACATCACAATTGGCTTTTCGCGCTTTGGGCTGTCTACTGCAGGCGGAAGGAGGTACGCACCTTTGTCCACACCTATTTCAACCGACTTCACGCCATCATACAGAGAGAGATACAGCATGTACTCGCGTTCCACAGGATCCATATTGGCAATGAACTTTCTTTCCGACTTCGCACCCTGCGGCTGTGCGCTGCATACATGCCTCCACTCATCTCCCACGAGTGTGTAAAGGTCAAGGCCCTTGGTACCGGTATCGGTCATGTGGGTCATGGTATTGTTATAGGTAGACTCCCAGCGCACATGTATAGATGTAGAGTTCGATCTGAAGCGCACGAAAAGACCGGCAGAATGTGTTCCAAGGTACCATACCGGGTCACGGCTAATGCCTTTCAGATACGACGGAAGGCGTTCGTAACGTCCTTCTGTCCGGTCGTCAGCCTTTCCATACAATGGAAATTCGGATGCATCCGTATATACTATTTCCTGGGCTGCAGCGATCTGGGTGGCAGAAATCATGGCGGCTGCCAGAAGTAAAGTCAATATTTTCTTCATATTTTAAAAATTTGAAATGCAAAATTAAAATATTTTAATAATTATGGTTACCTTTGAAGGTTAAAACTTGATAATAATTTAACATTTACAAATATGCGCAAGTCATTAAGTATCATCATGACAGTCCTCGGACTGGCTTTCACAGCCGATCTGTCGGCAAAGAAAACAAAGGAAATCATTGAGACTCCAGCTTCTGACAGCAGAATCGAGTACACCGGCCGAACTCTGGTCAATGGAGACGAAGTGTCATACGACTGGAGCGGAGTGTACTTCAGAGTGAAGTTCAACGGTCCGTACCTGGCGATGAAGTGTTCTGACACGCAGAACTGCTGGTTCAACCTCTGGATCGACAAGGAGATGTCCAACAAGGCAGACAAGGTCTTCATGGTGGGAAAAGAACAGAACCTCATCGTACTTGCAGAAGGTCTTGGCAAGGGCGAGCACGAGGTAATCCTTCAGAAGAGAACCGAGGGAGAGCAGGGACGCTTTACCGTTCATTCTTTCCTTTCAGAGGGTCAGATCCTCCAGGCAAACGGACGTAAGGAGCGCCATATTGAGTTCATCGGTGACTCATACACATGCGGCTACGGTACAGAGAGCCTCGACAAGAACGATCCTTTCCTTGCAGAGACAGAAAACTGCAACCTTACTTATGCTGCCATCACAGCACGTTACTTCGGCGCAGACTTCAACCTTGTAAGCCATTCCGGACAGGGTATCGCACGCAACTACGACAACTACGGTGCAGGCTACCACATGCCTGACCGCTACCTTCAGACATACAACACAGACAAGGAGGTCAGGTGGGATGCATCAAAGGCTGCTTACACTCCTGACGTCGTTGTGATCTACCTCGGTACAAACGATTTCTCTACAGCCCAGCAGCCTGCAGAGTCAAGCTTCAGGAACAACTACATCCGTCTCCTGAAGAGCATCAAGGAGAACTATGGTGCGGACATTCCTATCCTCTGCATGGCTTCTCCAGCGGATCCGTACCTCTACGACTATGTACGCAATGCTGTGACAGTCAGCGGTCTTCAGAACGTGGCCTACATGGCGGTATCATACCTCGCACATAACTATGAGGACGATCTGGGTGCAAGCTGGCACCCGAACTATCAGGGTCACATCAAGGTCGCAAGCTGCATGATTCCTTATATCTCTACCCTCACAGGATGGGAGATGGAGGAGAAACCTTATAAATAAAACAGATCTCTCGACTTCGCTCGAGATGACAACTGTCATTCTTCCCAGAAGAACATCTGTCATTTCGACCGAGAAGGTATCTGTCATTTCGACCGAGCGAAGCGAGTGGAGAAATCTACACACTATTATGAAAAGAATATTATCAACAGCAATACTTACTGCAATTGCAATCTCCAGCATCAATGCCAAGGAGATCAAGGGAACCGTGAAGGACACTGAGGGCAATGCAGTGGCCGGAGTCGTGGTTTCAGACGGACTGAATGTAATTACGACAGATGCCAAGGGACGATTCGTCATGGATGCTGACCAGGACAGCAGATTTGTGTTTGTCAGCACACCTGCCGGATACATTTCATCGACTCTTGAAGGCAGGACTCTGTTCTACAAGGAGATCCGCAACAAGACAAAGTCGTATGATTTCGTGCTTGAGAAGAATCCTCTGGACGACACCAACCACAATGTGATCGTGATTGCAGACCCTCAGATCAGCGAGCGCAGCGAGCTTGCAGACCTTGCGAAGCAGTCTGACGACATCACTGAGTTCGTGGGGCAGATGGACGGCGACTACACCTTCGGTATCTGCCTCGGAGACATCGTGGGATGGGACCACAGCATATATCCGGAGTATAACAAGATCATGGGCAAGGCCGGCATCGACTACAGATACGTCATCGGCAACCATGACATGACCAACTGGGGACGCTCATACGAGACTTCCATGAAGAACTACGGCGACATGTATGGTCCGGCATGGTATTCCTTCAATGTGGGTGACGTGCATTATGTCGTGATGAACGACAATTTCTATGTCGGCCGCGACTATTTCTATATAGGCTATCTCGACGAAAGGCAGCTCAGCTGGCTTGAGAAGGACCTCTCGTATGTAAAGAAGGGATCGAGAGTCGTTGTCTGCATGCACATCCAGACAACAAACGACAAGTCCGACCGCGACGCCTTCCAATACGGCATCATCGGCGACAACCTCTGCAACAAGCCTGCGCTCTACAGCATGCTCGAGCCATACAAGGCAACTATCCTTTCGGGACACAGCCACACAGCCGACTACGAGCAGATCAGCGAGAACATCTTCGAGATGAACATCGCAGGATTCTGCGGCGCATGGTGGTGCGGCGAGGTCTGCATCGATGGCGCTCCTGCAGGCTACAAGGTGCTTGACATGAACGGAAGCGACATCAAGTGGATATACAAGGGCTGCGGCCATCCGCTTGATTACCAGGCTAAAGTATATGTAGACACTCCTGACTATCCAGGTGAAGTGATTGCAAACGTATGGGACTTCGATCCGGCTTGGAAGGTTGAATATTTCGAAGACGGCGTGAAGGTATGCGACATGCAGCGCTTCAAGGCCCAGGACATCCTTGCAAAGGAGCTTTACAAGGATCCTTCAAGCCTCAAGAGAAGCTGGGTATATGCAGCACCAACAGAGAACATGTTCAGGGCTCCCCTTTCTGCAGGCGCAAAGAAACTTGAAGTCCGCGTGACAGACCGTTTCGGAAGAGTATACATTAAAGTTATTGAGAGATAATCATGGCTCCTACAGCAGGCAAGCGTATCATTACGATCGATATTCTCAGAGGCATCACGATCTTTGCGATGATCCTCTGCGCGAACATATATTTCCCGAACCTTCCGGCATGGATGTTCCATGGTCAGACTCCACCTCCGGACTTTGCATTCAACCCTGAAGTGAAAGGCATCACCTGGGTGGATCTGGTGTTCCCGTTCTTCCTTTTCACCATGGGCGCGGCCTTCCCTCTTGCGATGCGCAGGAAGCTCGAAAGCGGAGTCAGCAGGTGGACGATAACCGGCAGTCTTGTCAGGAGGTGGATTACCTTGACAATTTTTGCCATCGCGCTCGGCAACGCATACAGTATCGGCTGGGCAAGCCCAAGACCGGATATTGTAAAGGGAATTTACAATATTGTCTTATGGGCCGTGATGTTCATGGCTCTGGTAAGGGTGAAGGATGAGAAGAAGACTCAGTTGATCAACAATATCGGCCTGTTCATGACAGTTGTGATGGGAGTTCTGGCCGTAGATTATATGGGAATAACCCTCAGCAGATGGAACAGCGATGTCATCATAATGATTCTCGCCAACATCGCCATTATCGGAGGCCTGCTCTGGATGTTCACCAAGGACAGCATGCGCCTGCGCTGGCTGGTATTGATTTTCATCATTGCCCTGAAGGCTCTCAGTTCCTATGCGCCAGAGGCACTGGCTTGGGTTCCGGGATTGGAGAGCATAGGCTGGTTCTTCAGCTGGAGTTATCTGCAGTATCTTGTGATCGCTATTGCCGGCTCGATTGTCGGAGACAAGCTGCTGGAGCATTCACGCAGCGGGGAGACAGTCAAGATTGACGGTCATCACCTTGGAGCGGCATGCATTGCTCTTGCAGCCATGTTCCTGCAGCTTTGGGGACTCTTCACAAGACAGGTTCTTGCCGACTTCATCATTTCGGCTGTGCTGGCTGTTGTGTTCGTGCTCCTCACATGGAAGCGCCGCAACATCATGACCTGGCTGGGATATTTCGGATTTGCCTTCATGCTCGTGGGAATCTGCTTTGATCCTGTTGACGGCGGCATCACCAAAGACCACTGTAATCTTTCATATATGCTCACAACCACAGGTATGACTGCTCTCACCGGAGCATTCGTGCTTGCTCTTGAGCTCAAGTGGAACATAAAGGGCCGTGGCCTGAGCGGATGCGGACAGAATCCTATGCTTGCTTATACCGTGACCACATTCCTGATCAGCCCGATCCTGGCAATGTGCGGTATCGGCCCATGGCTTATGGCGCAGGGATATTCGTCGCCGACATGGGCAATGATATGCGGTCTCACATACACACTGCTCATGGTAGCGGTAACATGCTTATTCACAAAGAAGAAGCTCTTCTGGCGCAGTTAATCTAAGACAAAGGTAAATATCTACCCATCAACATGTTATGTAATATACGTTCCGTCAAAAGGAAGAACGTAAATCACATAAAAAGCTAGTACTCAAGTAGTTACATTTTCACATTTCAAGACATGACTACACTAGGTATCCTGGCCTGTCTGGCCTGCATGGCAACATCAACTGTTTCACCGGACATCCTTATCGTAAAGGACGTCAACATAGAGGAGACACAAAGAAAGCTGGAGCAGCAGCTATGGTACACTTCCCCCGCCCAGACATGGGAGGAAAGGCTGCCGCTTGGAAACGGCCGTCTGGGAATGATGGTGGACGGAGGCGTTGAGGAAGAGCACATCATCCTCAACGAGATCTCGATGTGGAGTGGCTGCGAGGCTGACTATGCCAATCCGGATGCTGCTGAAAGTCTTGGAGAGATCAGAGATCTGCTCCTGCAGGGTAAGAATGCCGAGGCTCAGGATGTCATGTACAAGCGTTTTGTTCCTAAAAAGCCGACAGGCGGAGGAACATACGGAAGTTATGAGGTGCTCGGACAGGCTGTCATCAGGCATAAGATTCCGGATTCTGTTCCAAAAGCCAACTACAGCAGAACTCTCGATCTGCCTACAGCCACCGTTTCTGTCAGTTTCCAGGATAAGGCTATGACAACTTCATACTACAGAAACTATTTCGTTTCCCGTGAAGATGACGTCATGGTCATTGAAATAGGAAGTTCTGCAAAAGGTTCAGTATCCTTCGATTTCTTCCTTGATCGTGCCGGAAGATGTGCTCTGGAGCACACAGATGACGGAATGCTGCACATGTATGGAACCCTTGACAGCGGAGTGAAGGGAGTAGATGGAATGAAATATTCTGCTTACGCAAAGGTAATCACTGAGGGCAAGGATGCATGCATGAAGGCTGTTACAGCATCAGACAGCACGCCGATTCTTGAAGTCAGCAATGCAGACAAAGCATGGATAATAATTTCGGCAGCGACAGATTATCTTTACGGCGCAGAGTATAAGGATTCTGCCCATGACTTAGCCAAGGCTGTTACCAAGACCCGTAATCTTCATAAGGATGCGGTCAAGGCACATCAGGAGCTGTACAGCCGTGCAGGATTGAGCATAAAGACAGACGTCGATTATATCACACCTACCGACGAAAGACTTACAGGCTATGAATGGTACGGAGAAGACGAGGCGGCGGTTGACCATAGCCTTGCTGCATTGTACTATAATTTCGGAAGATATCTGCTGATCTCCAGCACACGTCCCGGAAGTCTGCCCCCTAATCTTCAGGGCCTCTGGGCAAATACATTCAGCACGCCTTGGAACGGCGACTATCACACCAACATAAATGTGCAGATGAATCATTGGATTGCCGAACAGGGCAATCTTAGCGAGCTCCATCTCCCGCTTACCGACCTTGTGCTCAAGCTCATACCGAGCGGTGAGAAGACAGCCAAAGACTTCTACGGTCCTGATGCCGAGGGTTGGGTGCAGCACATGATGACAAATGTATGGAACTACACAGCTCCCGGAGAACACCCTTCATGGGGAGCGACAAATACTGGTGGAGCATGGCTTTGCGCACATCTGTGGGAACATTATGAATATACCGGCGACCTTGAGTATCTGGCCAAGGTCTACCCTGCCCTGGAGGGCGCATCGAAGTTCTTCCTCTCGACGATGATCACAGATCCTGCGACAGGATACCTTGTTACGGCCCCGACATCTTCACCGGAAAACGAATTCTTGCTCGATGGCCATCGCGTAAGCATCTGCATGGGTCCGACCATGGACAATCAGCTTGTCAGGGAACTTTGGGGCAATACGCTGAAGGCAGCTGAGGTGCTAGGATCTCTCGACTCCGCTCGAGATGACAAAGAAAGAACTCGAGACGACAGGAATGTTCCGAAGATTGACGAGAGTACAATTGCAAATATTTCTCAGGCCATCACAAAGCTGGCACCGAACAAGATAAGCCATGAGGGCTATTTGATGGAATGGCTTGAAGACTACAAGGAAGCTGACCCACAGCACAGGCATGTATCTCATCTCTATGGACTGCATCCGGGAAACGAAATTTCTCCGACACGCACACCGGAGCTTGCCCAGGCATGCCGAGTGACACTGAACCGCCGAGGTGACGAGGCCACCGGATGGAGCCGCGCATGGAAGCAGAACTTCTGGGCCCGCCTTGGTGACGGCGACCGCGCACTCAAGCTGTTCCGCAGCCTGCTGCACCCGGCTGTAACTGAAAACGGACATGTCAGCGGCACATATCCAAACCTGTTCTGCGCCCACCCGCCGTTCCAGATCGACGGCAACTTCGGCGGCGCAGCAGCAATCGGAGAGATGCTCCTGCAGAGTCACGAGGGTTTCATCAACCTGCTCCCGGCATTGCCATCAGACTGGAAGGAAGGTTCGCTAAAGGGATTCAAGACCAGAGGAGGCCATATCGTAGACCTTGAATGGAAGGAAGGCCGTGCGACCAAGATGGTCCTCACCGGAGGCTGGCAGCCTGACATCAAGATCAAAGGCCCGGACGGCTTCTTTGACCTCAAAGTCAAACCCGGCAAGAAATACGTGATCAGCTTCTAGCCCAAAAACAATCCGCTTACCATCCAACCTCGTCACCCTGGACCACCTTCCACCTTGCCAGGTGTGCTCGGGGGTCGTTTTGCCGGACCCCTGAGCACGGTAATATGCCACAGAAGCGCACGGAAGGCACACAAGCGTGCTCAGGGGTGAGCACTTTTGACTCCCGAGCACACTGAACAGATGTTTAAAATAAATTTTAAGCACATTAAAATTAATTTTAAAACTATAAGAAAAAGAAAAACTTGCAGAATCTTTTTTTAAATCGAGTGGCATTCCTGCAGTTGACATATACCTTTGAGTCCGAACAAATCGTAAAATTATGACTCTAGGAAATCTAATCAACAGCAACTGCTACCACATCTGCACTAACGGGCATGACACTCCTATTTTGCTAAAGGATGAAGAAGACTTCATTACAGCATGCAACTTTATTGCGATTGTTGCATGGAAGCTTAAAGTAGACATTCTTGCTTTTATAGTTATGTCCAATCACCTGCACACACTTATAGCTTCCCAGAACAGGTCGGAAGCCAAAAGGTTCATCAGATTACTTAAACAGGAGATTTCGACATATCTTAAGAACAAATACGGAACACGTCATTGTTTCGAAGGAGTCAGTGACAGTATATCATTAGTAGATTCTGAAAAGTACCTGCAAAACTGCATAGCCTACATTCTTCGCAACGCCATATGTGCCAAGATATGCAAAAAACTGGAAGCCTATCCCTGGTCGAGCTACTCATCGTACTTTAACAAGCATAGTAGCAGTAAACTCAGAACAGTAGCATCACTCGGTATCCGTGAGAGAAGGCGGCTATTGAAATCCAGACTTGATTTGAGGAATGCCCCATTCACCATTGATGAAAATGGAAGAATTTGCAATCAATCTTTTGTCAGATTTGATATAGTTGAAAAAGCATTTCATAATTCCGGCAAGATGTTCCTCTCGTTTCTAGGACGCTGTAACGATGCTCAGATGGAATATGAGTTTGCGGTCAAGCCACAAATAAGAATTGATGACTATAACCTTGTAGCCACGGCAGAAAAACTTGTCGGGTCCTGGTTTAACGGTAAGGCACTGTCAGAATTAACGACAAGCGAAAAATGCCGGATAGTAAAGAATCTGTTCTTCAACAACAAAACGACTATTCCTCAACTCAGTCGCATATTAGGTCTGCCAAGAGAGCTGATAACCCAGGTTCTGAGCACCTGACCATGCCCATTGGGCACCGCACCATACGTGATCTTGGACCCAGATGCGAGCATGCAATCATGGGGTATCATACGTGATCATGGGACAGCATACGGGATCATGAGACAGCATGCGGGATGGGGTACCAAGTGACATCATTGGTCACCAGGTGTGCTCGGGGGGGGGTCGTTTTGCCGGACTCCTGAGCACAGCAATATGCCACAGAAGCGCACAGAAGGCACACAAGCGTGCTCAGGGGTCAGCATTTTTGACTCCCGAGCACACTGGATGGGAAAACGAAAGGGTTTATCGGAAAATCCGGAGCGGTGCGCGCCGAGGCTCAGAGCGGTGATCGGAGCGCCAGAGAGTTGATCGGGACGCTAGAGCGTTGATCGGGACGCTAGAGCGTGAACATCTGGGACGGGATCTGGCGAGGGAGGCAGCGGAGGGCGACTGTGCCCTTCTGCACGCCGAGCGACTGCAGGGCTTCCAGGGAGCATTGATAAGCCAGTTCGTGAGTATTGTTGTTCTCACTAAGATGGCAGAGGAAGATGTTCTTCAGACCCGGATGCCAGAAACGGCGGATTGCAGAGGCACACTCATCATTGCTCAAGTGGCCGCAGCCCTGAACGATCCTCATCTTCAGCTCGTATGTATAAGGACCGCTCATCAGCATGTCCATGTCATAGTTTGACTCCACTACGACTGTGTCCGCCTCACGGGCAAAAGCGACGGCCTCGTCTGTCATGCGACCAACGTCAGTCATGATGACAAACTTGCGTCCATCGGCTTCGATAGCATATCCGACTGTCTGGGTAGCATCATGAGGAACGACGAAATAGCGTACCTTCATGCCGGCTATTTCTGTCCACTCCCCTTCCGGAAGCACCCTGCGGCAGGGAGCGATAGTCGGAGCCGTAAATGTATGTCGAGCCAGCGCACCATGAATTACGGCAGAAGTATATACAGGCTTGTTAAGACGCTTGCAAAAAGAACCCAGATGGCGGATATGATCCAGATGGTCATGTGTGACAAGTACCGCAGAAAACGAATCATAATCGAGGTTATATTCCATCAGCACCTTTTTCAGGCGACGAAGGCTCACGCCGGCATCAATGATGATGGCCCCGGACTCTGTCCCGAGATAGTAACAGTTGCCACAGCTTCCGCTGGAGAGACTCATGAACTTTATCATCAGCAGCAGCCCTCCATCCTCAATGATTCATCATTCAACACATCCGCAAGCAAGGCAGAAAGATCAGTTCCCGGCTCATAATACACTGCCGGCATACCGGCTGCTATGGCTCCGTCGACATTTTTCTGGGAATCATCAATAAATATAACATCCTCTGACGAACGTCCGATGTCAGCCAGCACGGCCTTATAGAATTTCTCTGAAGGTTTCAAAGCCTTCATTTCAAATGACATATAGCACTTGCGGAACACCTTTTCCAGAGGCACCCCTGCAGCTTCAAACATCTTCTTTGAGAAAGGCAGGCAGATCGGATTGTTATTGCTGAGCATGCACAGGTCATAGCTTTCACTCATCTTCTTGAGCAGTTCCGCCTTATAGGGAGCTATTCCGACAAGTATATGCGACATTGCACGGTCAACCTCTTCCGGAGCCACGCCTTCGCGAGATTCCGCCAGCACGATCGCTCTGAAATCCTCAGCAGAAAGGGTGCCCTCCTCGAGATCACCATAAATACCCTTCTGATGGCACGCATCGATGATCTCATCTATGCCCTCATACCCTAACTCTTCACGAAAAACCTTCTTGCAGTCCTCTATATCGAGGTCCACAAGAACGCCTCCCATATCAAATATCACTGTCTTCTTATTCATTCTTATCTTCACAATATTTCTTGATCACACCATACGCATCCTGCACTCCAAGCTCTCCGGCACGCGATAGGTCTATACATCCCTTCTCCTTATCCTTCAGGTAGATAAGCACAAGACCTCGATTAAAATACGCATCACCCATATATGAATAAAGCTCGATGGCTTTGGTATAGTTCTCAATAGATTTCACATGTTCCTTCGACAAACAATATAGGTTTCCGAGGTTAAAGTATATATACGGAATATCCGGCAGTATCTCTGCCGCAGCCTGCATATCCCGGATAGCATCATCATAATCGTAGCTCCTGCTCACCTGGTCTTTCACACGAGCCCTGGTATTTCCCGAATCGTCCATTGTAAGAACCTGGACATTACTCTCGATAGAGGCAATGAATTCAATCATGTCTGCCCTGAGAGCACCTCGGTTCATATAATAGAACGCAGCATAATAGTCGTCAAACTGAGTCAGTTCGCGTTCCGCTTCCCTCTCCGCAGAACTCTCCACAGCCCTGTTGTAGTTGCTCAGAGATGAGTTAAACTGCTTTTGAGCAGACTCAGCCAAAGCTCTCAGGAAAAATGCCTGAGGTGAATCACCATGCCATGCAACCGCCTCAGCGCGAGACAGCACAGCCTCATCAACCGCCATCGCCTCATTGCCGATGACTACCGGAACCGGCAGTTCAGTCAGGAACTTGACCAGCAGAGGATTCTCATATCCACGGGCCAGAGCATAATTGGTATCATCACGCTTATCAGCAAGTGCGAATTTATACAGAGGTCTCAAACGAACATTGATGTCTCTGTTCTGCAGAAGCTCATCATTGAAGTCCTTCTTGGCAAACTCTGCATCAAGAGAAAGCAGAGAACTGTATTTCTTTGTGGTATCAGCGAAAGAACCTGCATTGGTTATGTTCTTCTCCCTGTATTCCTTGACCTTGCGCTGGGCAGTGTCGTAGTCTTTCTTAGATGACTTCATGTCGCCCAGAAGGTTCTTGACATACGACCTGTTCATATATGCCTTGGCGAAGTCCGGGTAAAGCTCGATCGCCATATCATAATCATCAACAGCGTTTTCAAGCATTCCAAGTTCGATGAATATCGAGGCGCGGTTAAAATATGCAAGGACATTCTCCGGGTTGATGTTCAGTACCCTGTCAAGATCTGACAACGCCTCTTGATATGCTCCCAGCTGGGCGTGAATCAAGCCTCTGTTATAGAGTGTCAGGGCGTTTCCGGGCTCTTCCTCGAGCACCTTGTTCAAATCGGCCATAGCCTTTCGGTAATCCTGTTTCTCATAATACATGATGGCCCTGTTGAAATAGGCAAAAGTATTGAGAGTGTCCAGTTCGATAGCCTTATCCATATCCGCTATGGCATTGTCATAGTCCTTCTGCTCTGCATACAAGCGTCCTCGACGGACATAGCCCTCAGAGTCGAATCTATCCAGCTTGATGGCTTTGTTATAGTCATTGAAAGCCTTCAAGGTATCTCCAAGGAAGAGATGGCTGGCTCCTCTGTTCAAGAATGCAGACGGGTCCTTCGGCTGCTTTCGGATATAGCGGTCAAAATCTTTCACCGCCAGTTCAAACTGCTGCGAAAGGAAGTATGTCACGCCACGGCTGAAGTAAAGGCCCTCAGAACCAGGGCGCAGATCAATCGCCCGCTGCAGGTTGGACAAGGCCACATCATAGTTACCGAAACGGCTCTCAGTTATACCCAGATAGTGGTATCCGGATGTGAACACAGGGTTTATCTGCACCGACTTCTCAAAATCCGCCTTTGCACCTCTCAGGTCGCCGAGATTGTATTTGGCGATGCCTCTGAAGAAATATGTCCAATAGTCAGACTTGTCAAGCTGCAGAAGCACATTGAAGTTTTCTATCGCCTGAGCATATTTTCCGTCAGCGAGAGCCTGTCGTCCACGATACGAAAACATATCCTTGTCGTACTGGGCACACACATCTGCACTTCCCCCCACAAAGAGCAGAAGAATGGTGACGATATGTACAGCGAACCTACGCATGATGAAAAATAAATTCTATGGTTTGAACGATTTTTACTATTTTTGGCGCCAAAATTACAAATATACACATTTATTGCGCGCATGCTGCCGAAAATGCTAAAAAAATCTACGATTTCAGCTATCGTCATCACGATAGCCATGGCACTGCTATGCATTCCGGCACAGCAGACTCATGCGCAGAACGCCATGTCGCGCGAACACCAGCCTGCAAAAAAGACGGTGACAGAGGCAAAACTACTGCAGCAGCTCAGCTTCCTTTGCGACAGCATCTGCCAGGGACGAGCTTTTGCCACCAAAGGAGGTTCGGAAGCAGCGTTCTGGATTCACAGAGAGTTTGAGAGAATCGGCCTCATGAAGATGGGACCGTCATACGGCAAGAAAGTGTATGACGGACACGGCAAGGTCGGACATAATATTGTAGCCATGCTCCCAGGATCCAAATATTTCACAAGAGATAGATATGTGATAGTTGGCGCTCACTACGACCATATTGGCCAGCTTGGAGAGAAGATGTACCCAGGAGCTGATGCAAATGCATCCGGAACCGTCGCGTTGATCAATCTTGCAGAGATGCTGAAGGCCCTTCGTGAATACGGCAAAAGCCACAATCACAATGTCATCTTCGTCGCATTTGACGGCAAGGAGCAGAACATGGCCGGATCGTATGCGTTCTGGAGAATGATTGAAAACGGCGATCTGAAGGACCCTCAGACCGGGAAAGTCATAACCAAGGACAAGATCACCCTTATGGCAAACATCGACCAGATCGGCAGCACTCTCTCCCCTCTCAAGTCCGGACGCAAGGACTACCTGATCATGCTCGGCACCGAATCCCTCAAGCCGATGAAAAGAGACATGCTTGAAATCTGCAACAGGATGTATGCCATTGACATGGACATCGACCTGACATATTACGGAAGCAAGGATTTCACCAGGATGTTCTACAGACTGTCCGACCAAAGGGTCTTCATTGACAACGGCATACCAGCCGTACTCTTCACCTCCGGAATCACCATGAACACCAACAAGACATGGGATAAACCGACCACCCTGGACATGGAGGTATTCAAAAAAAGGATTTTTCTAATATACCACTGGATCGAAAAGATGATCCAGTAGTCCGGGACTTGCAGCACCAAGAAAAAATCACTATCTTTGGCCGATTATACCTTGCATTATAACTCCATAATACCCAAAGATACTGATGAGAGAATTTTTCAAGGTCCTGAGGACCTACGTCTCACCTTACAGGAAAAACCTTATATGGTCCATCATACTGACCATATTTTCAGCCATATTCAACATTTTCTCGTTTGCACTCATCATTCCGATCCTTCAGATTCTGTTCGGATTGGATACTACAGTATATGAGTTCATCCCATGGGATACAGACATGGACTTCAAGGCTCTGGCCACCAACAACGCATATTATTTCGTCACTCAAATGATCGAGCAGGTCGGCGGTTCACTGACTCTCCTGTATCTGGGGCTCTTCATGCTCACCGTCACTCTTGTCAAGACCGGATGCTACTTCGGTTCATCTGCCGTGATGGTCCCTCTCAGAACCGGAATCATACGTGACATCAGAATCAAGGTATACAACAAGCTTATGGGCCTTCCTTTGAGATTCTTCTCAAACAAGAAGAAAGGAGACCTTATCGCAAGAATGACAGGTGACGTGGCGGAAATCGAATTTTCGATCACAAGCTCGCTTGACATGCTCATCAAGAACCCGATTCTGATTCTGTTCTACTTCGGAACCCTCATCTACACCAGCTGGCAGCTTGCTTTATTCACCATATCCGTCGTACCGATCATGGCATGGATAATGGGCATCATCGGAAAGAAACTCAAGGCCCGTTCGCTGGAAGTACAGAGCAAGTGGAGTGAGATACTCGCTCAGTTCGACGAGACACTCGGAGGTCTCAGGATCATCAAGGCCTTCATTGCAGAAGACAAGATGAAAGACAGATTCAAGAACACGGCAAACTCATACAGACACTCACACATGAAGGTGCAGGTGCGCCAGGCATCGGCCCACCCGGTCAGCGAATTCTTAGGCACCGCCATGATCATGCTTGTCCTCTGGTTCGGAGGAACACTGATCCTGAGCAACGCCTCACCGATTGATGCGCCGACATTCATCTTCTTCATGATAATTCTGTACAGCGTACTCAATCCTCTCAAGGAACTTTCCAAAGCCGGTTATGCAATCCCTAAGGGTATCGCATCCATTGAAAGAGTGAATGCCATCCTCAACGCTGAGAACGACCTTACAGAAATTGATAACCCTAAGAGCGTCGGAGAGTTCAAGGACAAGATTGAGATAAAGGGTCTGCACTTCAGTTATGACGAGACAAGAGAGGTCCTTACAGACATCAACCTTACAGTACCGAAGGGCAAGATGATAGCCCTTGTAGGACAATCCGGATCTGGAAAGTCCACCCTTGTCGACCTTATTCCAAGATACTATGATGTGAATGAAGGAAGCATAACCATTGACGGAGTAGACATCCGCGACATGAAGATAAAAGAACTCAGAGGCTTTATTGGAAACGTAAACCAGGAGGCTATACTGTTCAACGACACGATCTTCAACAACATAGCTTTCGGAGTCGAAGACGCGACAATGGAGCAGGTGGTGGAAGCAGCCAAGATCGCCAACGCACATGAGTTCATCATGGAGAAGGAAGAAGGCTACATGACCAACATCGGAGACCGCGGAATGAAGCTTTCAGGAGGACAGAGACAGAGAATCAGCATCGCACGCGCCATTCTCAAGAACCCTGCGATCCTCATTCTTGACGAGGCGACTTCTGCCCTTGACACAGAATCCGAGAAACTGGTTCAGGAAGCTCTTGACAGACTTACAGGTTCAAGAACCACCATCGCTATCGCCCATAGACTTTCTACCATCAAGAATGCCGACGAGATCTGCGTAATGCATGAAGGAAGAATCGTGGAAAGAGGAAAACACGAAGAGCTTATCGCCCTTGACGGATACTACAAGAAGCTAAACGACATGCAGGCCCTGTAGCCAGATGAAGATAAGAAGATACATAATGCCTGCGGCATTCATCCTGTATCTGGCGAGCGTAGCCATCCTATGCTTCATGCATGGCGACAAGCTTCCGGACTTAAAGGAAACATGCTTCGGCCTGCCTTCAGACAAGGTAGCCCATATAGCAATGTTCTTACCCTTCATCCCGCTTTCCTTCTTCACATTCAGGAACAGGAACAACTACGCGATTACCGACATGCTGATACTGACGTCATTGCTTATATTAGGCGCAGGTACCGCATACATGACTGAGGTCATTCAGGAAAAGCTAAGCTACAGGACATACGACACAAAGGATCTTTACGCTGACTATATTGGGTTGGGAATCGGATACATATCGATCACGACCTGGCTTATCATCAGGAACATAAGAAAACGACTCTGACATGAAAAGACTTCTCGCCCTTTCATTCATAATATTGTTCACCATTCAGGCACACTCACAAAGCTCTATTGTAAAGGACTTCAGACCGGTGTGTGACTCCCTCAGGACGCTTATGACGCAAAAGACGACTGTGGAAGGAAGTCTCGGGATCAAGAACATATTGAAAAGAGATGGAAAACTTGATTTCTATTTTGACGAAAGCCTGGGTGACTTTCCATTCAGAAGAGGCGACGCCGAGTGGTTCAAGAATACCCTCAAGAGTCTTTTCCCAGAGAAATACAGAAGCTACAGCATCGGAGGAATCTACACAAAGAATGTAGACATAAAGACCCTCGAGGTAGCCTCCCTGAGTTTCAAGGGAAGTTCGTTCAAGTCACATAACCGAAGCACAGAGCCTACTGAGAGAGAAGCCTTCATCAGCCAACACAACTCCCAGCAATACCCTAAGGGCCTGAGCGGAAGAAACATCGCTCTGTGGCAAAGTCACGGATACCTCTATGACAACAATGCCATGCGCTGGACCTGGCAGAGACCTTGTCTATTCCAGACCGTAGAGGACATGTACACCCAAAGCTATGTACTCCCATTCCTTGTTCCAATGCTTGAGAATGCAGGAGCCTATCTTCTTATCCCACGCGAAAGAGACATCCAGACCAATGAAGTGATCGCTGACAACGATGAAGGATGCGGCAGAAGAGGCAATGCAGAATATATCGAAAAAGGCAAATGGAAAAGGGTTGACGGGGGTTTTGCCGACATTCAGGAAGTCTACATGAATTTCGAATCACCATTCGGGATGGGCACCGCACGCAAGACTGATTGCACAGAAGACAATCCAAAGACAAAGCATTCGGAAGTCGTATGGAAGCCGGAGATACCTGAACGCGGACAATACTCTGTATACATATCATACCAGACGCTCCCAAAGAGTACGTCATCAGCCCATTACAGCGTCCACCATTTGGGAGGAACTACTGAATTCATTGTAAACCAGAAGCTAGCAGGAGGCATGTGGGTGTATCTGGGTACATTCGAGTTTGACAAAGGCTCCAACGGCTATGTAACCTTGACATCCATGGTCCCAGAGGGGTATGAGTTTGAAAAGGGTTCAGTGATTACAGCCGACGCAGTAAGATTCGGCGGCGGCATGGGCAACATCGCAAGGGCTCCGATAGGGTCTGAAGAAGATGCCGAGGTTTCAGGCATGCCACGCTCCGTTGAAGGTGCACGATACTGGCTGCAATATGCCGGTGCACCAAAAGAGATATTCAACGCCAGCGGTGAGGAGAAGGATTATAACGATGACTACATGTGCCGCGGAGATTGGGTCAGCTGGCTCAGCGGAGGCTCATGCACCAACCCTTCAGCTGAAGGCAAAGGCATTCCTGTAGACCTGACACTGGGATTCCATAGCGATGCGGGAGTGACTCCGGACGATTCCATCATAGGCACCCTGGCCATATACACCTACGAATCGGAAGGAAAATTCGAACTGCCTTCCGGAGAAAGCCGCATGACCAGCCGAGAGTTCGCAGACATCGTGCAGACTCAGATAGTCCATGACATCAGACGAGAATTCAATCCGGACTGGAGCAGACGACAGATAAGGAACAGAGGATACAGGGAGTCACGCACCCCGACATCACCGTCAATGCTTCTGGAGATACTTTCTCACCAGAACTTTGCAGACATGAAGTACGGTCTGGATCCTGCTTTCCGTTTCACTGTCAGCCGTGCCGTCTATAAGGGAATGCTGAAATACCTCAGCAACAGATACGGCATACCATACACTGTACAGCCACTGCCTGTCTCACACATGAGTGTCGGATTTGCAGAAGGTTCTCAGGCACAGCTAAGCTGGAAGGACACAAAGGACGAACTGGAGCCGACAGCCATACCGACCGGATACATTCTATATACGAGAGTCGACGACGGTGCCTTCGACTGCGGAAGGATCATCCAGCCGGCAGAAAACGGAAACACTCTTACCTATAAGACCGACATAGAGCCGGGCCATATATACAGTTACAGAATACAGGCCTTCAATGACGGAGGAAAGAGCTTCCAGTCCGAGACAGTCAGCATCGGTATGCCTGAGGATTGTGCAGACAAGGACAGAGTCGTGCTCATAGTCAACAACTTTGACAGAGTGAGCGGTCCTGTATTCTTCGACACACCTCAATACGCCGGCTTTGACAATTCAATTGACAGCGGAAGCCCATATATCAAGGACATATCTTACATAGGCGACATGTACCAGAACCACCGTTCGATGGAATGGATCAGCAATGACGATCCAGGTTTTGGCGGATCCCATCAGAACTATGCCGGAAAGACTGTTGCTGGAAACACATTTGACTTCGCCTACACTCACGGCAAGGCGATCTTGAAGGCAGGCTACCCTTTTATGTCATGCAGCAATGAAGCATTCTGCAATAACAAGCAGACCAGTGAGGGCGCATGGTGCATAGACCTCATCTGTGGAAAGCAGGTGACAACGGTTGTAGGAAATGAAGCCAACGGCACAAGATACACTGTATTCACTGAAGAAATGCAAAGAAGTCTCACAGATTTCACAGCTGGAGGAGGCCATATTCTTGTAAGCGGAGCATATATAGCGACCGACATCTGGGGCGGAATCTATAACTATGCAAAAGATGAAGAGTTCAGAAAGTCTTCCATTAAGTTTGCAGAAAACGTCCTGGGCTTCAGACATGTTTCCGGACATGCCAGCAGAAATGGCGAAGTCCGTTTTACAGATTGCGAGCGTATAGGAGTGGAGAAAGGCGAGAAAGTATCCTTCCATAACAATATAAATGAAGAGTGCTACAGTGTAGAATCCCCTGACGGCATATCGGCAAGGGGAAAGGCAAGCACATTCATGAGATATACGGACACTGACATACCGGCTGCTGTCTGCAAGGAGGGCAACGGATACAAGACAGTATGCTTGGGATTTCCTATCGAAACACTCAAGGAAGAAAGTCACATTGACAGCATCATATCATTGACACTAGACTATTTCAGCAGATGACACCAAGACAAGCCGAGATCATTGAACTGATCAGAAAAGAAGTAAAGCCCGCACTGGGATGTACAGAGCCTATAGCTGTCGCTCTTGCAGTGGCAAAGGCAATGGAGATTATCGAAGCCTCGACATCATGCGCCGACGGCTGGAGATACGCTGACTGCTACAGCATCAAGGTAGAGGTCAGCGGAAACATCCTGAAGAACGGAATGGGTGTAGGAATCCCCGGCACCGGCATGGTAGGACTCCATATCGCATCAGCGCTGGGTGCTGTATGCGGAAAGTCTTCGTACGGACTGGAAGTACTCCATGATCTGGACGAAAAGTCAATCGCTCAGGCCAAGTCAATAGTTGCATCAGGAAAGGTAACAGTCGGCATTGCTGATACTCCTCTTAAGCTTTACGTCAAGGCTACCATTACCGACAAGGACAACAACAAGGCACATGCAGTCATTGAGAATGACCATGACAATATTGTGGAGACAGCTTTCGGGGAGACAATACTCATATCCGCACGCAAGCATGAGACAAGCACAGATCAGAAGTCCACGCTTGACTATAAGCTTACAGTAAAGGAGATCTTCGAGTTTGCGTCGACGGTCGCATACGAGGATATCATGTTCATCCTTGAGTCACGCACTCTGAACATGGCTCTGGCTGAAGAGGGACTTCGCGGAAACTACGGGCTCCGTGTGGGTCAGGCGATCTGCGCTTCGGCAAACAAGGAGGTGTTCGGAGGAGACTTCCTTTCATACGCCATGGCACTTACCGCAGCTGCGTCTGATGCCCGTATGGCAGGATGTACATTGGCAGCAATGAGTAACTCCGGAAGCGGAAACCAGGGAATCACAGTCACTATGCCGGTGATCGCATATTCAATCAAATACAAGACTACTGACGAGCAGCTTGCACGCGCACTTGTGCTCAGCCACCTGGTTGCCATCCATATCAAGGGATATCTTGGTAAGCTGTCGGCACTTTGCGGATGCGTGATTGCGTCTACAGGTTCTTCGTGCGGACTGGTTTATCTGCGTGGAGGCGACTACGATCAGGTATGCTCTGCAATCAAGAACATGATCGGAAACATCACCGGTATGGTCTGCGACGGAGCGAAGGTTGGATGCGCGATGAAGGTTGCTTCCGGCGTGTCAAGCGCGCTTCAGTCTGCAGTGCTGGCACGCGAGGGCATGTGTATCTCGGAGCATGACGGCATCATCGAGAAGGACATAGAGAAGACGATCCAGAACCTCGGCAAGATCGGTTCCGTGGGCATGCAGCATACAGACAACATGATCCTCGATATCATGGTCTGTAAGTAAGATTGGATATTATGATAAGGGAACTTCTTGCAGTAGCAGCACTGCTGCTCTCATATATCACTGTTGCTATGGCGCAGACGGGCACATGGTCGGGGAAACTGGATATCCAGGGTACAAAACTGACTCTGGTCTTCCACCTCGACGATGAGAATCCTACCCTTGACTCACCGGACCAGGGAGCCAGGGGTATTCCCATGCAGATAGAGAGAGGAGAATTGGGAAAGTTGACTTTGAGGATTCCCTCTTTAGGGGCAAGCTATGAGGGCACATGGATGATAAAGCAGATTGTCGGTACATTCAGACAGATGAATGTTGAATTACCACTAGTCCTTACCCCTGGCGAGAATAAGCCAAAGCGTCCTCAGACTCCTGTGGGACCTTTTCCATACACAACGGAAGAAGTCACATTTTCAAATGGAGATGTCGTTCTGCAAGGCACACTCACCTTGCCTGAAGGCCACACAGCCCAGACTCCAGCACTTATAATGATCACCGGAAGCGGCATACAGAACCGCGACGAAGAGCTCTTTGAACATAAGCCTTTTGCAGTCATTGCTGACGCACTGGCGCGTGCCGGCATAGCAACCCTGCGATATGACGACAGAGGTTTTAACGGATATGACGGAGACCTCAACGACTGCACGATAGAGGACTTCAAGGCAGACGCACTTGCCGGACTGGAACTGCTCAGGAGCCGATTCAGCAATGTCGGTGTGATCGGCCACAGCGAGGGAGGCACAATCGCAATGATGCTGGCTGCAGAAAAGCAGGTTGATTTTGCCATCAGTCTTGCGGGCATGATCGTGTCAGGAGCGGAAACGCTTTTAGACCAGAACAGGACAGCCCTGACGGATGCAGGATTCCCGGAAGAAGTGGTCAACGAATATTGCAGCCTCATCTCTGATGCATTTGAAGCTTGCGTCGAGGGAAAACCGCTGCCTTCCGCTGATGATTCAAACCTACCGGCTGCATTGAAACTCAACTTCTTGGGCGGCATGGCGCAATTGCAGACCCCATACATGTCCAGATTCTTGTCAGTGGATGTCCGTCCTCTGCTGCCGGAGATAACCTGCCCTATACTTGCACTTAACGGAACAAAAGACTCGCAGGTGAACTACATAAGTAATCTGGAAGCACTCAAAAACGGGCTGTGCAACAAGACAAATGTCAAGGTAGAATCAATCGAAGGAGCCAACCACCTTTTCCAGACATGCAGCACAGGCCGCGTAGAAGAATATAAGGACATCGAAGAAACTATCTCGCCGGATGTACTGTCTGCACTTATAGCCTGGATATCAGGGCTGAAATAATCCTATCTGACAGACTTGCGGAAACGGGAATAGAAGAGCAGGCCGGCAGTAGTAAGACCAAGAGGGAAAGAGAACCAGATGCCTGTCAGTCCCCAGTCAAATACGAAACCGAAGATGTAGGCTGACGGAAGAGACACAAGAAAGTAAGCTATGAATGCATAATAGCTTACTTTTTTTACATCCGATATACCTCGGAGGGCATTGGAGTAATTACACTGGAGGCCATCTCCGAACTGATAGATAACAAACGGGATGACAAGCATCGACACCATTTCGGTCACCTGCGCGTCATCTGCAAAGAGATTTCCAATCTGTCCTCTGAAGATCAGCAGCGGCACACATACCATCGCCGCCATGACCAGAATTATACGGAATCCCGAACTTACTATGCGACGTACTGAGTCCAAATCGGAACGGCCATGATATGTACTGGAGAGCACTGCCACGGCCGCTGCCATGCCATAATACATCATGAAGCCAAGCTGTCCTACAGTAAGCATGACCTGATGGGCTGCAAGTGCGGTCGTTCCTATCCATCCGACCATCACAGCCGTCAGGCTGAAAGAAGCAGTTTCCATACCCATCTGCAGTCCGACAGGCATTCCCATGCGCATGAGAGACCTTGAATCCTCCTTGTTGATGCATGATTTCTTAAATCCGTCTCGACATGAAGCATATCTGCGTGCATGCAGGAAGATGACAACGAATACAATCAGCATGAACACTCTGGATATGAGTGTCGCGACACCTGCTCCCAGAAGTCCCATTTCCGGACATCCCCAATTGCCATATATGAGCAGCCAGTTGCCGAATATATTCAGGACGTTGCCTCCAAGCATGATGTACATCGGAGTCAGAGTGTCAGTGATTCCATCAGAAAACTGCTTGAATGCGTTGAAGAGCAGGACAAACACAAGTGACAGCAGAAGCACCAGATAATACGGCCGGATCAATGGGAGAAGTTCAACCGGTTGTCCGAGATGGTGTACATTAAGATACAGTACTCCCATTATCATCATCAGTACAACTGCAACGCAGGAGTTTACTGCCAATGCATTTTTCAGCAGTCTTCCAGTCCCGCCATGTTCTCCCCTTCCATAAAGGCCTCCCACAAGCGGAGTGAGTCCGTATGAGAATCCCGTTGAAAAGACAATCACAAGATTGAACAGATTGTTCACGAATCCTGCAGCCGCCAGTTCGTCAGTTCCGTATCTGCCGACCATCATGGTGTCGGCGAAACCGAGTATAATGACGCCGAGCTGCCCAATCATTATGGGCAGCCCGAGCTTCAAAAGATCTTTATAGTATGATTGTCTCAAACTGTTACTTTACAGGAATGTTTGCAAGAACAGCCTGGAGGAACTCCCAGCACTTTGCAACTGAAGGGATGTTGGCACGCTCATCTGGAGAGTGAGGGCTCATGAGAGTAGGTCCGCATGAAACCATATCCCAGTGTGGGTATGCGCCGCTGAGGATACCGCACTCGAGACCTGCGTGGATAGCCATCACAGCAGGCTCCTTGCCGTAGAGGTCGTTGTAAACCTTCTTCATTGTAGCCAGGATAGCTGAGTCTGGGTTTGGTGCCCATCCTGAGTAACCGCCGGCGAATGAAGTCTCGATGCCTGCGAGAGAGAAGATCGCCTCGAACTTCTGTGCGAGAGCGTCCTTGGCTGTGTCTACAGAGCTTCTCATGAGGGTCTTCACGCTGAACTCGCCTGCCTCGATCTTAACCATAGCGAGGTTGTTTGAAGTCTCAACGAGACCTGGCATCTCGCTGCTCATGCGCTCAACTCCGTCTGGACATGCAAGGATAGCGCGGATGAAGCGGTAAGCGTCAGCCTCAGGAACGTACTTGCACTCGTCGCCGTGGCAGCAGCACTCGCCCTCTGCGCACTCGTATGGCTTGAAGATAAACTCTGAATCAGGGTCTGTACCTGCATACTCAGCCTTGATAGCTGCAGAAACCTCTGCGAATACCTTCTGAGCCTCAGCTACCTTAGCCTCTGGAACGTATACTGTAGCGAATGCCTCGCGTGGGATCGCGTTGCGGAGAGTACCGCCCTCAAGATCAAGAAGCTTAACGTCAGCCTTGGTCATGAGCTCGTAGATGATACGGACTGCAAGCTTGTTTGCATTACCTCTGCAGAGGATGATGTCCATACCTGAGTGACCGCCCTTGAAGCCCTTTACTGTGAGCGACCAGCACTCATGTGCCTCTGGAGCTTCGGCAGGAACGTATGTAGCTGTAGCTGAAGCGTCAAGACCGCCTGCGCAACCTACATAAAGCTCACCCTCAGTCTCTGAGTCGAGGTTGATGAGGATCTCACCCTGAAGTACGCCTGGCTTGAGAGCCATTGCACCTGTCATACCTGTCTCCTCGTCGATTGTACAGAGGAGTTCGATAGGTCCGTGCTTGATATCCGATGACTCGAGAACTGCCATCGCCATAGCAAGACCGAGTCCGTTGTCTGCACCGAGAGTTGTGCCCTTAGCCTTTACCCACTCGCCATCGATCCAGGTCTGGATAGGGTCCTTCTCAAAATCGTGAACAGTGTCAGCGTTCTTCTGAGGCACCATGTCGATGTGACCCTGAAGAATAACACCCTTCATGTTCTCACATCCTGGAGTAGCAGGCTTGCGGATGATGCTGTTGCCAACCTCATCCTTGATAGTCTCAAGGCCATGCTCCTTACCCCAGTTATACATATACTCCACTGCAAGCTCTTCATGCTTTGAAGGGCGTGGAATCTGTGTCAATGCGTAAAAGTTTTTCCACACGATCTGTGGATCAAGATTCTGAATGCTCATAATTATCAATGTTTATGTGTTTAATTCAATACTGTCTTTAATGGAACCGAAGCTTCCTGGCCAAGCTGGTACACTGGGATGCGTGTCTGAAGCAGGAGGTCTGCACCTTCCTTGACTTTTACTACGCAAGTTGCAGGTATTCTGTAATATATGGATGGAACCGGCTTGACCAGCTTTGGCTTGGGAGCTTTCTTTCCTTTGGCTTTGGCTTCCGCTTCCGCCGCCTCCTGAGCCAGCTGTTCATCTGTGACCACCTGGGCGATCTGAGGCACTTCTATCTCCATTAATATAGGCTTTCCGTTCATCTCATCTGCAGGAAGAAGTCCTGCGCTGTCAGACACCCGGAATGCCACATACATCTGATTCTTACGGTCTGTCTGAGGAATGACCTCGAACTTCATTGTCTGAGTCTGGTAATCAGAATAGCCTGTAAACAGTGTCATATACTCACTTTCAAGACGTGTGAGTTCGGCAACAGCAGTGCCCATAGCCTCGCCGCTGTAAGTCGCGTCGGTGTCGCCGGTCACGATCTGAAGGCGCTGCTTGCGCAAGTCGAGGATCGTGTTAGCCGCCTCACGCGCCTTCTGTTCAAGCGACTTCTCCACTACCATATTCTGCAGCACAGCAACCCTGTTGAATGAGGACTCCTTCTTGTCATTCTTGTAAAGGACAGCCGACTCGGATGTAAAGTTCGAAGAGATGCCTTTACCTGAAAAGTCCGCCTGGATATCCACTGGGAAACGCCAGACCGACTCATCTGTATATGCTGCATCAGCCAATGTGACAAGACCGGCAGAGGTAAGTTTGAACAGATTTGAAGACACTGTCTTTCCAGCCATCATCGAATAACGTCTCGCAAGGTCAGCCTCCACGTACGGGGTCAAGATTATCTCCGCAATCTGCACTTTCGTCTCATCTTTCATACGAGGCGAAATACCGAGGAATTTTTCAGCATATCTCGCATACGGACCTGCGTGGAATGTCTCCTGCACAGCCTTGACTTCAAGAGCAACAATCGTTGAAGGAAGGGAATATGTGATATACCCCTCCGGATCTGCCGACATCTGTGCAGATGCCGTTAATGAGATCGCTAAAGCTGCGATTGCAAAAATTGACTTTCTCATATCATTTCCATCTTTTATGACTCCACAGCCAGTTGTGAGGAGTCTCGTTAATTTCTTGTTCCAGTATGTCGTAGTACTTCCTGATCAAGTCCTCAGGAGCGTGCTCTGACGCATTCCGGCATATAGGGATGAAGGTCATCTCATACTTTCCTCTTGCCACGTGCTTCATCTTCAAGTACACCACACTGTGGCTGAGTTTGTTGGCGAGTCCCACGCTGCCGAGCATCGCATTTGTCGGCTGATGGAGAAACTCCCCTACAGGATGCTTGCCTGTGCCCTTGTAAGGAGCCTGATCGGCGATGTAAATATATATCTTACGATCCTGACGATGCTTGATTGCATATCGGAGGATGTTGGAAGACTCTATCTCGCAGGATGTTCCGACTTTTTCCAAGGCTGCAGCACGGTTACGCTTGAAGAACTCGTCCGAGAACTGGCTTGTGAGCTGCTTGTATACCACAGTGATCTGCTCTTCTTCGAGGGTCACCTTCTCCCCTGTCGCTGTCCTGTAACCCAGGAAGCCTCCAAGAAGTTCCCAGTTGCCGCAGTGCGAATAAAGCACTGTCATGCTCGGCGCAGCCGCAAAAAGTTCGTTGAACACTTCTGGGTTTGTGACAGTCACGATGCCGCTTTTGTACAGTTTCCTGTAGTTGCAACCTCCGAACCAGATAGCCTCAACAAAGATCTCTCCGAGATGCCTGTAGAAGTCAGAAGCGATCTTCTCCAACTCGCGGTACTTCTTCTCCGGGAAGGACCTGGCAAGGTTTATCATCACTGTGCCGTAGCGGTACTTCATCACATCTTACATCAGGCACGAAAGAATCCTGCCCATAAAATAATGGAATCTGAGCGGCAGTTTGGACAACAGCAGCACAATGCCTCTTGTTATATTAACAAATAACTTTCTCATTTTCAAACATATATAACATACACCTCCCCTTACTCCCCATCAACGCGCGCTCCTCCGGATCAGCACAAAAAACAAATATACCTATTTTCCTCGTCATTTCCGATATTTTCCCTTCTAAATTATTTTATTATCTTTGTCGGATTAATTGACTAAAATCAATAACAATCAATAAACACAAGTAATTATGTTCAAAGGTCAACCAAAAGGACTATTCGCCCTTGCGCTTGCAAACACAGGTGAGCGTTTCGGCTATTACACAATGCTGGCCATCTTCCTCCTGTTCATCCAGGCCAAGTTCGGCTTCAGCGCGGCAGCTGCCACACAGATCTACTCCATCTTCCTCGCTGGAGTTTATTTTATGCCTTTCTTCGGAGGTATCCTCGCTGACAAGATCGGTTATGGAAAGTGCGTGACAATCGGTATCGGAGTAATGTTTGCAGGTTATCTATGCCTCGCGATCCCGACCGCACCGGACCTCGCAGGTAAGATCATGATGTTTGGCGCCCTCACTCTCATCGCTATCGGAACAGGTCTCTTCAAGGGTAACCTCCAGGTTATGGTAGGTAACCTCTACGATGATCCTAAGTACGCTTCAAAGAGAGACGCTGCATTCAGCCTTTTCTACATGGCCATCAACCTCGGTTCGATGTTCGCTCCATCAATGGCTAAGGCTATGACAAACTGGTCACTCAACAAGTATGAGCTCTTCTACAACGCAAATGTTCCTGCACTTGCACACCAGGTAATGGACGGCACTATCTCAGCTGAGAACCTCGCTAACCTCCAGAACATCGCTGCAACAATGCCAGGCGCTGCAGGTATGGACATGGCTTCATTCGCACCTTACTACATCGAGAGACTTTCTGTTGCTTACAACGGCGGTTTCGCTGTAGCTTGCGTGTCACTCATCCTTTCTGTAGCTATCTACTACGGCTGCCGTTCTTGGTTCAAGCACGCTGACGTCAACGCCAAGCAGGCTCAGGCTGCTAACCCAGGTGCTGAGGTTGAGCTCACTCCAGAGCAGACCAAGAGCCGTATCGGCGCTCTCGTGTTCGTATTCGCAGTAGTAATCTTCTTCTGGATGGCCTTCCACCAGAACGGTGCGACAATGACATTCTTCGCTCGTGACTACACTGCCAACACTGCAGCAGGCGGCCTGAGAATCGGATTCAACATCTGGTGCCTCGTAAGTATCGCAGCTTCTGTGTACACACTCTTCAGCGTGTTCCAGTCAGAGACAAAGAAGGCAAAGATCACTTCTGCAATCGCTACCCTCGGTCTTTGGGGAGTTGCAGCTGCACTCTACTTCAAGATGCCTCAGGTTGTAAACATCCAGCCTTCTGACTTCCAGCAGTTCAACCCATTCTACGTGGTAGCCCTCACTCCGGTGTCACTCGCTATCTTCGGCGCACTTGCAAAGAAGGGCAAGGAGCCTTCAGCACCACGCAAGATCGGACTCGGTATGTTCGTGGCTGCAGCCGGCTTCCTCATCCTTACCCTCGGCTCAATGGGTCTTGCATCTCCTAAGGCTCTCGGCGGTACAGTAAGCCCTGACCTCGTGTCACCTAGCTGGCTTATCAGCACTTACCTCGTACTCACATTCGCTGAGCTTCTCCTTTCACCAATGGGTATCTCATTCGTGTCTAAGGTTGCTCCTCCTAAGTACAAG
>JAZOPY010000090.1:0-21735 GCA_045655825.1 Candidatus Cryptobacteroides sp. | reverse complement strand
CTCGATATGCGCAATGTCAGAGTCCTTCTCGTATTCAAGAGCAACTGTCACGTCCTGATCCTTTCCGTAAGTCACCTTCCTGAAGCCGAAGAGTCCGTCCTTGGATACATGGATCATCATGTCTCCAAGACCTGCAGTAAGAGATGTCCTGCCCTCAGCGTCAGTAAGCTTGTATGCGACGCTGTTGAACTCCGAGTAGTTATATATCTTGAAAGTCACCTTTGCACCTTCTACTGGATTACCGTCCTTATCCACTACCTTGATATTCATGGCGGCAGACTCCGGAGCATAATGCTCGATCACATTGATTTCTGTATAAAGAGGTGTCTCCCTTACGATTTCCTCCGGTCCGTTATACTTTCCGAAGACATTGGTATGCATGAGCATTCCACGGCTTGCAGGGGCATTGAACCAACCGAGATTGAGTACCGGCTCAGGTTCGCATGCACCAAGGAAGTACCATTCCCCGTCCACCCAGGCCTCCACCCAGGCGTGGTTGCTGTCAGTATGAGCCCATCTCGGAGTATATACCTGACGGGCAGGAATGCCGACAGCTCTGAGAGCCGCAACAAGAAGCGTCGACTCCTCGCCGCAACGTCCGTAGGCAGTCTTGATGGTGGCAAGAGGAGAACTTGTGCGTCGGTCTGATGGCATATATACAGCCTTCTCATGGCACCAGTGGTTTACTTCAAGCACCGCATCATTCATGCTCATGTTCTTGATTCTTGGAGCGAGTTCATTATAGAACACGACTCTTGAAGAATCAAGATTCTCATTATTGACGCGCACCGGAAGGACGAAATGCCTGAGTTCTCGCTCAGGAACAGACTTGCCCCAAGGCATTTCATTGCATGCCTGCTTTGTCAGCTCGTAATGCTGAAGATAGAATTCAGGATCATGGTTTACGATATCGCCAAGAGGCATATAGGCATAGAGGAACTGCATGGCTTCCTTCTCGTCCACAGCCAACCCCATCGACTCGAGATCAACTCCTGCCGCTGAGCATATCGATTCACGCGCAGCAAAATCTTTTTCCACCTGTGCACGATATTCGGCATCTGAAATGAAATGCTTCTGTTCCTTGGGAGCGCACGACACTGCAAGCACAAGTGCGCCAAGACATAGTGATACTATACGTTTCATGAAGATTATTGATTATCTGTAAGTGTTATTCGGATAATTTCCTTTGTGTTTCCCATCACCTTATAACGGTCGTCCATCCTGACCGGCAGCAAAGCTGCAACATGCTGAAGTTCTGCACTGTCACCCTTGCAGTCAACCACGACTACCGCAGCATTCTTCTCTGTACTGCCATACTTCAGGTCAGCAAAAAGATCGCTGAGCTTCTTCTTTCCCCTCATCCCGAACGGAATCATCCAGTCACCATTACGCCAGCTGCGCAGGACAAACGGGAAGGTCAGTTTTGCGGCATCGAAGATCAATGTCCCCTCAGGCTGCTTCAGGGACATATCAGCGTTCCAGGGCAGGACCTCAATCATAAAGCGTAAACCGCCTGCATGATATGCTCCCGGGGCCGGAACCTGAGTGAAGGCCGGCTGCGCCTTGGCTGATATTTTATTTATCACAAGCATATTTCTTTCTACCGACAGGACATATTCCTCTGACTCGAAACGCTTGCCTGAAACCGTGCGGTCGGAAACGAGCAATGCCTCCAGAGATTCAAGGACAGCGGAATTGAAGCCGTACGGCTCCAGTATATAATATAATAGGTATCGCCACTGAGGGATGGCGAGCAAGGCATTAGTGGAAATCTTAAGAGGAGGAGATTGCCACGTCGCTCCGCTCCTCGCGATGACGTGGGGGAGTTGCGATCTGCACCACTGATCAACGATGGCGGAGGCATCCTTGAGGTAAGTAATCTCACGATTAAGGGTACGTACATACGAAGGATTCATACGCTCAAAAAGCGGAAACACCTCATGGCGGATGCTGTTGCGACGGTACTCCACGGACGAATTGGTCCTGTCCTCCCTGTACGGAACCTTCCATGCAAAGACATGACCTTCAATCTGTTTGCGGGTGAAGGTTAGGAGGGGGCGGAGGATTGCCACGTCGCTCCGCTCCTCGCAATGACGTGAAAGGCATGGCAGTGGAGAGACCGGTTTCATGCCGGTAAGGCCTTTGAGACCGGCGCCGCGGACCATGTTCAGGACGAGCGTTTCAGCATTATCATCAGCATGATGGGCCACTACAGCCGCGCAGTACCCATGCTCCTTGCACAGATCTCCGAACCATCTGTAGCGAAGCTCACGCGCAGCCATCTCTATGCTTACCCCATTTTGCGAAGCATACTGCACCGTATCAAAAGACACTTTATGGATTCTGACTCCATGCTCCCCTGCCCATGCCGTGACAAGCGCCTCATCTGCATCGCTGTCCTCTCCCCTGAGGTTGAAGTTGCAATGCGCCAGAGCACATGAGTCCGCACCAAAGGCACGAACCCACAGGTCCGCCAGACACATGGAGTCTACGCCTCCACTTACGGCCAAGAGAAAAGAGGCTGACCGCGAATCGTCGATCAGCCCCCTCATTTCTTCCACAATATGCTTGAAGCGGTTAAGCATTATTTCTTGCCTGCGATTGTGTATGTGAATCCGAATGCCATAGACTCCTTGAACTGTACGCGAGCCTTAGGATTCTCACCATTCTTGTCAGCAATCATGATTGTATCATCGTAGATGAGATTTGTTGTGACTGTGAAAGAGAAATACTTTGCGAGTTTCCAGTCAATACGGTTATCCCAGTTGATACGAGGACAATGCTTGATGTCAAGATAGTTGGCGAAGAGCACGACCTGGGTGCTGTATGAGAAGTTGTCGTTGATGTTCACTTTAGCATCCATCTTGAGCTGCGCACCGAATCCGAATCTCACGCTGCTGAACTGCGAACCATCTGTAGGGACATTCTCTGCCATTCCCTCAAACTCCTTCTTCAAAGGCATGCTGTAGCTGCCTCTCAAGGCTGCATCCTTTACGATCACCAAGTCTCCTGTGAGAGGTGCGAAGTTGAGTGAGAACCACTTGTTTGGCACGAAGTCAATACCGAGCGCGAGGTTTGTGTATGCAGGAGCAAGGAAACCTGACTTAAGGTCACGCGCTTCACGCCATACGTCTCTGAGTGCAGAGCCTTCCAGACCAGTCACGCTGTCTGGAGTCTTGTATTCATATCCGTTGGTAAACTGAGACTTGAAGTCATAGTTTGCAGAGAAATAAAGGTATCTTGTCGAAGGTGCCTTATAGCCCCACTTGCTTTCAAGATAGATACGGTCAGTGTTCTTCTGAAGGATCGGCTTTGACGAAGCCCAAAGGAAACCATAATCGAGCTGGAGGCGGTTGTTCCAGAACATGTCGCCTTTCTTCCAGTTTGCATTTCCGTCAATATATGCAGCAAGTGACACAGTGTTGTCACCACCGGCCGCCCAGTTTGTCAGGCTTGTCTGTCCAAGTGTTACATTTGTCTTGAGAGACTCCTCCCAATACTTAGGCTTCTCGACCTTTACCTCAGCCTCTGGAGCTGCCTCCATTGCCTTAGCTGCGTCTGCTGCAGCCTGCTGCGCGTCCTGCGCGTATGCGCCCATTGAAAGAAGGGCTGCAGATAATGCGATAAATATCTTCTTCATAATTAATAAGAAATTGCGAATAATACTCTCTGGCTTGAAGGCTTGCCTGTGTAGATACACTTGCCTTCCTCAACGCATACCGCGCTGTCTACAGGGATACAACGGATTGTTGCCTTTGTCTCCTCCTTGATCTTCTCCTCAGTCTCAGGAGTTCCGTCCCAGTGGCAGAGAAGGAATCCGCCCTTTGTGATCTCCTCCTTGAACTCTTCCCAAGTGTCGACCTTGCGGATGTTGTCATCACGGAACTTGAGTGCCTTAGCGTAGATGTTTTCTTGAATCTCGTCAAGAAGGGCTGCAATTACGTCAGCGATGCCCTCCTGTGAGTGAGATGCCTTCTCACATGTGTCACGACGAGCAAGCTCGACAGTTCCGTTCTCAAGGTCACGGCCTCCCATTGCGAGACGGACAGGAACACCCTTGAGCTCCCACTCTGCAAACTTGAATCCCGGACGGAGTGTGTCACGAGCATCAATCTTCACACTGATACCCTTTGCCTCAAGCTCTTTCTTGAAAGCTGCCATCTTGTCAAGGATAGCGTTGTTCACGGCCTCGTCCTTGCCTGTAATAGGAACCATAACCACCTGAATTGGAGCGAGTGCCGGAGGGAGTACGAGACCGTTGTCATCGCCGTGAGCCATGATAAGAGCACCCATAAGACGAGTCGATACGCCCCATGATGTTGCCCATACATACTCCTGCTGACCCTCCTTGTTTGTGAACATCACATCAAAAGCCTTTGCGAAGTTCTGGCCGAGGAAGTGCGATGTACCTGCCTGAAGCGCCTTACCGTCCTGCATGAGGGCCTCGATTGTAAGGGTATCAAGAGCTCCCGCAAAACGTTCGTTAGGGCTCTTATGACCTACGACAACAGGCATTGCCATGTATTTGCGAGCGAAGTCTGCATATACGTTCACCATCTCCATTGTCTTCTCCTCTGCCTCCTGACGAGTCGAGTGAGCAGTGTGACCTTCCTGCCAGAGGAACTCAGCTGTACGGAGGAAGAGGCGGGTACGCATCTCCCAGCGCACTACGTTTGCCCACTGATTGCAGAGGATCGGAAGATCTCTCCATGAAGTGATCCAGTTCTTGTATGTGTTCCAGATGATGGTCTCAGAAGTAGGTCTTACGATAAGCTCCTCCTCCAGTCTTGCAGAAGGATCTACAACCACACCCTTTCCATCCGGGCTTGCCATAAGTCTGTGGTGGGTCACCACAGCACACTCCTTTGCAAATCCCTCGACATGGTCAGCCTCACGGCTGAGGAAAGACTTTGGAATAAAAAGAGGGAAATATGCATTCTGCACACCTGACTGCTTGAACATCTTGTCAAGCACCGCCTGCATCTTCTCCCAAATTGCATATCCGTATGGCTTGATCACCATACATCCTCTGACAGCTGAACGCTCAGCCAAATCTGCCTTTACCACTAGGTTGTCATACCACTGCGAGTAGTTATCCGACCTTTTAGTTACTTCTTTTGCCATTGTATTTTACTTTTTATTGTTTTTATCTCTATCTTTGTAGCTGAATGGGCAAGAATGCCGACACATAAAATGCGGTACAATTATTGCACACTCAAACAAGTTGCGAAGATACGAAATAATTATAAATAATTAAGGAGAAAGACTATGAAAAAGATTTCATTGCTGATGACGGTTGCCATTGCGCTCCTTTCATCGTGCGGCATAGCCTCTCAATATGCTTCATCAAACAACGAAGCAAGATTCCAGGACGGCATCTACAGCAGCGGGCCGTCATTCCGTTCAAAAGCGGAGCGAGTTGAATCTCAATCAAAGACAGACGCCCTGATAGAAGAGACAAAGGCGTCGAAAATATATCTGTTCGGCGACAAGAAGGACACAGTGATGATTCCGGAAAACATGTCGGCCAGCATAAGATATGACAAATCTCTCGCAAGCACAGTCGTGACTGTAGGCGAAAACCCATATTCATGGCAGAACAACATCGACCCTTGGGCATATTACACTCCTTACAGCATCGGCAGTTCATGGTATTGGAGCCGCCACTATGATCCTTGGTATGGCAACTCATGGTACTGGAACTCATGGTCTTACAACCCATGGAGATATCATGGATGGTATGACCCGTACTATTACGGAGGCTTCTACGACCCTTGGTACTACGGTTACGGCGGATATTACGCAGGATGGTACGATCCATGGTATGGATACATGTACCCGCACTACTGCGGATGGTACGGAGGATGGGACCCATACTGGGGACACCACCACCATCACCACTACTACCCTTCCGTATCTGTAAGCAATGACGATTATTATTTCGGAGGCAGACGTCACACAGGTTCGGACCGCGTCTTCACCAGCAGGGTTTCCACAAGAGGAGGCGTGGGATCCAGCAGCAGAGTCAGCCGTACGGAATCGTCTGCCGTCAGCAGGGTGTCGTCAGGTGCGACTTCATCAGGCGGCGGCAGAGCAGTCGCAACCCGCGTGATATCAACTCCGTCAAGGACATCGGTCAGCAGAAACACAGCAAACGTGACAAGCAAGCCGACAACCACTGTCAAGACGTCTTCCGGCTCCGTTGCCAATCACAGAAAGCCAGGCGGCACATCCGTAACACGTCCGGCTTCTTCAACGTCTGTCAGCAGAAGCACAACGGGCAGATCATCAGGAACAAGCACATATCGCAGCAGCAGCTCATCATCAAGCTATAGAAGTTCAGGCAGCTCGTCATCAAGCTACAGGAGCAGCGGAACAACAACACGTTCATCAAGCTACAGCGGAAGCAGCTCAACAAGCAGAAGCTACGGCGGTGGCAGCAGTTACAGCGGAGGAGGATCGAGCAGAAGCGGCGGATCATCAGGAGGAAGAAGATAATAACAGACTTTAAAGCATACAGCTATGAGAAAGGCAGCATTGATAATTTTACTGGCAACGATTTCATCATTCGCATCTCTTGCACAGACTGCGTATGATGCATTCCTGTTCAGCGAGACAAATTACGAAGGCACAGCGAGAACAGTGGCGATGGGCAACGCATTCACTGCTCTGGGAGGAGACCTCGGATCCATCAGTCTGAACCCTGCAGGTAGTGCGGTGGCGAAATATTCTCAGGTCTCGATAACCCCATCACTGACCTTCACTACAAACACGACTCAAGGTGTATCTCCTTACTCAGACGGAAGTCTGCCATATTTCGAAAAGGAATACCGCAACCGCCACACAGCATTCTCGCTTCCAAATCTCGGATTCACCCTTGACTGGAACACCGGCAGAAACTCAGGAGTAAAAAACATTACATTCGGTTTTGTAGTCAACACGTCAAACAGCTGGAATGAAGACCTGTATGCGGCCGGCACAAACAACACGACCTCATTCATGGGTTCGATGGCAGCAGGAGCGACCATGAACGGTTACCTCGGCAGCGAGCTTAACCGCAACGACGCATACGACTATTATCCTTGGAAAGACGTCGTAGGATACCACAGCGGCATGATCTCGACCTTCGGAGGATATGACGACCAGTTTGTCGGAGCCAGCGAACTCCTCATCGACAACAACGGCATGACAGAAATCGCCCTCGGAGGACCTCTGGAGCAGAAATACGGCCGTCAGGTTAAAGGAAGAAAGAACGAATACATCATCAATATCGGATTCAATGTTTCCGACTTCCTTTACATCGGTGCCAACCTTGCTGCAACCGCAATGAACTATGGATATGCAGAGTACTTCAAGGAGCAGGCGGTTGACCCGTCAGACTTTGAGATCGAGCTTGACAACGGCAACAGAATGTATTTCGACAGAATGAAATACAACTACAATTATTCTGTCGAGACTTCAGGAGTATACGGCAAATTCGGTATTATCCTCACACCTGGAGCAGGCTTCCGCTTCGGAGCTGCAATCCAGACTCCTGTCGCAACAACCGTGAACGAGGAATGGAATCACTCAGGAGAGACCAACTTCACAGACTCACGCTATGACGCCTCTGCAACAAGCCCATACGGCGAAGACAGATACAGTTTCCGTGAGCCTTGGAGGGCAAACTTCGGTCTGGCATACACACTCGGCAAGTTTGCTGTGATCAGCGCTGACTATGAGATGTGCGACTACAGCACAATGAAGTTCAAGAGAAGCGGCTTCACTGACGGAAGAGACTACTTCGATGACATCAATCATGAGATCAGGACAATCTACGGCACATCTCACATGCTCAGACTGGGTGCGGAAGTGAAGCTTGGAAGCGTTGCACTCAGAGGAGGATACGGCCTGACCCAGTCCCCTGAAAAGGCAGACATCGAGGGCAACCCACTTGAGAAGATGAAGACACAGACCGCATCATTCGGTCTTGGATACGCCTCAAAGAAGTCATTCTTCATTGATGCTGCAGCAAGATGCATATTCGCAACAGACGAATACATCATGCCTTACGACGACTACATGTACGATGCTGACGGCTCTCTGGTAGCCTTCGCACCAGAAATCCTCAACACACGCAGCGCATGGAAGGTGATGCTGACTTTGGGTTGGAGATTCTGACAAAGTCATCCCCGGCCCGATCGGAGATCTAAAGCTTTTTTAAATAAAGAATACTGTCCGGACCTTCATTGAAAAGCAGGTCCATGATGGACAGGTCGGACTGAAAGCCGTGTTTCTGGGAAAAGACCTGGAAATACGGCTTTTCCAGACCCAGGTCTGAAAGAAGTGCGTTTACACGCTTCGGATGGATGGTCTCCCTGAGATCTTCCATACCTTCGGGCACGACTGCATAATCCTCAGTCATACGCAGATCGACAGCGAGGCCGGTCTTCTCTATAAAGAACTTGATCAAAGCCAGATTCAGATCGAACAGCCTTTCGTACCCATGCTCCAAGATAGCGAACAGTTCATCTTGATAGTACTCAAAATATGCTGAAGTACGATAGGCCGATACTATCGCCCTCTCATGCTGCTGCACCCATGGAGTCTTATAATCGATCTTGATTTCACTTATTGGGTTCTTATGAGTGCCTCCTTCGTGCTTTATCGGAAAAGAAAGGGTCTGCACACCGTCGGCGCCATAAAATCGGCAGCGGTTTCTGTACGACTGCTTCTGAAAGTTCTCGCAGGCTTCAATATAAACGACAGACGGCGACAGTTCCATTGAACTGCCGTCGCCTCGTCTATCTGTAAGTCCCGACATCTCCTGAGCCATGGCTGCGAAATAAGATACGGGAGGGAAATATGCTGTTGAGAATAGCTTGGCCACCTTATTCTATGCTTCCTTTGACATCAGAATTCGGGCCCTTGATGATACCGCGCTTTGAGGCTTTGATAAAATCAAGAATTGTATCTCTCTCCTCTGACTGAGGGAAACCTGATTCGATCTTAGAGAGGGCATCGCTCACATTCATGCCGCTGTTGTAGATCACGTCATACATATCCTTGATGTTGCGGATCTGGTCTGACGAGAAGCCTCTTCTGCGAAGTCCAACGAGGTTGACACCGGCATAAGTAAGAGGATCGCGGCCGCAAAGAACGTATGGAGGTACGTCTTTATTGATCTTGCATGCACCACCTACGAAAGCGTGCTTTCCGACTCTTGAGAACTGGTGTGCCACAGAGCTTCCTCCGATTGTAGCCCAGTCATCAACGTCAGTCTCGCCTGCGATACCCACATAACTTACTAGGATACAGTTGTTTCCTACCTTACAGTCGTGGGCGACATGAGTATAAGACATCAAAAGGACATTGTTGCCGATCTTTGTAACGCTTCTTCCGCTGGCCTTTGTACCACGATTGATTGTAGCGCACTCACGGATGTTTACATTGTCACCTATCTCCACATAAGTGACCTCACCGTCGAACTTCAGGTCCTGAGGTACAGCTCCGATTACTGCACCAGGGAAGACACAGCAGTTCTTGCCCATCTTTACATAATTGAAAATTGTTGCATGAGGAAGAATCTTTGAACCTTCACCTATCTCTACATGCTCCTCGATGTACGCATACGGTCCTACTTCTACATTCTCTGCAAGCTTCGCATTTGGATGAACCGTAGCGAGTGGATGAATATTTGCCATAAGTTTATAAGTTTACTCTAATTTGTCTAGCTGCTGCGGTATTTATACCGTGTCCAGACTTCTCGGCAGTGATCTTTGCCTTCAAGAAACCACCTGCAAGTCTGAGGTCACCGATGAGGTCAAGAAGCTTGTGTCTTGCACACTCATTGGAGAAGCGAAGAACCAGGTTACTCAGATAGCCGTCCTCTCTCACCTCCAGAGCCGGAATATTGAACAGATCGCTCATATTCTGTACCTGCTCAGGAGTGACAGGGTGCTCTACGATGACAATTGCATTGTCAACATCTCCTCCCTTCACGAGTCCGTTCTTGAACAGGAACTCGATCTCATGGAAGAATACAAATGTTCTGCATACGCCTATTTCTTCCGCGTAAACAACCGACGGGTCCCACTGGGCGTACTGAACGCCAAGAACCCTTGAATTAAAGTCCACTTTTATATCGTATGAGAACTGGTCAGCAGGCTCGATGCGGACAACCGAACCAGTCTCATCATTTCTTATCTCTATTGTTTCCTTTACCTCGATATAGCGACGAGGCGCATCCTGCTGTTGGAAACCGTCTGCCCACATGGCATCAATGTATGGCTTTGCACTTCCGTCAAGAATCGGCACCTCTACATTATCGATCTCGATAAAGGCATTGTCAACGCCCATTCCGGTCAACGCCGAAAGTATATGTTCTATAGTCGAAACTGAAGCCACACCCTTTGATATTGTGGTGCTGCGAGCTGTATTGGATACATTTTCAGCAAGAGCCTCAACCTCAGGACATCCATCCAGATCAACTCTCCTGAACACAATGCCAGTATCTGCCGGAGCTGGCATTACGATCATTTTAGCCACCTTTCCTGTGTGGAGTCCTTTTC
Source organism: Candidatus Cryptobacteroides sp. (assembly GCA_045655825.1). Lineage (GTDB taxonomy): Bacteria > Bacteroidota > Bacteroidia > Bacteroidales > UBA932 > Cryptobacteroides. Next base: position 11,185 of record JAZOPY010000090.1, on the reverse strand, counting down.
CCTCAAATGTATAATTATTCCTTAATGTATGCTGAAACTGCATATTTACCTTATTTTCTTAATAAACAACCGACAAATATAGTTATTATTTTCTAATTTCCTATTTGCCAGCCCTTTTGAAGATGGCATAGCACTTCAGATACTGTCTCAATGGCATCGCCGGGCTACCCATGAGGTTCTGTCCTTCCTCCTTGACTGTGTTCATGATTCCGGACTGTCCGGCGATGGAGGTATTGTCTGCGACGGTGATATGACCCGCGATACCGGTCTGGCCTCCGACAATACAATGTCTTCCGAGCTTTGCAGATCCCGCAACGGCGCACTGGGCTGCCATCACAGTATCCGGACCGACCTCCACATTATGTCCTATCTGGCAAAGGTTGTCGAGCTTCACTCCCCTACGGATAACGGTTGCACCCATCTGAGACTTGTCCACGCATGTATTTGCGCCTATTTCCACATCATCCTCGATGATCACATTTCCTGTATGCTCGATCTTTTTCCATGTGCCGTCCTCAAGTGGAGCGAAACCGAATCCATCAGCTCCGATGACAGCATTCGCATGAAGAATCACATTATTTCCGATCACACAGCCCGGATAGATCCGCACTCCCGGATAGATGATGCAATGTGAGCCGATCTTCACATCATCACCCACATATACATGTTCATAGATCTTGGTATAGTCGCCGACCTGAGCCTTCTTGCCTATGTAAGCGAAATCACCGATATAAACCTTCTTTCCGATCTTGGAACTCCAGCGCACACGGCTTTTGCAGCCACGATATCTCTTGTACGAGCGCTTCTTGGCTGTGACATAGTCAAGAAGTGAAGCCACAGCAGAATAGGCATCGTCAACTCTTACCAAAGTAGCCGAGACCGGTTCCTTTGGTTCAAACGTCTTATTTACAATGATGATATCAGCCTTACAGGTATAGACATACTGTTCGTATTTTGGATTTGCGAAGAAGCAGATTGCCCCAGGCTTGCCGCTCTCGATACGGGCGAATGTTGTGACGGTAGCTTCAGGGTTTCCATCCACGGTGCCGCCAAGAATCTCAGCGATTTCTTTTGCCTTGAATTCCATGATTTTGCAGGTTCGGTTTTAAGTTTTTTGTTTATTCTGATTTTATTCCTATATTTGCAGCGTGAGAATGATCCAGGGGGCCGAGAGCCCCCTTATTTTGTGCATTAACACATTGTAACAATGAACGTACCAGAAATATTAGATGCTGTCGGAAGTGAAATCGTTGCACGAGGTTACTTCCTTGTTGACATTTCAGTCAGCAAAGATAATGATATTACATTGACTATCGAGTCAGAAAACGGAAAAATCGAACTTGACGACTGCGTTTCACTCAGCAGATACTTCGAATCAAAGTTCGACAGAGAGGTGGAGGACTATTCACTGACTGTAAGTTCAGCAGGACTTGACCAGCCGTTCAAAGTGTTCAGACAGTTCCAAAAGGCTGTCGGAAGCAAGGTGGAGGTCATGCTCAAGGGCGGAAAGAAGATGGTCGCCCTTCTTACTGAAGCTGATGAGGAAGGCATCACGCTGAAATACTCAGTCAAGGAAGCCGTAGAGGGAAAGAAGAAGAAGGAACTGGTGGAGCACGAAGACCGTTTCACAATGGACCAGGTAAATGCCGTACGTCCTTTTATTGAATTCAACTAAAAAATAACATAACAATGGAAAAGATTGAACTTAAAGACGCTTTTGCTGAGTTCAAGAACCAGAAGAACATCGACAGACCTACTATGATGGGTGTGCTCGAGGATGTGTTCAGAACTCAGATCACCAAGACCTATGGATCTGCAGACAACTTTGACATCATCATCAACATCGACAAGGGAGACTGCGAGATCTACTGGAACAGAGAAGTGGTTGAGGAGGTAGAGGATCCAAATACTGAGATCGCTCAGAACGACCCTGCACTCGATGACGACTACGAGATCGGTGAGACTTTCGCAAAGAAGATCGAGCTCAAGGACTTCGGACGCAGAGGTATCCTGAACATCCGCCAGAACCTTCAGGGCCGCATCATGGATATCGAGAAGGCAAACCTTTACAATAAGTATGTAAACAAGATAGGCGAGCTGTTTACAGGTGAGATCTACCAGACATGGGCAAAGGAGGCTCTTATCCTCGACGAGGATGGAAACGAGCTCAGACTGCCTAAGATGGAGCAGATCCCAGGCGAGCATTTCAAGAAGGGTGACACTGTAAAGGCGATCATCAAGACTGTGGAGATGAAGAACAACACAACTCCATACATCGTCCTTTCAAGAACTTCACCAGACTTCCTCGAGAAGCTCTTCGAGCAGGAGGTACCGGAGATCTACGACGGCCTCATCACAATCAAGAAGGTCGTACGTGTACCAGGTGAGCGTGCAAAGGTAGCCGTAGAATCATACGACGAGAGAATCGACCCTATCGGAGCATGTATCGGTGTGAAGGGTTCACGTATCATCGGCATCGTGCGCGAGCTTCGCAACGAGAACATCGACGTTCTCCAGTGGACAAGCAACACTCAGCTCCTCATCCAGAGAGCCCTCAACCCTGCAAAGATTTCATCTATAGTTCTTGGCGGAGAGGAAGACAAGATCAAAGTATACATGCTTCCAGACGAGGTCAAGAAGGGTATCGGTAAAGGCGGATGCAACATCCGTCTGGCAGGTATGCTCGTCGGCAAGGAGATCGAGGTTTGGAGAGAGCTCCCAAAGAACGATGACGCTGACGCAGAAGAGGACGTACTCCTCAGCGAATTTGACGATGTGATCGAGGGCTGGATCATCGAGAAGCTCCAGAGCATCGGATGCGACACAGCAAAGAGCGTTCTCGCACTTTCAGCTGCTGACATCGCAAAGAGAGCAGACCTCGAGGATGAGACTGTTGAGGAGATCCTCGACATCCTCCGCGCAGAATTTGAAGAAGAATAATAAATAAAGGGGTAATATATGGCAGAAATTAGATTAAGTAAACTTACAAAGCAATTCAGCATCGGACTTGCCAGACTCGTTGAGTTCCTCAATGAGAAGGGAGCTAATGTAGAGATGAATCCGAACGCAAAGGTATCGGATGAGTTTCTTCCAGCTATAGAGGCAAAGTTCGGTGAAGACCAGAAACTTAAAGCCGACTCAGAAAAGGTAACCATCAAGCTCAAGGAGATCATCGAGATGGGCTCCAAGAAGAAGGTTGTCCCTGAGGAGGAGTCAATTGAACAAGAGGTTGTCATCAAGAGCAACACTCTGAACGCTGAGACCCCGAAAGTACAGCCTAAGGAAGAAACTGTTGTCGAGGAAACTCCAGCACCAAAAGAGGTGGCTAAAGAGGAGCCTGCAATCAAGGTAGTTGACAAGATCGACCTTTCTAAGTTTGAAAAGAAGCCTGCTAAAGAGGAGAAGCCTCAGCCAGCACCTGCTCCGGCACCAGAGCCTAAGCCAGAGCCCGCACCCGCCCCAACCCCAGCGGAGAAGCCAGCAGAGCCGGTGAAGGTAGAAGAGCAGCCTAAGACTGAGCCTAGAGAGGTGAAGATCGAGGTTGAGAAGCTTGCAGGCCCTAAGGTTGTGGACAAGATCGACCTTTCTCAGTTCGACAGGAAGAAAAAGAAGAAGAGAGAGAGAATCGAAAAGGGCGGCAGCCAGAAGGTTGACGTGACCAAGGTCGAGGCCGACAACAAGGTCAAGAAGGACAAGAACAACAATAAGCCGGGCGGAAACAACAACGCTCAGCAGCAGAACCAGGGCAAGAAGAACGACAAGAAGAGCCGTCGCGACCGTGGCGGTGACAAGCACAAGCCGATGACTGAGGCAGAGCAGGAAGAGATGCAGAAGGAGATCCAGAAGCAGATCAAGGAGACTTACGCCCGCATGAACGAAGGCAAGAAGCAGAACTTCGGAGCAAAGCACAGAAAAGACAAGAGAGAGGCTGCGTCACAGAGAATGCAGGAAGAGCTCGAAATGCAGCAGCTTGAGCAGAAAGTGCTCAAGGTGACTGAGTTCGTGACTGTAAACGACCTTGCTACTCTTATGAACAACACTCCTGTAACAAAGGTTATCGGAGCATGCATGAGCCTCGGCATGATGGTGTCCATCAACCAGCGTCTCGACGCAGAGACTCTCGTTCTCGTTGCAGAGGAGTTCGGATATGAGGTTGAATTCGTGACTGCGAACCTTACAGACGCAATCGCACAGGGAGAGGCGGAGGATACCGATGAGGATCTCCTCCCACGTCCACCGGTGATCACCGTGATGGGTCACGTTGACCACGGTAAGACTTCCCTCCTGGACCACATCCGTAACGCAAACGTTATTGCTGGTGAGGCCGGCGGTATCACTCAGCACATCGGTGCATATCATGTACAGCTTCCTGACGGACAGGCCATCACATTCCTCGACACTCCAGGTCACGAGGCGTTTACAGCGATGCGTGCCCGTGGTGCGAAGATGACTGACGTAGCCATCATCATAGTTGCTGCCGACGACTGCATCATGCCTCAGACAGTTGAGGCCATCAACCATGCACAGGCTGCCGGAGTACCGATGGTATTCGCGATCAACAAGATCGACAAGCCAGGTGCCAACCCAGAGAAGATCCGCGAGCAGCTCTCACAGATGAACATCCTTGTGGAGGACTGGGGCGGTAAATACCAGTGCCAGGAGATCTCGGCAAAGAAGGGTATCAATGTAGAGCAGCTTCTTGAAAAGGTGCTCCTCGAGGCAGAGATGCTCGAGCTCAAGGCAAACCCTAACAAGAGAGCTTCAGGTGCCGTGATCGAATCATCACTCGACAAGGGACGTGGATATCTCGCAACTATCCTCGTACAGAACGGAACCCTCCGTGTGGGTGACGTGATGCTGTCAGGATGCTATACAGGTAAGGTAAAGGCAATGTATAACGAGCGAGGCCAGAAGGTGACAGAGGCAGGTCCTTCAACACCGGTTTCAGTGCTCGGTCTCAACGGTGCGCCTACTGCAGGTGAGACATTCGTTGTAATGGCTGACGAGAAGGAGGCTAAGGACATCGCCAACAAGCGTGAGCAGCTCATCCGCATCCAGGGCATCAAGACACAGAAGCACATGACTCTCGAGGAGATCGGACGTCGTATCGCTATCGGAAACTTCAAGGAGCTCAACGTCATCGTCAAGGGAGACGTGGACGGATCGGTGGAGGCCCTTTCAGACTCTATCATCAAGCTCTCTACAGAGGAGGTTCGCGTGAACGTAATCCACAAGGCTGTGGGTGCGATCTCGGAGTCGGATATCCTTCTTGCTGCAGCTTCGGATGCGATCATCATCGGTTTCCAGGTACGTCCTATGCCTTCTGCAAGAAAGCTTGCTGAGAAGGAGGAGATCGAGATCCGTCTCTACTCAGTCATCTACGACTGTATCAATGAGCTCAAGAGCGGTATCGAGGGTATGCTCGAGCCTGAGCAGAAGGAGGTTGTCACTGCAACTGCCGAGGTTCAGGAGACATTCAAGATCTCCAAGGTGGGTACAATCGCCGGATGTATCGTCCGCGAGGGTAAGCTCACAAGAACTGCGAAGGTGCGCGTAATCCGCGATGGTATCGTAGTCTACACTGGAGAGCTTGGTTCACTCAAGAGATTCAAGGACGATGTCAAGGAGGTTCACTCTGGAATGGACTGCGGTCTCAACATACAGGGATACAACGACATCAAGGTCGGCGACGTTGTCGAGGCTTACACAATCGAAGAGATCAAGAGAACGCTCTAAGCGCCTCGCTTCATAAACAAAAAATTGTCCATGGCTCAGGAAGCAGAAAAAAGGGAAATGCTTCCTTCGTCCATGGACAATTTTTATTTTATACAGTCCATCCTTTTTATATTGTATTTCAAGAGGATACGCTCCACGATCAATGTCTGACAAAGACACGCGACACAGCAGCGCCCACGCATTACGTATCATGACTTGTGGTGTAATCAAGAAATAATTGATATATTTGCGAACTTTGAATTTATGAAAAAACTCGTGTAATTATGGATTACTTGATAAAGGCAGGATGGGTTCTGTGGACAATATTTCTATGTCTGATAGCATCGTGGCTGGCTTTGTGGGCGGGCAATATAGTCACTTATCTATTGTCATTCGTTGCTGGATGGCTTGATGTTCTGTTAGGTGAAATGTTGACAGGTGTTGCAGAGTTTATATACCTTTTGTTGACTTTCGGAATAGTATATTTCTTTTTATTCTTATTCCTCTTCGGTTTTATAACAAGATCTGAGGGCAGCATCATGGATGAGGTTCCGATTACTGCTATCTCAACAGTGGTGGTAGTGGCGTTGCTTCTTATATGTACTTGTGATGTGCGTCTTGATTCAATAATGCCTGATTTCTGTTTGAGTGGTATTGAGTATTTAAGAAATGAGTGTAATGCCTTTGTGCTGTCTCCGATAGACTGGGCTAATGGCGACTTTGGAGGGTCGGCTCTATCGTCGATGCAACAAAATGTTGTCGATACTTCTATTGGCCTTGCCTGCGTGGTGTCGTTCGTGTTTAACCCTTGGAACAGATTTTAGGTTTGTGCATCCAACAAAAAAGGCCTTGGAGTCCTCCGCAATCCCTATCATCCTCCCGGTTAAATATATAAATGAAAATAGGGTGACTCATTGAAGTCACCCTATTGATTATTATGGTATTTTTAGTTTAGTCGCGGCCGCCGGCGTTGACGAAGAGGTCAACCGGAACGTCGAAGACGAACATTTCGTAGCAGTTTCCTTCGAGGTCCTGGCAGACTACGAATACTCTGTCGATAACCTCCTGAAGGCTGGCGATAGCCTGTGGCATACGGAACTCGATAGGATTGCCGTCATTGAGATTGATGCGGTGAGTAACCTGCACCTGGTGGCCCTGCATGTCCTTTGTCTCAACGAAGTTACCGCCGCAGTCACACTTGGAATCGTGGAACTCCTGAGATGCCCAGATCACTGAGTTACCCCAGAGTTCGGCTCCATGGTGGCTGTGATAGTGCTCATAACCGATGTGAGGCCACTCCCAGTCTTCTGAAACAGTAAGATGCCAGTCACGTGGCTTGTCGGTCTGCTGCATAAGCGAAACAATGTACTCTTCCGGAGTCAGAACGACTGTATCGTCGCCATTGTTGAAGTAGCTGTATGTAGCCGAGAGGACGTAAGCTGTAAATCCTTCAGGAACGGTTACATAATATCCGTATGTTCCTGGAAGAACACCACCTGAGGACTGGGTGAACTTCTCTGGAATCCACTCGATGGTCGGCTTTGCTGCAGCCCACTTAGGATCAGTTGAATATACAACATTTCCGATTGAGACAGCTCTTGGAACAAAGCGGAACTCAGTTGCCTTCGAGTATGAACCATCCTCTGCCTTAGCCATTGCTACCATCACATAGTCCTGACTCATCTCAAGGTCAGACATCACGATAGTGCCGTCAACGATAGGATACTTGCTCATAAGTGAAGTGATACGGTTGTGGTCTGCGTTCACATACATGAATGCCTGAGCCTTCTCTGCGCTACCTCCAAGGTAGTTCGAGCTCTTCCATGTGTTGTCTGATGTCTTACCGATCCAGTAGATGAAGCCGACAGCATCATCCGCAGAAATGCTGAGGTGCACATCACCTGGCTCATTTCTGACAATGTCGATCTTCACCTGAAGGTCGTTGTATGCAATAGCTGTAGTCGAGCACTCGAGTGTGAGGACATCACCATACTTACCGTCAGCATCAGATCCTACTGCGAAGAGCACATAGTCTGTCTGAGGCTTGGTCTTGATGCCGCTGTCAGAAAGCTTGGCCTCTACGCTTGTCTCCTTTACAGAGTTGCCGCTCTCGAAGAGATACATAGCCTTCGCCGAGTCATCAGCATAACGTTTGGCATCAGCAGCTGTCAGGAATGAATAGTAGATAGTCTCTGCACCAGGAGCGGTAAGTGATACCACTGCATCAAGAGTTGTGCATACAGGCTCGCCTGCTGTTACCTTAACATTACCTCCTGGAGTGAGGGTCAGAGTCGAGAATTCGCGCACTACAACGTCAGCCTCTGTATACTGCTTGCCTTCCTCTGCCACTGCAATCCATGCCACATAAGCTGTACCTGACTCAGCCTCTACACCAGCGAAATCAAACACTGATCCTTCATAGATCATAGAATCTGAAACCGGCTCATAGAATCCGTTGTTAAGGCTGAAGAGCACATCCTCAAGCATGAAGTCTGCTGCCGGAAGAAGTTCCATATAATATGCGTCTACGCCTCTAAGCTGCATATTAAGGTCCGCATCACGGAACTGCTCGTTGGAGATCTCGAACACCACCGAAGAATACTTGAACTCTGCAGTCACAAATGTATCCTCTGCAAGATAATATCCTGCTTCATCCATTGTCTCATAGTACAATGCCGGCAGAGCCCAGAATACATACTCCTCACCTGCCATAGGCTCCTCACCGAGAACCTCCTCTACCGGAACAGAGAGGTCGTACTCAGCCACACCATATCCTGCTGGATAGTCATAAGCCTCAAGGAGACCTGTTGCTGTCTGGAAGACAGCGTCCTTGTCAAATGCAGACTTCAGGCATACACCGTAAACGAACTTCTGAAGACCGTTATACATAGTCGCATTTACTGTTCCGAGAGAGAAACCGAATGTCTTGAAAGGATTTGTAGTGAGGTAAAGGCTTGCAACTGTTGCCTTGCCACCCTCAAGAACTGCAACTACCTTAAGATCACCATCAGCTGCCGCAACGCCAGACTTGACGAGTTCCTCAGCTGGAGCTGTAATATCGAAATAGAGACCTCCCATGTATACATCCTTGTACTCCTTCACTCTCCATCCGTCAGGAATCTGAAGAACATAGTCAACAACGCCACGAGCATCTACCTGAACACGCTCAGTCACACCGTTCGCCACATAGTAGTCAGAAATGATAACGGTTGACCAGCCTGAAGGCTTTACAAAGAAGAAACCGCATGCTCCGTCAACAGTCACTGTGAATGTCATGTCATCACCGAAAGTGAAAGTAACCGCAAGCACCTCTCCTGTAAGTTCGTCAGTGATGACCTCATAATCAGAGAACACTGAGTTTCCAGACATCGGATATCTTGTTCCTCCGAGTTCAAGATAAGTCTCACCGTCAATCTCAACAACCTTAGGTGTCTCGGCTACAACCGGAATCGGCTGATTTTCCTCATCCTTGAAAAGCTGCTTTGCACCAGTCTCGTCGATATAAGCCCAATATGCCTTGCCATCACCAAGGGTAATGTAAGTGATATATGACTTCATATCCTTCTCTGGGAGAAGCTGAAGCTCAGTACCATTCGTAAGGGTTACTGTGGTGATGCCTGTAGATGCATCTGTAGAAACAGATGAGATCATCACATTACCCTTGAGCATTGCCTGCAATGCTGCAATCTCATTGTTGAGTTTTGTTTCAAGCTCGAAGACTTTATCCACGAGCATGTCGATCTGCTCCTGAAGACCAGAAGGATCGAAACAGGAAACTGCCAGAGGAAGCGCCAGCGCTGAAGCAAGCACAGCCTTAAGCATACCTGTCTTAAAAATTGAAAAGATCTTCATATTTAATTATTTAGTTGTTGTTATATCTCAGGGTGCCATGTCTTCCGAACTCAGGGGACATCGGCTGCATGTCAAGAGGTTGGATGACAGCCATGCTCTTAGTCTCAGGAGTATGAGTCCAGCGAGCCTTGCCAGTGATGTCGCAGTATGCCCACTGGAGCGCGATGTTGTAGTCCATGTTTCCCCAGTCAGAGAATGAATATGGGAAGACGTTATCTGCGTCGTCTGTAGTGAGTGTATTGTCGTTGTTGACATACTCGTCAGGCTCGATGCCGTCCTTGTAGTCGCCCCATCCTTTGGCATTCCTTACCCAGAATGTGACCGGGGAGAACTGGAAGCGTCTGCCGTTGAAAGTGGTTTCAGACACAGTCATACCCACATTCTTACCCTCGGTACGGCAGCCTATCATCTTCACCGGGAAGTCAATTCCCTTAAGAGAACTTACCACAAGCTCTGCAGCAGAAGCAGTGTTATATGACGATATCACATACAGGCGCTCAAGACCGAGGTCTGTAGGAAGACCAAGCGCATCAGTATCGCTTGTGTATCCATAATCGAACTTCCAGTCTTCTGTCGATCCGTCGTTATATACCACTTCGGTGAATGTCTTGCTATAGTTCGCTGCACCGGCAATACATCCTGAAAGCCAGCGGCTCTGTGCCACGGCACCTCCGGCATTGAAGCGCAGGTCAAGGATAAGGTCTGTAATTCCGGCTTCAGCGAACTCATTGATCGTCTCCTCGAGGAACTCATGTGAATTCAGGTCAAATGACTCATACACAAGATAACCGATCTTAGTGGATGAGTTATCAGGATCAGTCAGGATAGATGCGTGAAGAACAGGGTCATAGATGTGCACCGATGACATTGCAGTACCGGATTCATATGCGTTCAGAGAGTATCCTCCCTCTCCGTTATCCTCGAACCTGAGGAAAGAGAACTTATATGATCCCGAAGGGCTCTGGTAGAGCGAAGTCATGTAGTTCCTGTAGTTGGAAGTTGTAAGCTGCATTCCGTTGACAGCATAGATGAGGTCTCCTCTGCGAAGTCCAGCCGCTTCGGCAGGCGAGCCTCTTCTGACATATGAAGGAGCAATGGCCATCATTGAAGATCCGGCCTCCAAAGCAGTCGAGATGAATGGTCCGAAGCCGAGACCGCCGGTCTGAACCGCCTTTGTCTGGGTTTCCGAAACGCCCATCACCTCCACAATATTAGTATAGATGAACCTCTCGCCAGGGTTTGGCTGGGTGGCTCTATAGTATCCTCCGTCCTCAACGTTCACATCGCCCAATGAGAGCAGATGTTTTGCCAGGAACTCAGAGTATGCCACAGTAAGATCGATCTCCAGAGCGTTATATGCGTCCTTGAAAAGGTAGTCCTCTTTGAGGATGTCATGCATATATGTATTCAGCGCGGCATTGATCTTTGAATCCGCACTTGAGCCTGACGCTGCCTGTACAAGTGTCGCAACCAACTCCTTTTCAAAGCCTTCCACTGTAACCCAGAGTTCCAGTTCGCGGGCTTCGGGAGTCTTGTTGGCTTCGATCACCACCCTCACTGTAGCCGCCTTCTTGGCATCTCCGCTCTGGGTAGACTGACTGATCGACGCCCACTCGAC
>JAZOPY010000089.1:0-9398 GCA_045655825.1 Candidatus Cryptobacteroides sp. | reverse complement strand
CGTTTCGTTGAGAACGCATACTTCATCCGCACTCGCGAGGAAGGATACGGCGACAAGACAATCAAGGAGATCTGCAAGGAGATGTTCTCATACGCTGACGGTATGACAATGTCATCAAAGAAGGACGGTCTCGTTAACATGGGTGGTTTCATCGCAACACGTCACGAGGACTGGTATGAGGGTGCAAAGAGATTCTGTATCCCATTCGAGGGCTTCCTCACATATGGTGGTATGAACGGCCGCGATATGGCTGCTCTTGCAGTAGGTCTTGACGAGAACACAGAGCTCCCTACAATCGAGACTCGTATCAAGCAGGTTCAGTACCTCGCAGCTAAGCTCGATGAGTACGGAATCCCTTACCAGCGTCCAGTCGGTGGTCACGCTATCTTCGTAGATGCTGACCGCGTTCTCGACCAGATCCCTAAGGAGGAGTTCCCAGCTCAGACACTCGCTATCGAGCTCTACATCGAGGCTGGTGTGCGTGGTTGCGAGATCGGTTACATCCTCGCTGACCGCGATCCTGTAACTCGTGAGAACCGTTTCGGTGGCCTCGACCTTCTCCGTCTCTGCATCGCCCGCCGTGTGTACACAAACAACCACATGGACGTGATCGCAGCAGCTCTCAAGAACGTTTACGACCGTCGTCACGAGATCACTCGTGGTGTGAAGATCACATGGGAGACAGAACTCATGCGTCACTTCACAGTAAAGCTCGAGAGACTCTAATTAATGCTGCTTGGTGTAACCCCAGTGGCACCAAAGTGCTTGATACTTAATAGTTTAGCCTATCATTATCCCTTGATTTTCTAGGATAATGGTAGGCTAATTCTTTGATTATCAGTTATATATATGCCACCTGAATATTTTTCTCTTATTGATGTTTCAAATTAGAGAAAATGTTATATCTTTGCAGCCCCAATCGCCGATGTAGCTCAGTTGGCCAGAGCACGTGATTTGTAATCTCGGGGTCGTGGGTTCGATTCCCTCCATCGGCTCGAAAATCTGAACAATGGTGCGGTAGTTCAGCTGGTTAGAATACCGGCCTGTCACGCCGGGGGTCGCGGGTTCGAGTCCCGTCCGCACCGCAAAAAAGCCTTGCAGTTTTGCGACTGCAAGGCTTTTTTATTTGTCGGAACACAGCTGTGCCTACTCCATGTTGTTGATTACCTCGGTCTTGACGCGGAACCAGTTGTTGGCGCCGGTGTCCATGAGACGGTATTCACCGTGATTTCCCCATGAGGCCGGCTGGTCCTTGATGCTCATGTCTTCGCCGGTGTCGTTCGACACGTATGTCCTTATCTTGTCCTGCCATGCCTGGATTCTCGGAACACTGGCGTCTATATGGAACAATGCGTTTGCCGGGTCTACGAGCTCCTGCAGCGCTTCTTTATAGATCTGTCTGAATTCATCGAAGATCATCATCTTTTCCATCAGGATGCCTGCATTTCCCCAATCATACGGGTCCTGACGTCCGGCATCATTCACAATTAGACTTGTTCCAAGCGAGTTGTCGTAGTCATACGGAAGGAAATAGACCTTGTAGTCGTCAAGTCCGGTGCCGCTGAAGTACAGGTAGAAGTTGTTTCCGTTGCCCCAATGGTCATCCCACATGCCCACGGCCACGTTTACAGCGTAGGTCTTCAGCAGGAACTCGACGTCAAACACTTCCTTCGCCCATTTCTCAAAGTGGATGCTGTGCTTGTTGTTGAGGTTCTTTATGAAATCCACCAGCTGAGCCCTTGCGGCTGGAAAATCCTCCTCATCTCCCTTGAATTCGTATGTATAGTTGATGCCGTTGTCCTGATCCCAGTTGACCTGGTTTGTGTTGTTCGGGTCGATGTGTTTGAGATCGGCCATGCCGCCTGCTCCATATACGCATTTCCACAGATTTCCCTTGACATTCTCGAACATGCCCTCTTCGCGTCGCTCCACGTACTCTTCATCGATAGGCTCGATCATGTTGTATACGCCGAAATATGCCGGTTTTTCATCTCCGACCTGAAGCCATAGTCTGCAATAGGTCGAGAATGCGCTTGTCCAGATGCCGTAGCGACGGAAAAGATCATAGCAATACAGTTCGCGCACATAGCAAGGATCGTCCTTGAACCACTTCAGGTTGATTTTTCGGATTCCGTGGATGGTGTGGTCTGAATCCTTGTGGTATTTTCTGAAATTGATGCCGAAGTGGCAGTGGTGCCAGTCAGGATTGTTGGAGTTGTGCATCTGTCCTGAGCCTCCCTCAGGTCTGCGGCGTGAGGTGTTTCCCCTCAGACGTAAACCTCCATCTTCGATGAAAATGGTCTCGCTGCCTTTCTTGTATGTGAAGTCCGCATGGAAGTAGTCAACGTTGTTGTTGAATTCGTCAAACCTCTTCAAGAGCTTGTTCCATTCATCCTTAGTGATGTGGATGGTGATTTCAGGGATAACATTCTCGTCCCATACGTACGCTACGCCGGGATCGTTGACGCTTGCAGGAGTGAACGGCACAATGCCCTCCGGCACAGGTTCTGGTTCCGGCTCTGGTTCCGGTGTAGGCTCAGGTTCGGGCTTCGGCTCCGGTTTTTCGGTGCCGTTGTCGTTATTGTCCGGCAAAATGATGTCATCCGGCTGGATGAATCCGTCGCAGCATGTTAGCGCGGCGATGCACAGAAAGAGTGCAGCTATCCTTTTCATATCCAGGTTATGTTAGTTTTTACAAAAATACTAACTTAACTCTCTTTCACAAAACTTTTGTCAGCCCATTTGAAGCTGTTCCATCGGCGCAGGAAGATCAGGCCGCGGATGTTTTCGTCGAGGGCGAAGATTGCCCACATGGCTATGAGACCCCATCCAAGGGTTATTCCCAGGACGTAGCTGCCCACTACCTGTACGCCCCACATCACGATGATGCCGACAATCACAGGGTAGTAGATGTCACCGGCGCTTCTAAGGGCGTTGACACCGAAGAAGTTCAGTGCGCGTCCGTTTTCAAGCAGAATCTCGACCCACAGCAGGGTGGCTCCGGTAGATATGATCCATGGATCTGAGGTCAGCATGGAAAGAATATGGGTTCCGAAAATAGCGGTTATAAGAGACAGGGAAACGGATGAGATTACTCCCAGCCTCATGATACGTTTACCTATCGTGTACGCGGCATTTATTTTCTTCATTCCCACAAGCTGGCCTATAAGGATGGCTCCTCCCTGGGCTATGGCAAGTGCGAAGATGTAGGTGAACATCACGATATTGACGACGTAGCTTCTGGTAGTCATCGCCTGATTGCTGATCATGTTGATGAAATAAGTGATGACCACCTGCGAAAGGCTGTAGGAGAAATGTTCACCGGCAGACGGGATGCCTATCTTCAGCAGATTCTTCAGCTCAACCCACGGGAACGGAGTGAAGAGCTTCTTTGGAAATGACGGGATATGCTTCTTGAACAGCACCGCAAACAGTATGATGACCGATACCAGTCGACATGCCGATGTGGATATAGCAGCACCTTCGACTCCGAGTTCCGGCATTCCGAACTTTCCGAAGATGAGCGAATAGTTTCCGAAGATATTCAGCACATTGACCACCATTGCCACATACATCGGATATTTTGCCTTGTTGGCGCTTCTCAGGGATGCTGAAAGGGAAAGTGATATGGCCTGCAGGAAGGCAAATCCTCCCACTATCTTCATGTATGGAAGTCCGTACTGCATGAGGTCCGGCCTAAGTCCCATGATCTGCAGCATGTCATCTGCAAACATATACAGACATCCGCTGAATATCAGTCCGGAAATCAGGTTAAAAATCAATGATATTCCTACAACCTGCACGACCTTGTCTCTCCTGTCTGCTCCAAAATACTGGGCACATAGAATGGATGTTCCAAGTGAAATCACCTCAAACAGAAGAAACACCAGATTCATCAGCTGGTTGACCACGCCAACAGCCGCCACACTGTTGTCAGAGTAGCGGCTGAGCATGAATGTATCGACTCCACCCAGCATCATCACCAGCAGAGTCTCGATGAATATCGGACCTGCCAGAGAAGTCAGCTGACGGCTTAAATTACCATATCTCATACTGCTACACTACGAAGTTTTTCAAAAACGGCCGCAAATGAACCTCGAAGCACTTATTTTGCAAACAATTAAATATCAGCAAGTTGAACACATAGTGCGGCGCACTTTTCGGCGAGTGCTACGAATGCCAGGCCGTCCGGGCGGGATGAAAGGGCTGCCGGTTCGCCAGAGTCACCGCCTTCGCGGATGCTCTGGACGATCGGAATCTGGCCGAGCAGAGGAATGCCATATTTCTCTGCCATCCTCACGCCGCCTTCCTTGCCGAAGATGTAGTATTTCTCGTCCGGGTGTTCGGCAGGGGTGAACCATGCCATGTTCTCCACGAGTCCGAGGATAGGTTTGTTGACGTCCTTGTTGCGGAACATGTTGACACCCTTCTCAACGTCTGCAAGAGCCACATCCTGAGGAGTGCTGACGATGACAGCGCCTTCGAGCGGAATGTCGTGTACCAGACTGATGTGGATGTCGCCTGTTCCCGGAGGCATGTCTATGAGCAGGAAGTCCAGCTCGCCCCAGCGCACCTGCAGGATCATCTGCTTGAGGGCGTTGCATGCCATAGGGCCGCGCCAGATGAGCGCCTGCTCAGGCTTTGCGAAGTAGCCGATTGACATCCATTTCACACCATATTTTTCAAGAGGCATGATGACCTCCTTGTCTCCGTCCTGGAGTGCATCCGGCATAGCGCCTTCTGTAGCAGTCATCTTCGGTACTGAAGGACCGTAGACATCCGCGTCTGCAAGTCCCACCTTGTAGCCAAGCCGAGCCAGTGCAACTGCGAGGTTCACTGAAACGGTAGATTTGCCTACTCCACCTTTTCCGGAAGCTATACCTATAATATGCTTCACTCCTGCAACCTCTTCAAATCCAAGGTCCAGGCCAGGCTTCTTCTTAGGTGCTGCCTCGTTCTTTATGATGGTCTTTACCTCAGCTGCGGTACCTGCAGGGGCATTTCTGATGATGGCTGCCTTTGAACTTCCGATGAGGTATTCTGCAAGGGGATCGCGGTGCTTGGCAAATCCAAGAGTTACTGTAACCTTTCCCTCTTCAATCTCAATCTTCTCTACCATTCCCAGCTCCACGAGGTTCTTGTCACCCTTGGCAGGGTGCTCAACCTCCATCAGCCATTTATTTACTTCGTTTTCCTTTATCATAATATTGTACATTGTTGCTGTAAGGATTGCCACGTCGCTGCGCTCCTCGCAATGACGTGTCTTCCTCGCTGAATTACACTGACGTGTCTTCCTCGCACTGACGTTAACGCGTTTTTTCAATGCATACACGTCATTGCGAGCGAAGCGTGGCAATCCTTATCACTATCGTGTTGTATATACCAGATCCATTTCATCGATGAGCCAGCCGGCGCCACCGAACTTGTCAACGATGAAGAGGACATAGCGGATGTCAACGTTGATGCATCTCTGAAGGTCTGGCTCGAACATCACGTCACTGCTCATGGACTCCCAGTTGCCGTCGAATGCAAGACCGATGAGGTGGCCTCTCGAGTTCATGATAGGACTGCCTGAGTTACCTCCTGTGATGTCGTTGTTGCTGAGGAATGCCACAGGCATCTTTCCGTCAGGTGTTCCATAATTGATGAAGTCGTCAGAAGACCAGTAGTCCTTGTTCTTCCACAGTTCCTTCAGCTTTTCAGGAACCACAAATTCCCAGTTATTCGGATCTTCCTTCTCCATCACTCCGTCAAGAGTTGTGTAATATCTGTAGATCACAGCATCCTTTGGAGAATATCCTCCGACTGTGCCGTATGTGAGTCGCATTGTGAAGTTTGCATCAGGATATGAAGGCTGGCCGTCCTTCCATTCAAGAAGACCCTCGGTGTAGAGCTGACGCGCCTTTGCAAGCTTTTCTTCAGTAGCCATTGCCGCGAACTGGCAGTTTACGCACTCCATCAACATTTCGTATCCCTCGCCATAAGCAGGATCTTTGATTATATCCATGCCTGATTCTTCGATGGCCTTCTTGAGGTTTTCTGCAGATGTGAACACGCTGCTGTTGAAGATGTCGTCTACAAAAGAATCGATGTCTACGCCTTCAAGTAGTTTTGCATATTCGGTATCTGCGATATCGCGGTAGTGCTTGAGCATGGCCTTGGCCACCTTTCTGTCGGTTTCAGCAGAATAGTCAGCATATTTTGGAGCTATGGCAGTATATGCATTGTTCAATGCTGTCAGGGTGTCTGTTCCATGTCTGATATCTCTATGTGCCAGAGATACCAATGTTGTAGCGAAGTTGGTGAGTTCGATCTTATAGATGGTCTCAAACGCCTTTGTGAACGCATTGTTTGCAGCTCTTCCTTCCTCCACGATGGCGGCAAGGTCTTTAACTGCATTGCCATATTTTGCCTGACGTTTAGGGTTTGCATCAACCCATGCCTGGAAATCGGCCTCCTCCTGCTCTGCGCGTCCGATGATGTCGAGCTTATCGAAAGCGAGCTTCATGCCCTGCCACTTCTTCCAGCCGTTTGATGAGCTTGAGTACTTGCTGGCATACTGGATCTTGATCTTAGGATCTGCGAGCATGTCCTCAAGGAGAACGTCCTGGCGGATGGTGCGCGCTGCGATGCGGATGTCGTTCTGCTCTATCTGGTGCTTGAGCTCAGGAGAGGTCTGGAAACGTGTGGTGCGTCCGGGGTATCCCATGATCATTGTGTAGTCGCCTTCCTGCACACCGTTGAGGGAGATCTTGAGGTGGTTCTTAGGGTTAAGAGGTACATTCTCCGGAGAGTAGTCCGCAGGATTTCCGTTCTTGTCGGCATAAACACGGAACATAGAGAAATCTCCTGTGTGGCGTGGCCACATCCAGTTGTCTGTATCAGCGCCGAACTTTCCGATCGATGAAGGCGGTGCTCCGACGAATCGGATGTCCCTGTATACCTTATATACTATAAGATAATATACGTTCTCGTTGTAGAATGACTCTACGATTACCTTGCAGTGAGGGTTTTTCTTTTCAGCCTTCACGACAGCCTCGTCAATGGCAGCTTCGACCGCCTTTTCAATCATCTCCTCGGCATTCTCCTGACCCTTGAACTGCTTCTGGGCTTTCTTGCGCGCTTTCTCGATGACCGGGTTCATGTCTTCCATATACTCGAGGAAAGTAACGGTCAGCCCCTCACATGGAAGTTCCTCGCTGTGGTTCATCGCCCAGTATCCGTCCTTGAGGTAGTCATGCTCCACGCTGCTGAGCTTCTGGATGTTTCCATAGCCGCAGTGGTGGTTTGTCACCAGAAGACCCTTGTCAGAGATGATCTCACCGGTACAGCCGTTTCCGAACTGGACGATTGCATCCTTCAATGAAGTCTTGTTGATGTTGTAGATCTGCTTTGGAGTGAGCTCGCAGCCGAGTTCCTTCATAGCCTTGCCGTTCATCTTCTGGATAAGAGGCAGCAGCCACATACCTTCATCTGCAAATGATGTGAAGCAGATGCTCAGTGCTGCAATGATGCTGATGATTTTTTTCATATTAAAAAAGTGTTGGTTCAAGTTGTTTTACGTGGAAACTCTTTCGATGGTGTATTGTGTAACCATGGGCGATGATGGCGTCAATATGCTCTTTGGTAGGATAGCCCATGTTCCTGTCCCATCCGTATTGAGGATATTCCTGCGCAAGCCTTCTCATGTGCTCGTCCCTGTAGGTCTTGGCAAGGACGGACGCTGCGGCAATGGATGCGAATTTTGCATCTCCCTTTACGACGCATTGGTATTTATAGTCATCGAAGGGCTTGAAGCGGGTGCCGTCGATGAGTAGGAAATCGGGCTTTACGCTCAGCCTGCGCACCGCTCTCTGCATTCCCGTGATGGATGCGTTCAATATATTGATGGTGTCGATCTCCTCTGCGCTGACTTCTTCTACAGCCCACGCGACAGCCTCCCTCTCGATTATAGGTCGGAGGGTCTCCCTTGCTTTTTCCGTCATTTTCTTGGAGTCGTTAAGCAGAGGATGGTAGAAATCTTTCGGCAGAATCACCGCTGCTGCGTATACGGGGCCTGCCAGCGGGCCGCGACCGGCTTCGTCGCACCCTGCTTCGACAAGATCTGCATTCAGATAATTAAGGAGATGTGGTTCATTGCGCATTCTGCAAAAATACGCAATCTATTTCTGCCTGCCAAGCTCTTTTTTGAGCATTGCGATGATTTCCTTATTGTTTTCGATGATTTCGTCTTTTGAGCGTATGGTTTCTTCCTGGGATTTGACCAGTTTTTCCAAACTGCATATATGCATTTCCAGTATTGATATCCTGTTGGTGTATGTTCCGGTGAGCTCTTCCAGTTTCTGACCGTTCATCTGAATTGGACGATAACCGAGTACGATCTCTTCGCTGGAAGTATCAAGATGCTCTGCGATCTTGTCGATGTTGCTGTTCATGATTGCGGTGCTTCCCCTTTCAAGATCGCGGTATGCTGTTATTGAAATGCCAAGCTTATGGGCCATGTCTTCCTGGGTGAGCCTGCGGTTTTTCCTGATGCGGCGGATGTTCTCCTTTATTGAATAATTGTCCATCTTTCTACGGTTTTAAGAATAGAAAGACAAAAGTATTTTGCCAAATGATGCTCTATAAACAAGAAAATCCGACGAAAAGCAAGTAAAACTTGTTAAAGAAAAAGAAATTTGTTTAAAAAAAAGAAAAATCTGCACCTGTTTCCGGTGATTTCGTCACAAAAACTTGATTTTTACGCTGTCTTCGGCCAGCTTTGCATGCACCAAAATTTGTCAAGGATCATGAACGGAAAAATCGAAAAGTACATCTCGGCTCTTTTGCTGGATAAAGACTGTTGCGAGGGTCGTGCGCCCTATCAGCTGGACAATTTGTTTTATGAAAAATTCGGTATGTCGTGTGATGAGGTTCTTAAAAACTATGGCAATTCTATTGATATTCTAAGTTAATTTCATTAGATTTGCGAAGATGCGTTTTTCGGAACGCTGAATGACACATAAACACAAACACATAACACACAAAAACTGATGAAAACTTATTCAACTCAAAACATCCGTAATGTGGTTCTGCTTGGTAGCACCAAGTCAGGTAAGACCACATTGTCTGAAGCAATGCTCTATGAGGGCAAGGTAATCGACAGAAGAGGAACTGTAGAAGGTAAGAATACAGTTTCTGACAATGCTGAAATCGAGCAGATCAACCAGAGATCAATCTATGCCACTCCGCTTTACGCAGAGTTCATGGACACAAAATTCAATATCATCGACACTCCGGGTGCTGACGACTTCGTAGGTGGAGCAGTTTCCGCATTCAAGGTATGCGACACAGGAGTGCTCGTAGTAAACGCACAGCAGGGCGTTGAGGTAGGTACTCAGATCTACTCACGCTATGCA
>JAZOPY010000088.1:0-13444 GCA_045655825.1 Candidatus Cryptobacteroides sp. | reverse complement strand
CAGGTAAGATTGGTACTACCAGCGAGAATCTTCTTGCTGCAGCGATGGGAGAGAATGAGGAGTGGGATGTGCTTTACAAGGAGTTTGCAGAAGTTGCATCTGAAGAGGGATTCCCTGCAGTCGCTGCGACATTCAAGAATATTGCAAAGGTTGAGGCAGAGCACGAGCGTCGTTATCTCAAGCTTTTGAGCAGACTGACTGACGGAAACTTCTTCCATCGTGACGGCAAGATCTGGTGGCAGTGCCGCAACTGCGGATACATCGTAGAGGCGCAGGATGCACCAAAGACATGCCCTGCGTGCCTTTTCCCTCAGGCTTATTTCGAACCGATGAAGGAAAACTATTAGTGTGTAATGGATTTTTGTGCGAAGCAGACCTGGCCAGGTCTGCTTCTTTTGTCATGTGGCATCTGCATAAAATGAAAATGACTATCTTTGCATCACTATGACTGAAAATTCTGCATATATGTTCCCGACCTCTGCAAAGGAGGTCAAGGCTTTGGGATGGGATTACATTGATGTGATTCTTTTTACAGGTGATGCCTTTATAGACCACCCTTCATTCGGTACGGCTGTCATTGCCAGGTGGCTTCAGAAGCATGGTTACCGTGTTGCTGTAGTGCCGCAGCCGAACTGGCGGGATGATCTTCGCGACTTCCGCAAGCTCGGGGCGCCGCGATTATATTTCGGAGTGAACAGCGGAGCCATGGATTC
Source organism: Candidatus Cryptobacteroides sp. (assembly GCA_045655825.1). Lineage (GTDB taxonomy): Bacteria > Bacteroidota > Bacteroidia > Bacteroidales > UBA932 > Cryptobacteroides. The sequence goes on along the minus strand of JAZOPY010000088.1, from coordinate 12,731 downwards.
CATGGTCAACCATTACACGGCAGCGAAGCGTCTTCGCAGCGATGACGCATATACTCCGGAAGGAAAGGCCGGACAGAGACCCGACTATGCCGTTACCGTATATACGAAGATCCTGAAGCAGATCTATCCGGATATTCCTGTGGTCATAGGAGGAATCGAGGCTTCGCTCAGACGTGTTACCCATTACGATTATTGGCAGGATACCCTCAAGCCGTCGGTTCTTGTCGACAGCGGAGCGGACTGGCTCTGCTACGGAATGGGGGAGAGGACGATGATTGAGTTTACAAGAGCAATTGAAGCCGGACGTAATCTCAATGATATCAGGAAGATCCCACAGTTGGGCTTCTATATGGACGGACGTTGCAGGATAAAGGATGCTGTCATCTTGAATTCTTACGAACGCTGCTGCAAGGACAAGATCGCGTTCGCAGAGAATTTCCACGTGATAGAGACCTACGCCAACATGCTTCAGCCCCCTGTGCTTATCGAGCCGGTCGGTAACGGGTATGTCCAGATCAACCCTACATGGCCGCCAGCAACACAGGAAGAGATGGACTCGTTCTGGAACCTTCCTTTCACAAAGCTACCGCATCCAAGATATAAAGGAAAGCATATTCCTGCCTATGAGATGATCAAGTTCTCTGTAAATACACACAGAGGATGTTTTGGAGGTTGTAATTTCTGTACGATTGCAGCGCATCAGGGAAAGTTCATCCAGTCAAGAAGCGAGGACTCGATCCTGAAGGAGATAGCGGCTTTAAATAATCTTCCGGGATTTGCGGGCAATATCTCTGATGTTGGTGCACCAACTGCCAATATGTATGGCATGAAGGGCAAGAATCCTGAATTGTGTGCAGTATGCCGCAGAAAGTCATGCCTTTTCCCAGGTCCATGCAAGAATATGGACAGGTCGCATGAACGACTCCTGAAACTGTACGAGCGCATTGCTCAGTTGAAGGGAATCAGACATGCGTACATAGGTAGCGGTATCAGGTATGACCTGTTCCTGGATGAGAAGGGATTTGTCGATGATACATCATATCCATATCTGAAGGAACTGATTCTCGAACATACATCAGGTCGTCTCAAGGTGGCTCCCGAGCATACAGAAGATGAGGTGCTGAAGCTTATGGCCAAGCCGTCTTTCAGACTCTTTGAGAGGCTTAGGGACGAGTTTGACAGGATTGTGGCTTCAAGTGGAAGAAAGTGTGAGCTTGTACCATACTTCATATCAGGTCATCCGGGCTGTGGTATGCGTGAGATGAAGAGACTTGCATCGTCACCAGCATTGAGAGGCTTGTATATGGACCAGGTTCAGGACTTCACGCCAACTCCGATGACTACCTCGTCAGTTATGTTCTACACAGGTATGGACCCTAAGAATCTCCAGAAGGTATTTGTGGAAAGGGATATAGAAAGGAAACGTGAACAGAAGTCTTTTTTCTTCCGTCGAGGAAAATAGAAAAAAAGTGTCTATAGTGTTGCTCAATTAAAAAAAATGTCCTACACTTGCACCCGATTTCAACAAGTATAACCGAATTTGATAAAATAGATATGTCTACAACTAAACGAAGAGCAGTCATCAGCTACGAGAATATGTCAGAGGAGCTGGCTGCAGCTTTTGCAGAAAAGTATCCTAAGGGATATGTGGATTATTTCCCAGATCTGGTAAAGTACGATAAGCCTAACGGTGACAGCTTCTATGCTGTGACTGTCGAGATCACCGACGCTATCTACCTTGTGAAGATAAAGGTGAAGACAGATGATGCTGAGGATATCGAGCGCTGGCTTGATGGTGAGGATGGAGATGATTCGGACAGCGATTCAGACGGTCTTCCAGATGACAATATCTCTCAGTATTCAAGCGAGGACGACGCTGCAGACGGAGAGTAATACATCTTATATAATAGACCGGCCGGGATACGACCGGTCATTTTCTTATAATTATGAGCAGCAGATTCATGGTAAAGGATATTCTTGCACCTCTGAGACGCCTTCTTCAGCGCCTTCAGGAGCGTGATGTCATGATCGTGCTTGCTCTTGTGGTCGGAATTTCCTGTGGTGCTGCAGCTGTGCTCCTCAAGCTGGCGATTCATTACCTTCACGATGGCATAACCTCCTGGTTCTCAGGTGAGGTGTATAACTATCTCTATATCCTTTACCCTGGTGTCGGAATGCTTCTGGCAATGCTTTTCGTGAAGTATATAGTCAAGGACGACATCGGGCATGGTGTTACAAAAGTGCTGCTGGCCGTTTCCAAGAACGAGTCGAAGATCAAGAAGCACAATACGTGGACTTCGATGCTTGCTTCTACTGTGACCATCGGATTCGGCGGATCGGTCGGTGCTGAGGCTCCTATCGTTTATACCGGTGCTGCCATCGGTTCGAATGTAGCCAGATATATGGGACTGTCATATAAGAATATGACCATCCTTCTGGGTTGCGGAGCAGCCGGTGCCGTTGCCGGAATCTTTAAGGCCCCTTTGGCGGGAGTCCTGTTCACTCTGGAGATACTTCTTTTCAATATCTCCATGACCTCGATTCTTCCGTTGCTGCTGTCTACTATATCTGCAACGGTGATTTCATACCTCTGTTTCGGCTCGAATCCTCCGTTCCAGGTGACGATCTCGCCTTTCGAGATGGGTAACATACCGTTCTACATCATCCTTGGACTTTTCTGTTCGATGTGTTCGGTATATTTCACCCGCATGACCTTGTGGCTGGAGGATAAGATAAAAAGCATAAAGAAACCATTTAAACGCTGGGGTATCGCCTCTTTGAGCCTTGGTCTGCTCATCTTCCTGTTTCCTCCTCTTTTCGGAGAGGGATATGGCTGTCTGCATGGCCTGCTCAACGACGGAAGCATAAATCTGGAGGGACAGACCGTGCTTTCATTTATGCTCGACACAGCATGGATGGTGCCTGTGTTCTTTTTGCTGGTCCTTGTGCTGAAAGTCTTCTCTATGTCGTTGACAAATGCCGGAGGTGGTGTCGGAGGAACATTCGGTCCTACGCTCTTTATCGGTGCGATAGCTGGATTTGTCGTGTCACGTACCATCAACCTAATCGGCGGTGATATGTCAGTGCCGGAGCAGAACTTTGTGCTTGTGGGCATGGCGGGTCTTATGGCAGGAGTCATGCAGGCTCCGATGACTGCGATCTTCCTTATCGCGGACATGACAGGAGGCTATGAACTTCTCATTCCATTGATTCTGACTTCTACTATTTCATACGCTGTAACCCGCTCAATCGAGCCGTATTCCATCTACACCAAGCGTATTGCCAAGAAAGGAGAACTTCTGACCCATGACAGTGACCAGGCTGTGCTTACACTGCTCAAGACCGGCGACCTGATCGAGACAGACTTCAAGACGGTCAAGATAGATGCGACTCTCGGTGAGCTTGTAGATGTGGTGGCGGATTCGCACAGAAATATATTCCCTGTAGTTGACTCCCGTCATCATTTCCAGGGTTTTGTCTCTCTCGAGGATATCCGAAGGGACATGTTCAAGACAGATATGTATAAGACAGCTCATGTATTCAACTTCATGCGTTCGGCTCCTGAGTATGTCTACATCGACGAGAAGATGGACAGCGTGATGAACAAGTTTGAGAAGACCGGGGCCTGGAACCTTCCTGTAGTGGAGAGAGACAGGACTTACATCGGTTTCGTTTCCAAGTCCAAGATCTTCTCAGCATATCGAGAACAGCTGAAACAGGTGTCACATGATTAGTTAAAGGATTCTCACGTCGCTTCGCTCCTCAGAATGACGTAGGAATAACATGATGCTGATGTGAGAATTACGTACTATACGACGTGACGATGATGTGAGAATTACGTACTATACGTCATTGCGAGGCTTCGCAGAAGCCGTGGCAATCTTCTTAATAACATTAAAACAGAATGAAAGAGATTTATATTAAATATATAGCCGAGAGGCTGGAGGTAAAGGACTGGCAGGTTGAGAATTGTGTCGCCCTTTTTGAGGAAGGTGCGACAATTCCTTTTATCAGTCGTTACCGCAAGGAGAGGACCGGAGGTCTGGATGAGGTAGCGGTAGCCGAGATACGCCATTGGAATGACGTTTTTACCGAGATGGAGAAACGCAAGGAGACAGTTGTCGAGACCATAACCCAGGCCGGCGCCATGACCGATGAACTCAGCATGCGTATTTCTCAGTGTGTAGAGTCGCGTGAACTTGAAGACATATATCTTCCATATAAGCCAAAGCGTAGAACCCGTGCTACAATCGCTAAGGAGGCGGGCCTTGAACCTCTTGCAGACAAGATGTTCGATGTCAACGTGGTTGATCCGATTAAGGAGGCTGCGAGATATGTGGGAGATAAGGTGGAGTCTGTTGATGCCGCTCTCGCCGGTGCGCGTGATATCATCGCCGAGCGTCTTAGTGAGACTGCGTCAGTGCGTGAGACCCTCCGCCAGATATTCAGGACTCGCCGTATTGTGACCAAGGCCACTAAAAAGGCTTCCGAGCCGGAGGCCATGAAATATAAAGTGTATTTCGACTACTCGGAATCTGTAGACAGGATTGCACCGCACAGACTTCTTGCAATATTCAGAGCCGAAGAAGAGGGCTATATCAACATCAAGATTGATGCAGATCCGGAAAAATGCGGCAAGAAGCTGTATTATGATTTCTGTCAGGAAAGAAGATATCCTGCTGCACTGCTTGCAGAGCAGATCCATTTGGCAATAGATGACTCCTTCAAGCGTCTTCTCGAGCCGTCTATCTCCAACGAAATATATAAGGAGGCAAAGGAAAAGGCCGATCTGGAGTCCATCAGGATCTTCGGTGAAAACCTTCGTCAGCTCCTTCTTGCAGCTCCGATAGGTCAGAAGAGAACCTTGGCAATTGACCCTGGTTTCAGAACAGGATGCAAGGTTGTATGCCTTGATGAGCAGGGAAGCCTTCTGCATAACGAGGCCATCTTCCCTCATCCGCCGGCAAACGAAAAGGTAAAGGCCATTCAGTCCGTGTCTGCGATGGTCCAGAAATATGGTATTGAAGTCATTGCCATTGGAAACGGTACCGCAAGCCGTGAGACCGAGGAATTCATCAAGCGTGTTCCACTTCCACAGGGAGTCAGAGTGTTCACTGTAAGTGAGGATGGAGCGTCGATATATTCTGCTTCTGATGTGGCTCGTGCTGAATTTCCTGATCATGACGTGACCGTGCGTGGTGCTGTGTCTATCGGACGCCGCCTGATGGATCCTTTGGCAGAATTGGTCAAGATCGATCCTAAGTCGCTTGGAGTAGGGCAGTATCAGCATGATGTGGATCAGTCGCTTCTCAAGGAGAAGCTTGACAACACAGTCGAGAGTTGCGTCAACAGCGTCGGAGTAAATCTCAACACAGCCAGCAGCTACCTGCTCAGCTATGTGTCCGGAATCGGTCCTGCGCTTGCAGAAAATATAGTTCAGTATCGTGCTGAGAACGGTGCCTATAAGTCAAGGCAGGAACTTCTCAAGGTAAAGAGGCTCGGTGACAAGGCCTTCGAACAGTGCGCCGGATTCCTCAGAATTCATGATGCGGCCAATCCGCTTGATAATTCAGCTGTTCATCCTGAGGCTTATCATATAGTTGATGCCATGGCACGTGATCTCGGTGTCTCGTCTAAGGAGCTTGTCGGCAACGCCGAACTTTGCTCAAAGATAAAAGCTGAGAGATATGTGGATGACAGGTTTGGTCTCCCGACTATAAACGACATCATCGCAGAACTCCGCAAGCCGGGTCTTGATCCGCGCGAGACTGCCCAGGAGTTTGAGTTCTCTCATGACATCCATACAATCGAAGACCTCAAGGAAGGAATGGAACTTCCTGGCATCGTTACTAACATCACTGCTTTCGGTGCATTTGTGGATGTAGGAATAAAACAGAACGGCCTGATCCATGCTTCCCAGATGGGAGTCAAAGGAATGGCCGATCCGTCAAAGATTCTGAAACTCCACCAGCAGGTGAAAGTGACAGTTATTTCTGTTGACCTGGAGAGAGGTCGAGTAGGTCTACGACTGCTTAGGTGAGTATTGTGAAAGAATCACACCGAAGGTAGATATCGCGATTCCGCCCCACTGAAGTGTGCTCATCTCTGTGCCCAGCACCCATGCGATAATTGCTGTCACAACTGGGATAAGAGCTGAGAAGATACTTGATTTTGCTACTCCAAGTGTCTTGATCGTGCTGACCCATAGTGAGAATGCAAGACTAGAGCATAGGATTGCAAGGCATATGATCGGATACCAGACGTCTCCGCTGAAGTATACCACAGCATTAAATCCGTCGAGGCCCTTCCACAAGAAAAGCGGTAAGAGATAGATTGATCCGATCAGGAACTGGTACATCACGATGATCTGGCTTGAGTAGTTGCCGGACAGGCTTTTCGTGATCGATGCGTGACCTACTTCGGCGATGACGGCGATCAGCAGCAGGATGATTCCCCAAAGCAGGTCCTTGCCTCCGATGTCACCTTTCATTATCACCATAATGATTCCCATCAGCGACAATACGACTCCGGCGATGTTTATTCCTGTGATTCTTTCCTTGAAGAATATTCTTCCGGCTGCAATGGAGAAGATAGGAATCGTCGCAATGATCATTGCACTGATAGTAGGGGAGGTGAGTTCTACACCATAGGTTTCGCACACAAAATAGATGAACGGCTCAAACAAGGCCAGAAGCATGAACTTCTTCATGTCCTGCCGTTGTATTCTCTTGATTCGTCCGTATGCGGCGTTCAAAAGGAACAGCACTACTCCCGCAATCAGAATTCTGACGAAGACGAAATAGAAAACGGGAATGCCCAGCTCAAGAAGTTTGTCGGTCCAGATATATGACATACCCCACAGGATGATTGCAAAGGCTGAGGATATGTAGATCAAAGTTTTGCTAGGTTGAACTTTAGGTGACATATTGTGTCGGTTAAATAGTTTTATTTCCGTTTATATATACAGTCTTGATCTCTCCTCTTAGAGTTTCACCTTCGTATGGAGTCCATCCGCATTTGCTCTTCTGGTCTTCGGCCTTCACGACAAAAGTCTTTTCATAGTCAAAGACTACAAGGTCAGCCTCATATCCTTTCTGGATCCTGCCTCTGTTGAGGTTGTAGAGTTCGGCTGCTTTCTCTGAAAATACAGATGCTATTCTGGTGAGAGGAATCTCGCATTCATGAGCTATGGTAAGGAGCACCGGAAGGCTCTGCTGTATTGTCGGGAGTCCTGAAGGTGCCTTTGTGTATACTCCATCCTTTTCTGTGAGCAGGTGAGGAGCGTGGTCCGAGCCGATGGTGTCGATTGTGCCGGCAGCAAGACCTTCGCGAAGCGCATCTCTGTCAGCTGCTGTCTTTACAGACGGGTTACATTTTACCTTGCTTCCCAGTCTGCTGTAATCTTCGTTGGTGAACCACAGGTAGTTGCATGATGTTTCAGCAATTATGGCTGGGTTATTGAGTTTGGCTGCACGCACCATCTCCAGCTCTTCCTTTGTGGATATATGACAGAGAACGAGTCTGGTGCCGTGCTTCATGGCGAGTTCCAGCGCCTTGATGCTTGATTTGATGCATGCCATCCTGCTTCTGATGTTCTCATGTTCGCAGAACGGGATGTCTTCACCGTATGTTTCTATCGCTTTGCTGAGATTTGCCTTGATGATCGCCTCATCCTCGCAGTGTACGAGAACCGGTTTCTCCTTTATCATGAACAACCTTTCCAGCGAGCTGCCGCTGTCGACAAGCATGTTTCCTGTTGAGGATCCCATGAAGACTTTGACTCCGGCGATGTCTTCCGGTCTGATACCCGTAGCGGCATCGCCTTCTGTTATCAGTCTGCAGATGTCTTCGGCATTCTCGTTGGTCGCTCCTATGTGAAAGGCAGTTTTTGTGTGTGCCTTCTCTGCTGCTGTCTTGAGCTTGTCCCTGAGCGCTTCGGCAGTTACTGTAGCCGGACTTGTGTTCGGCATGTCCATGACGGAGGTGACTCCGCCATGAAGAGCAGCAAGCGACTCAGTCTGCATGTCGGCTTTATGAGTCAGTCCCGGCTCGCGGAAATGTACATGAGCATCAATTCCTCCTGCCATGACGTGCAGTCCGCTGCAGTCTTCGACCTCAGCTCCTGCATTCTTAGCCTTGAAGATCCTGAAGTTGTAGTCTTCAGATTCGCAGTAGAAAACATCTGCAATCTTTCCATCCTCTATGAGAATGGATCCTTGTGCCTCCTTCTCGGAAGTCACGATTGTAGCTCCTTCAAGAAGTATCATGATTTTCTCGGTCTGATCTTTCTGAACTTAAGTTTCAATACACCCCAGAACGCCTCTCCGAAGATACCGCTGCTCATCTTTGATGTGCCCTCCTTGCGGTCCACAAAGATGATAGGAACCTCCTTGATCTTGAACCCAAGCTTATGAGTTGAATATTTCATCTCGATCTGGAATCCGTATCCCTTCATCTTTACTTTGTCGAGGTTGATTGTCTCGAGAACCTTCCTTCTATAGCACTTGAATCCGGCGGTGGTGTCATATACCTTCATCCTGAGTACAGTACGGACGTATACTGAGGCATAGTATGACATGATTACTCGTCCGATCGGCCAGTTTATAACGCTGATGCCGTTGCAGTACCTTGAACCGATGGCAAGGTCAGCCCCCTCTGCGCATGCCTGGTAAAGTCTCGGCAGGTCTTCTGGGTTGTGCGAGAAATCGGCATCCATCTCGAATATGTAATCGTAACCATGCTCGACTGACCATTTGAAACCTGTGATGTATGCTGTTCCAAGTCCGAGCTTGCCTTTGCGCTCGATTATATGCAGTCTCTCAGGGAACTCCTCCTGCAATCTTTTGACTATTGCTGCGGTTCCGTCTGGAGAACCGTCTTCAATCACAAGGATATGGTACTCTCCCTCAAGCGAGAACACTGCACGGATGATGTTCTCGATATTCTCCTTCTCGTTGTAAGTAGGAATGATTACTACTTTTTTATCCATTTTATTTTTCGATTGTCTTTAACATTTCCTTGACAGCGGCCTCAAGCTGCTTGTCCTCGCCGCGGAGAACCGAAGCAGGATCGTTGTATACCTCGATGTCAGGCTCTACCTGCATGTTTTCAAGATATCTTCCTTCCTTGACGCCGATCGCACCCACCTGAGGTATTCCGAATACGATGGTCGGATCGATCTGAGTCTCCCACCATACGGCTGTCATGGTTCCAGGTACCGGTGCACCGATGAGCTTTCCGATGCCGAGTGTCTTGTATACGTATGGGAATCCCGATGCGTCAGAGTAGTTGTCCTCGCCGATGAGAACGCATGACGGTTTTGTCCATTTGCTGTATGGCTCAGTGCCGATGTACTGGCCTCTAGGCTCGAATCTGATGTAGCCTGTGCCCGAGAGCAGGGTAGCGAGGTCGTCATGCAGCCATCCGCCTCCGTTGTGTCTTGTATCCACGATGACAGCTTCGCATGTGCGGTATTTGCCAAGAAGCTTAGAGTAAACCCTTCTGAAGCTTTCAGAGTTCATGCCTTCTACATGTACATAACCGATTCTTCCTCCTGAGAGCTCTTCTACCATCTTTTCTCTCTGCTCGACCCATCTGTCGTATAGCTGTGTGTAGTCGGTGAAGCCGGGCTCGATGTACATGCTCTTTGCCTTTCCGCATCCTTTCTTCACTGTGATGAGGATCTTCTTTCCGCCTTTGTTCTTCAGGAGGTCGTACCAGTCAAGGCCCTTTGTGATCTCCACTCCGTCAATAGACTCGATTACGTCTCCGGCCTTGATCTCAGGATCAGCGATGTAAAGCGGGCCGCCCTTGATGATTTCCTTGATCTTGAGGCCGTCGCCCTCGAAGTCGTTGTCATAGAACGCGCCTAAAGTTCCCATGTTGAATCCGCTTCTGTAGCTGTATCTTGCTCCGGTGTGGGATCCGTTGAGCTCTCCAAGCATTTCAGAAAGCATTTCCTGGAAGTCGAAGTTGTTGTTGATGTGCGGCAGGAACTTCTTGTATGTGTCGTGGTAGCCCTTCCAGTCGATGCCATGGATGTCCGCAACATAGAATTTCTCGTCTACCTGTTTCCATACGTGCTCGAAGATGTACTCTCTCTCCTGAGCCGGCTTGTACTCGAACTCGCCGCTGAAGCTGATTGTCTCCTTCTTTCCGCTTGCAGAAGCAATCTTCGAGATGCCGCCGCGGCTGAGCATGTAGAAGTTCTTGTCACCCTTGCCCGGAACGATCGATCCCGAAACTCCCTTGATCAGAACCTTGATGCTGCCGTCTTCCAGATCGAGGACGCAAAGGTCAGAACTCTTTTCGAGTCTGGTGATGTAGTAGAGCTTCTTGCCGTCCTGAGTCAGATAGTGGTCTCCAAGCCTTCCCGAGAATCTTGTCAGCTTGATGATCCTGTCCTCGATGTCTCCAAGTTCCAGTTCCAGCTTCTCAGCCTTCTTGTCGGTTTTGGCAGTGTCTTTCTTCTCCTCTTTCTTTGTGTTTTCGTTGTAAAGGGCTGCGATATCCTTATCCTCCTTGTCCTTCATGAACTCGGTGTATCTCTTGCCGTCGAAGAACATGATGTATACGTCTCTCTCGGCGCCCCAGCTTCCGTGGCTGCGGTATCCTGCCTTGTCCGAGGTCCATGTCATTGCCTTGCCGTTGAGGGCCCATCTGAAGCCGCCGTCGCTGTATCCGCTCTGGGTGAGGTTCGTGATCTCGCTGCTCTCTACATTGATGAGAGCCACGTCCTCGTTATTCCAGCCTCCGTCCTTCTGGTAGTTGCAGAGGATGTACTGGCTGTCCGGACTCCACTCGAAGCTCTGGTCTCCGTCGGTGTATGAGTAGTTGACCATCTTGTCGAGGACGATCTTCTCTTTTCCGCTCTTGAGGTTCATCACTGCGATGCCTGTGCGGTCCTTAAGGTATGCTATGTACTTTCCGTCAGGGGATACCTGAGGCTGGAAGCATGTTTCGCCTTCTTTGGTGATCAGCTTTTCCTCAAGCTTGACTGCGTAAGTGAACATCTTGTCCTCCTTGTCCACGAGTGAGGTTCCCCAGATGCCCCAATGGCCGTTTCTCTCAGCGGCGTAGTAGATTGTCCTTCCGTCAGGCGCGAAGCAGACTGTGCGCTCCTGCTCGGCTGTGTTGGTGATTCTCTTTGTGGTCTTGTGGTCGGCAGAGGTCACGAATACGTCGCCTCTGAGAACGACAGCCACTTCCTTTTCGTCCGGTGACACAGCCATGCTGCTTGCACCAGAAGTCATTGTGCGCTCCTGAACAGCCTTCTCTATTCTGTCTGTCACAATCTCGATCTTTACCTTCTGAGGACCATCGCCCTTTTGAGTGTCGATTGTGTAAAGCTCTCCGTCATAAGAGTAGCAGAGGATTTCGTTATTTGAAATGCTGAGATGTCTTACTGGATTGCCTTTGTAGAATGTGATCTGCTTCGGCTGCATCTTCGGCTCTCCTGATGCGAATATCTCGTCCTGGAGTGAACCGCTGTAGTAGATGTTGTATGTGCCGTCCTGCTCGCTCAGGTAATAGAACGAGTCTCCCATTGCGCCTGTTGCTGCAAAGACTGGGTTTCTGTCTTCACCGCTGAATGTCGTGAGTTTTGTGAAATCACCGTTTCCGTTGATTGATATATCTACTTTTTCATGATCCTCAGAAGGCACGTATATCCAGATGTCATGAGTTACTGATGAAGTATGGTGCTTTCTCCATGGGTCCTCATATCCTTTGTAGTCCTCATATAACAGGGTTCCATCCATACGGACGCTGATGTTGGATATTGGAAGAGATGTCACCTGCCTTGGGCGTCCGCCGTCCATTCCGATCTGGTATACCTGTGCCTCGCCAGGGAAGTCTCCATACTGGGCGTCCTGCTGAATCGCAGCGCTGAAGAGGATGCCGTCGTTGTTTTCCAGAACAGCCATCGGAGTTTCGTTGCCCGGGTGTGTGGTGAGTCTGATCGGCTCGCCGCCCTTGGCGCTTACCTTATATATATCCTTGCTGCCTTCCCTGTACGAACTGAAGACGATTGTCTTGCTGTCGTCAGTCCACATCGGGTTAGAGTCGTATGCCGGATTGGTTGTTATCTGTTTCGCCTGTCCGCCTTCAGTCGGCACTGTGTAGATGTCTCCTTTATATGTAAAGGCAATCTGTGTTCCGTCAGGTGAGATGGCATTTCTTCTGAGCCAAAGAGGGGAGTCCTGTGCTGATGCTGTTGCAGCCATCGCAAGGACTGCAAGCGAAGTCAGTATTGTTTTCTTCATAGCTTTATACTTGTATAATATATAAACATGCAAATATAATAAATCCCTTTGATTTTTCCGATAGTCCCGCCCGATGAGTTTCCGATCATGAACTTTCCCCATGACCCTCTCGGTGGGTGTGGTTGTGAGTGTGTTGAAAAAACTTACGATTTGTAACTACATTGAAAACCAGCTCCTTAGCGATTCGGGGCTGATTTTTTGTTTAAAAAGTGCTTAAAATCGTGCAGAAAAATTTGGAGATTAATTAAAAAGTCGTACCTTTGCACTCCCATTTGAAAAACGGGTGGCTGATGAGGCTGAGAGTTCTTTATAAGACTGGCGCGAGGATTTGATCGCCGAAAAATTTTTCTGAAAAAGTTGCAGAAAAATTTGGAGATTAAAAAATAATGCGTACCTTTGCAGCCCCGTTCGAAAAACGGGCAACGACAAGTTCATTGAAAAGACTGATTACTGTACAAGAAGCAAGTA
>JAZOPY010000087.1:0-12119 GCA_045655825.1 Candidatus Cryptobacteroides sp. | reverse complement strand
TCCCCTCTTCCATACTCCTTGACATTCTTTATGTACAATAACATCAATATTTATCTGTTAACCAGCAAAGGTTCATTTTAGCGTCCCTCCATAAAATGCCCGAAAAATGGAGTGATGGTGTCGGATTTTGTTCGTTTCAGGAATTTATGGTACCGTCCAGCCAAATATCGAGCAATTTCTGGAGTGACGGTCCTTTTCCAGAATGGACTCCCCGCCTGTATTTGAGACGGTTCAGCACGACGCATGCGAAAAACAAAAAAGCCGACCTTGTGCACAAGGACGACTGACATATGATTGAACCCCGTCGGGTGAATATTCCTGAGCCGAAGCTCTTTTTCAAAATTTAAGTCAGCATTTCTGCTGACTTTTGGAGCGGAAAACGAGACTCGAACTCGCGACCCTAACCTTGGCAAGGTTATGCTCTACCAACTGAGCTATTTCCGCATATTTCCCGAACGGGATTGCAAAGGTACGCATAAAATTTAAACTTCCAAATTTTTCTGCAACTTTTTTCAAAAAAATTTATACTTTTGCCCCCGAAATGGTCAGTTTGTGGGAAATATTCTGGATTTTTGCGAAAATTGGAGCCTTTACTATCGGTGGAGGCATCCCTATGATTGCTGCAATTAAAAGCGAACTCACCAAGAGAAAATGGCTCAATGACGAAGATTTTGTAGACATCATCACTCTTGCCCAGACAGCTCCCGGACTTTTTGCCGCAAATATTGCAATCCTCACAGGTAACAAACTAAGAGGAACCAAGGGAAGCATAGTCGCAACAATCGCAAGCTGCCTCCCTCCTTTCATGATCATCCTGATGATCGCTATGTTCTTTACCGGGTTCAAAGACAACGAGTACGTCATCCGCGCCTTCAAAGGAATCAGACCTGTTGTCGTTGCTCTTATCGGCGTACCGATGATCGACATGATCAAGGCGACAAAGATGAGGTGGTGGTCATGGGTTATAGTCGTGACATCAATGACACTTGTGTGTTTCCTGAAGGTTTCGCCTATATATATATTAATATGTGTAATAGTTGTCGCCCTGTTCATCAGCTGGTATAACAACAGGAGGGCGCTGCGATGATATATATAGAATTATTCTGGACATTCTTCGTGATCGGAATGTTTACCATAGGCGGCGGATATGCAATGCTGTCACTGATTCAGAGCAAGGTAGTCACCGAACACGCCTGGATCGATGACTCGATGTTCACAGACATCATCGCCATATCCCAGATGACCCCCGGCCCTATCGGCATAAACTCAGCAACATATATAGGTTACGAGGTACTAGCCCATAGCGGAGCTTCTGAATTCATGTGCGTGCTGGGGTCATTTACGGCAACATTTGCAGTGGTCCTCCCCTCCTTCATCATAGTACTGGCCATCTGCAACGTATATAACAGATTTAAAGACCATTATCTATTCAAAGGTGTGATGTCAGGTCTGAAGCCGGCTGTACTCGGACTTGTAGGAACGGCTGCCCTGGGACTTGCAACACCGGAAAACTTCATTGACTGGAAAAGCTACATGATCTGCGTTGTTACATTCATCGGACTTTTCCTTAAAAAGATCGGCCCGTTCACAGCCTTAGGACTGGGAGCGCTTGCCGGATTACTGCTTTATTGATATGAACTGGCTTAACGAACTATTCACAGAACAGACATTCATGCAGGCGGTGATGATTCTCTCAATCATCTGCGCCGCAGGTCTTGCACTGGGCAAGATCAACATAAAAGGCATATCCTTAGGAGTCACTTTCGTATTCTTTGCCGGCATCGCAGCCGGTCACTTTGGGATAAAGATTGACCCTCAAATGCTGGCATTGGCACAGAACTTCGGACTCATCTTATATATATATTCACTGGGAGTACAGGTAGGACCGGGATTTTTCTCCTCTTTCAAGCAGGGGGGAATAAAGCTGAACCTGCTTTCGGTTGGACTGCTGTTCATCGGATCGCTGATGGCCATGATAATATATTGGACAACAGACACATCCGCCTCTGATACCGTAGGTCTCCTGGCAGGAGCCGTGACAAACACCCCTATGCTGGGAGCAGGTCAACAAACGATCCTCCAGATTGATCCGGGCAATCAACAGGCTGCAAACGACATGGCAATGGCTTGTGCCGTCGCCTACCCGTTCGGCCTGATCGGCATGATCATCAGCGTTATCATCCTGAAGAAGATGTTTGCCCCAAAAGAGAGCAAGACTTCTGAAACATCGTACTCTGACAACACTTTTGTTGCAGAATATCAGATCAGCAACCCTGCAATCTTCGGAAAGACCATCATGGAGATACGCCAAAGCACTGACTGCCAGTTCGTGATATCCAGAGTCTGGAAAAACGAAAAGCTGATTCTGCCGACATCAGAAACCATACTTGAGGAAAACGAACACGTACTGGTAACTTCCGCAAAAAAAGATGTCGAGCGCATCAAGACGCTCTTCGGACAGAAGGAAAGCACCGACTGGAACAAGAAGGGAATCGACTGGAATGCTTTGGACAGTCAGCTGGTGTCCAAAAAAGTGCTTGTCACAAAATCCCGTCACAATGGCGTGAAACTCGGAGACCTCAAGCTTCGAAATTCATACGGCATCAACATAACAAGGGTAAATCGTGCAGGAATAGACCTGCTTCCTAGCCGCAACCTCCGTCTTCAGCTGGGAGACAAGCTTACTGTTGTCGGAGATGCAAGAGCAGTAGAGAGAGTGAGTGCGATCTTAGGAAATGAGGCCATAAGACTCAAAAACCCACACCTTCTCTCCATATTCATCGGCATCATCCTAGGTCTTATCCTCGGAAGCATTCCTATTGCAATCCCCGGTATGAGCACGCCTATCAAGCTTGGCATCGCCGGCGGACCTATGATCATCGGTATTCTCATGGGAGCATTCGGCCCACGTTTCCATATCCCGACATATACCACACGAAGCGCAAACCTCATGCTCCGCCAGTTCGGACTCACTATATATCTGGCAGGACTCGGCCTTAGCGCAGGAGAAGGATTCTTCGACACAGTATTCACTATCGAAGGACTCAAATGGGTAATAATCAGCATTGCACTTGCCGTAGTGCCAGTACTGATCATGGGGTTCATTGCAGCAAAAGTCTTCAAGACCAGTTATGCAGACAATGCCGGAATGCTATGCGGAGGTATGGCCAATCCGTTTGCCCTTGATTACGCCGGAAACGGCTCAGATGGAGACGATCCGGCAGTCGCTTATGCCACAGTATACCCTGCGAACATCTTCCTCAGGGTGATTTCTGCTCAGATAATCATATTGCTGCTGAGCTAGAAATTGGTTTTATCGTATGCATTTGTTATCTTCGCGGACCGAATGGAATAACACTAACATACGATAACCGACATGAAAAAAATCCTTATCATGGCCGCTGCTGCAATTATGGCGGTCGCATGTTCTTCGTCTGAGGAAGTCACTGCAAATGCAACCCTGAGCGTAGTACCTCATCCAGCACAGGTAAACTTGCTCGATGGAAAATGGAATGCCAAGGGAGCAACCATCAGCTATGGAGCAGACCTTGACGAAAGATCAAAGAATGTAATCAAGAAATTCGCTGAACAGCTGTCACTTGTAAGCGGAGCCAAAAGCACTGCAACAGAAGGCAAGAGTGGAAAAGGCTTCATCTTCCTTCTTGACAAATCAATGGCACATGAGGCGTATTCAATCGTGATTTCTGGTAAAGGCGCTGTAGTGAAAGCTTCAGGCCTGAACGGTTTCAACTACGCGATCCAGACAATCAAGCAGATGCTTCCTGCAGAAATCTTTGGCAATGCACCTACCCATGGTCTTGATTGGAATCTCCCTTATGCAGAGATCGTAGACGCACCTCGTTTCGCATACCGCGGAATGCACATGGACGTGTCACGCCACTTCTTCGACATGGACGAGGTGAAGAAATACCTCGACATCATGGAGGTTCATAAGCTCAACACCCTTCACTGGCATCTTACAGACGACCAGGGCTGGAGACTTGAGATCAAGAAATATCCTAAGCTCACTGAAGTCGGCTCAATCAGAAACAAGACCATCATAGGACATATATTCGAGAGCACAGAATACGACCACACCCGTTATGGTGAAGGCTGTTATTTCACTCAGGACCAGGTAAAGGAAATCCTTGAATATGCAGCTGCAAAGGGTATCACTATCATCCCTGAGATCGACCTTCCAGGCCACATGCTTGCGGCCCTTGCTGCATATCCTGAATATGGTTGTACTGGCGGTCCATACGAGGTATGGGGCGACTGGGGAATCGCTGACGACGTTCTTTGCGTAGGTAAGGAGGAGACCATGCAGTTCCTTGAGGACATTCTCAGTGAAGTATGCGAGCTGTTCCCTGCAGAATACGTACACATCGGTGGTGACGAGTGTCCTAAGGTACGTTGGGAAGAGTGTCCATGCTGCCAGGCCAAGATTGCAGAGCTCGGTCTGAAGGATGACGAGCATTATACAGCCGAGCACTACCTCCAGGGATATGTGACTTCAAGAATGGAGAAGTTCCTCGCTGAAAAAGGCAAGAAGCTTATCGGATGGGACGAGATTCTCGAAGGTGAGATTGCACCAAATGCGACCGTAATGTCATGGAGAGGCGTTGCCGGCGGACTTCAGGCAGTGCGCATGGGTCACGACGCGATCATGACTCCTAACACATTCTTCTACCTTGACTACTATCAGTCACTCGACAAGGAGAATGAGCCTCTAGCAATCGGAGGATACCTTCCTTTGGAGAAATGCTACTCGTATGAGCCTACAACTCCTGACATGACTGATGAGGAAAAAGCTCATATCCTAGGTGTGCAGGCAAACCTCTGGACAGAGTACATCCCTACCCCTGACCATCTCCACTATATGCTTCTTCCTCGCATGGCAGCCCTCTCCGAGGTTCAGTGGTGCCAGCCGGAGGTAAAGAACTGGGAGAGATTCATCGACAGCGCCGACGAATTCTGCGCAATATATGATGTAATGGGTTACAAGTACGGAACTCACATCTTCGACGCCAACGGCAAGGTCAATGTAAATAAGGAAAAAGGCTGCGTGGAAGTCGTTCTCGAAGCACAGGGTGAAACCCCAATCCGCTATACTCTCGACGGCACAGAACCAGGTCCGGACTCTCCTGTTTACAGCGAGCCTATCGAGATCCGCGAGGACTGCATCCTCAAGGCGAAGAGTGACAGACCGGGAATGGGCGACAGAATATGGGAGAAGCAGTTCAATGCACACAAAGCCATGGGACGTCCGGTACAGACCCTCACCACAACTCATCCGAACTACACATTCAGCTGCCCTGACCTCCTCACTGACGGTCTTGTTGGCGCTGGACCATACAACAGCGGAGACTTTGCAGGATGGTACAATCAGCCATTCGCCGCTATCGTGGACATGGGAGGCGTTGAGTACTCAGAGGTGACCCTCAGCACAATCGTATTCAAGTATGACTGGATCATCAACGCCAAGAACTTTACTGTTTACGCTTCAGAGGATGGAGAGACCTTCACCGAACTCGCACGCATGGACATCAAGGTCGAAGGCCAGATGGACGAAGGAAACGGATGCAAGGACTACACCTTGAAGTTCCAGCCTACCACTGCAAAATACCTTAAGGTCATTGCAGAGTGCCATACAGAACTTCCTGACTGGCACCCGGGAGCTGGAAAACCTGGATTCCTCTTTATTGACGAGATCATCGTAAAGTAATTAAAACCTGATAAAAACAAGGCCTGAAGATATAAACCCTCAGGCCTTGTTTAATTATCTCCGACTACTATTTCCTGCCGCCCCGGATAATGAACCACGCAGCTGCAAGATAAGCAAGGACAAATGCGGTGTGCACGCCCAACTTTGCCACAATCTGAACGGATGACGCCGAACTGATATCGAATCCGGCGAAGAAGGCGTTATCAATCAGAAGTGAAGCACCGTAGACTGCGCCCATTGTCAGCATGATCATAAGCAGACGTCCCCAGCGATATGGAATCGGGTAGTACTTTGCACCAAGGACTGCACTTATGATAAACATCACGACATAACTTGCAAGGTGGCCGTATGCTGCGGCCCAGTATGAATACCTAGGCATGAACAGCACGATGACTAACGCCGTTACAGCCAGGCCTGAAAGAGTGATCCAGATGGCGACATTGGTCTTTCCGGAAAGCTTATACCACATGGACACATTAAAGAGCATACCCAGCAGCATATATGAAAGGAGCATGATCGGCACTATTCCTACCGCTTCTCTGAACTGAGGACCGAGAATCAAGGCGATGATGTCGATATAGAGTATAACTCCCAGAAAAACAAGGCCGCAGAATGCCGTGAAGTATTCCTGAACGTCTGCATACAGTTTCAATGACCCTTTTTCACGCGACTGACGGAAGAAGAACGGTTCAGCTGCATATCTGAACATCTGAATGAACAGGTTCATGATAACAGCCAGCTTCACAGCTGCCTGATACAGGCCGACTGACTCTCGCCAGGCGTCTGGATTTGTATCAAAAAACCTGAAAAGTATCCTGTCAAGGAAGTCATTCATGATACCAGGGAGGGCGGCAATCATCAACGGAAGCGAATATGCAAGCATCTGCTTTGCCAACTTACGGTCAAGCGAGAAGCTGAGCTTGAAGAATTCCGGAATGAAAAGCAGACCGCAGACCACACAGCTTATGAAAATCGAGAATATGACATAACTGAAATCTGGAGTCGCAGGTATGAAATTCAACAACCATGGGGCAGAATCCACATGAGACGGAAACCACAGGAAGAGCACCAGGTTGGAAATTGTCTCGGCCAGAATCTTGACGGTCTTGAAAATGGCGAATTTAAATGCCTTGTTCTCCTGACGCAGTTTTGCAAACAGAATGGCAGTAACGGCATCCAGGGCTAAAATTCCGCCCATATAATTTATACACGCACCATATCCATCATATCCCAATGCAGAGGCAATAGGATCTGCAAAGGCTATCATCAGGGCTAGGAATGTGGCTCCCACACAGAACACTGTCACAAAGGCGCTCGAGTATACCTTTTTCGGATCTACGCCGTCCTTGTTTGCAAAGCGGAAACAGCCTGTTTCAAGACCAAGCACAAGAACCACTTGAAGCACGGCGATATATGCCATGAATTCTGTCACCACTCCATAATTCGCCGTATCAAGAACTCGCGTATATAGAGGTACCAGCAGGAAATTGATCACACGGGCCAGAATGGTGCTGAGACCATAAATCATCGTCTGCCCGGCCAATTGTTTTAAAGGATTTGCCATAATGAGAGCAAAATTAGCTATTTTTGTGCGATAATAAGAATTCACTATGAAAAGAATTGCATTCATAATCAGCATCGTGGCAGCAATGACTGCCTCATGTGGTCAAAGCACAGAAAAAAAGGCTGAAAAGACCAGCCAGAAGCCAGATGACACTACAAGTATTACAATGGAAATAAAGACTGAAAACATGGAAATGAAGAAGATCGAACAGCCGGAGTTTGACATCGTAACCACCCACGGCACGATGAGGATACGTCTATACGACAAGACACCACTCCATCGAGACAATTTCGTCAAGCTCGCTGCAGAGAAATACTATGACGGAATCCGCTTCCACAGAGTGATCGAGGGATTCATGATTCAGACAGGTGACCCATACTCACGCGACACAGCGATGATCAACAAATGGGGAACCGGTGGACCGGAATGGACTGTTCCAGCTGAATTCATTGAAGAGTATCATCATAAGAAAGGTGCATTGGCAGCAGCTCGCAAAGGAGATCTTGCCAATCCTCGCAAGGCATCTTCAGGATCACAGTTCTACATTGTGCACGATCCTCAGAACTGCGCTCACCTTGACGGACAGTACTCTATCTTCGGAGAAGTTATCAGCGGACTTGAGGTCATTGACAAGATTGCTACCGTCGATACCGACAGATATGACAGACCTTATGAAGATGTCATCATCAACACAATCAAACCTGTGATCGAAACAGCTCCTAAGGCGGTCGAGCCGGCGCAGGTTGACAGCACAAAGGTTGAGTAATGGAAACTCTCAGAGGTAAATTCAATACCATTTTCGTTGATGCTGACGACACATTGTGGGAAAACGAGCGTTATTTCCGCAATGCTGAAGCCCAGTTCACCGAATTGCTGAAGGATTATACTGAGCCGGAAGGAGTACAGCAGATGCTGTGGCAGAAGCAGGAAGAGAACATTCCTCTTTTCGGTTACGGATCAAAGACCTACCTGATCGGCATGACCGACGCTGCGATGGACCTTTGCGGAGGCCGCCTGCCGGACAACATCTACTACGGCATCAAGAAGATCATCACCGACCTGGCCTTCCACAAGCTTGAGATCATTGACGGTGTCGTGGAGACATTGGAGGCACTGCAGGACCGATACAAGCTCATCGTTGCCACAAAGGGCGACCTCACCGAACAGATGGGCAAGTTCAGGATTTCCGGCCTGGCAAAATATTTCCACCACTGTGAGGTCATGGAAAACAAGGACGAGAAGAACTATCTCGAACTTGCCGCGAAGCACGATCTGGATCCGTCCCAGATGCTTATGATCGGAAATTCCGTAAAGTCAGACATCGCTCCAGTCGTAAACATAGGCGGAACGGCAATCCATACCCCTCACGAAATAGTATGGGTACACGAAATGATGGATATGCCGCAGTCAGACAGGATCATTGAAGTGAAAAACATCAAGGAAGTATTAAAGTTTTTACTATAATTTGAAGATTGCCGCGTCGATCTGCTCCTCGCAATGACGTTATGGCACGATATTGGCTATAAACTTAAACCGAATAGTTTTTTCATAGGTTAAGTTTTAGGTTAGAATTGCCGGCGGCCTTCGATGTGAATCGAGGGTCGCCTTTCTTTTAACTGATTTTTAGTATATTTGCATGATTATATATTTACCATGAAAAAGAAACACAAGAAAGCAGCACACAGAGAACATAAGTTCTCGGATTGGGTAATTGCAGTCAGACCCTGGTCATTCCCGGCTTCTGCAATGCCGATTATAGTAACCCTCGCCTATCTTTTCTGGAAAGGTGTTGAGATAAACTGGCTTTATGGAGCATGGGCCCTCGTGGGCATGATGCTTTTCCACATGACCGGAAATACATGGAGTGACTACTTTGACTTCCGGAAGAGGGTTGACGCCGACGACACATTTGGAGCAAAGACCATCACCACCGGCATGTTTGAGGCACGAGAGATCAGAAATCTCGCAATCGGCCTGCTTATAATTTCGGTTGCCTGCGGACTCGGACTTTTCGCAGTGACAGGACTTCCTCTTCTCTGGATAGGCCTTGCAGGTATGGTACTTACACTGCTTTATCCTCTGATGAAGTTCAACGCCCTCGGAGACCTTGACATTCTCCTTACATTTGCATTCCTCCCTACTTTGGGAGCATCATACGCAGCGACAGGAGTGATCGATTGGAGCGTTCTCTATGTCGCCCTTCCTGTCGGACTTATCACTGACGGTATCCTCCATTCAAACAACACCCGCGACGTCCTCACTGACAAGCGTGCAGGAATCACCACTATGGCGATGGCACTCGGCGGAAAGTTCTCATCATGGCTCTATACCTTTGAGATGCTCTTCCCATTCGTTTGGATAGGAATCCTCTCGATAATCGGCATCATGCCTCTGCACACAATCATCGTATTCATGACCATTCCTGTAGCCGTTGCATGCCAGAGAACCATGAAGAGGTCACTGAAAGAAGGAGCAAGACCAATTGCTGACCTTGACGTAAGAACAGCGAATCTCCAGCTTGTGTTCTCGACACTGCTGACTATCGCATTTGTCTCAGCAAAATACATCTTCAACTAAAGATGAGCAGCAATAAAGCACTAACTAAAACGGCTGTCGGGGCACTCCTGGCGGCCGTTCTTTGGACCATAATGTTCTCCCCATGGACAGCCCCATACGTCAATTTCTGGATCATGATGACATGCTCGGGAGCAGCATTGACACTTTATTCAACATGGGCAGCACCTGGATGGTGGAAGGATATTCGCCTCGGGCTTTCTGACATCCTCATCGGAATTGGTCTGGCCGCAGCCTTATGGGGCGTTTTCTGGCTGGGAGACTTTCTTTCTTCCATAATGTTTGACTTTGCACGTCCGCAGGTTGACTCCATATATGGAATGAAAGAGGGAGAAAACCCTGTCGTATTGAGCCTATTGCTGCTATTCATCATCGGTCCGGCAGAGGAGATATTCTGGAGAGGATACATTCAGAAAAGTTTCTCAAAGAGATGGACCCCAACTGTCGGCTTCATCGTAACCACACTGATCTATAGTCTGGTACACGTTTCAAAGATGAACTTCATGCTCATCATGGCAGCCGCTGTAGCAGGCATCATCTGGGGTCTCGCATACCGTTTCTTCCCGGAAAGACTCGGCGCCATCATCATCTCGCACGCCCTTTGGGACTGCGCCGTGTTCATCTGGTGGCCGATATAGTGCGCCGCACTATGTATCGAAGCGACTAATTATCAAGTAGTTAAAAAATCTGTGCTACAAAAAAAAGAGGCTGATCCCAAAGGTCAGCCTCCTTATTGAATGGGCGATGCCCGAATGATTAGTCAGCGAGTGAGATTCTCTTGAATGAAAGAACCTTAGCCTCTGCGTCAGCTGCCTTGATGACATCCTTAACCGCAGTCTTGCCGTCACCCATCTGATAGCCCTGCTCCTCGAGAGTCTGCTCCTTGAAGAACTTCTGGAGACGACCCTTAGCGATGTTAGCTACCATCTGCTCTGGAAGGTTTGCTGCCTTCTCAGCTGAAACGGTCTTGATGATCTCGCGTGCCTGCTCAGCCTGCTCAGCTGTGATCCAGCCCTTAGACTGGTTTGACTCGATGTGAGCCTCGCTGTCAACGTGTGCAGGGTTGATGCCAGCCTTTGTGAGAGCTGCATCTACTGCCTTCTGAACGAGCTCCTCTTTAGTCTTCTCAGTAGCAGTCTTGAGCTCTGAGTCGATCACTTCCTGTGGTACAGACTCAGCTGAAACAGCAACTGGGTTCATTGAAGCTACCTGCATTGCAACACCCTTAGCTGTCTGCTCGTCGAAAGCCTTGTTGAAACCAACTACAGCTGCGAGCTTACCAGTGATCTTGTGCATGTAAGCTGAAATGAATGGTGCCTCAACAGTCTCGTAACCTACGATAACGTGCTTCTCACCAGTCTTACCAGTCTGCTCAGTAACTGCAGCCTCGACTGTTCTGCCATCAGCAAGTACACATGCCATGAGGGCATCCTTGTCTGCTGGGAAGTTTGCGATGGCTGTCTCTGCAATAGCCTCAGCGAGTGCCTGGAACTCAGCGTTCTTAGCAACGAAGTCAGTCTCGCAACCGAGAGCAACTACGATAGCCTTGTTGCCGTTTACCTTAGCGATTGCTGCACCCTCTGAAGTCTCGCGGTCAGCACGCTTAGCTGCTACGAGCTTACCTTTCTCGCGGATGATTTCCTTTGCGCGATCGAAGTCACCGTTAGCCTCAACGAGTGCCTTCTTGCAGTCCATCATACCAGCGCCTGTCATCTGACGAAGTTTTGCAACTTCTGCTGCTTTAATCTCCATTTCGATAGATGTTTAAAGGTGTTACACTAATTACTCTGCCTGAGCCTCTTCTGCAGCTGGCTTAGCACCCTTGCGAGCGCGAAGCTTCTTTCCTGCAGGCTGCTGCTCAGTTGCCTCTGGAGCCTCTTTCTCCTTCTCAAGCTTTCTTTCGTCCAATCCCTCTTTGATAGCGCCGCAAAGTGCATCCATGATGTAAGCGATAGACTTTGCTGCATCGTCGTTTGCCGGAATCACATAATCAATCGGAGTAGGATCGCAACAAGTATCAACCATAGCGTTAACCGGAATGTTAACACGATTTGCCTCTTTAACGGCGTTCATCTCCTTCTGTACGTCTACTACGAAAAGTGCTGATGGGAGGCGGCTAAGGTCACGGATAGAACCGAGGTTCTTCTCGAGCTTCCTTTCGTCCAATCCCTCTTTGATAGCGCCGCAAAGTGCATCCATGATGTAAGCGATAGACTTTGCTGCATCGTCATTTGCCGGAATCACATAATCAATCGG
>JAZOPY010000086.1:0-3344 GCA_045655825.1 Candidatus Cryptobacteroides sp. | reverse complement strand
GCTTGCAGCACACATGTATGCCTACCTTCCTAAGGAGGAGAATCCTGTGGACGCTACCACTGAGGGAGGTTTCTCAGGCCGTACGGATGCACGTCAGGTAAATGCTTCGGCATATGCCAACAACGTGTTCGACCTCCGCGTAGGCGACTATAGCCCTGCGTCCATCACTGGTTACAACCTTTGGGAGAACTACTATAAGGCGATCGCACACTGTACTCTCGTGATCGACAACATCCACCTCAACAAGGAGGATAACGAGCAGGTGCGTGAATACATGAAAGCTGAGGCCCGCTTCATGCGTGCATTCTACTATTTCTGCCTCTTCCGTACATACGGACCTGTCATCGTATGGGGCGACAAGGCGGCACCTTCAGACGTGCTTGGTTCGGAGCTTGACAGAAACACTCTCGAGGAGAACATCACCTTCATCGTTGACGAACTCGACAAGTGTATCGCAGTGCTTCCTATGAGCATCACTGAGGTGGGTCTTCAGGAAGGTTCCGACATGGGTCGTGCGACAAAGGGTGCTGCTATGGCACTTAAGTCACGCGTTCTTCTTTATGCGGCATCGCCTCTTTACAACGGCAATGAACTCTATGCCGGCATGACAAACTATTATGGCAATGAGATCTTCCCTCAGAACTATGACGCTCAGAAGTGGGAGGATGCCAAGGCTGCGGCCAAGGATCTGATTGACCTTAACTACTATAACCTCGTTCAGGCAGACAAGACCACAGGCGACAAGTTCGAGGACGGTGTCCGCGCATATCAGAACATATTCTTCAAGCAGTGGAATGAGGAGACTATCTGGGGATGGTGGATGAACTTCTACGATGACTGGCTCGGTCGCTCAGGCGGATTCGTCGGTGCTTGCGCTCCACGTAACATCACAGTCGAGGGATGGCAGTCACTCACTCCGTCGTTCAAGCTCGTTGACGCTTATGCGATGTATGAGACAGGACGTTATCCTGTTACCGGATATGACAGAACCACAGGCATGGATGACTACTCGAAGCCTATCATCGACGAGCAGTCAGGTTATGAGGCTGAGGGCTTCAGCATGACGACACAGTTCGAGGCAGAGTGGGCAGGCGAGTTCGAGGCACATAACTCTACTCTGGGCCGTGAGCCACGCTACTATGCGTGTCTTGTTCCTAACGGATACTACTGGCCATGTGACCCGGCTCTCAAGACCATGACCAACCCTAAGAACTCATCTACAACATGGGTTGCAGAGGATATGAAGTGCGGTTTCTGGAGAGGTTCAGGCTCGCTTTGCCAGCGTTGGGACCAGACTTCGACAAACAACTACTTCGGCTATGCATGGCGTCGTCTCTACAAGGCGGACAACCCTCTTGACGTGGGAGCGGACTACCAGCAGATCAAGTATGTTTACCCTGCTTTCCGTCTTGCAGAGATCTACTTCAACTATGCTGAGTGCTGTATCGAGACAGGTGACTATGCAGAGGCTGTCAAGTATATCAACATGATCCGTAACCGTTCGGGTCTGAACAACCTCGAGGAGGCATATCCTGGTATCGCAACTGATCCTGAGCTCCTCAGATGGTGCTTCCGTCAGGAGAAGATGATCGAGTTCGCGATCGAGGGACCTATGCACTTCTATGACAGCTGCCGCTGGATGGTTGCAGAGCAGAACTTCCCAACACTCAACTGGACTCTCAATCTCAACGACGCGGTTGACTATCACGATTCATGGGTGCGCTCAAGCGAGGACTTCCCGCTTGCAAAGCATGCGAAGTTCACAAAGAGAGACTATCTCTTCCCATTTGACTCTGATCAGCTTGCCGAGATGACAAACATTACACAGAACTACGGATTCTAATCTGAATGAATATGAAGAAGATTTTCAAGAATATCTTGCTTTCTGCACTGATGATTACAGCCGTGGCTTCATGTGCAGACGACAGAAATAATTTTCTGCCAGACGACTCGTTCGGCTTCAACAACAAGGCCGGCGAGAACGTCCTGACCCTCCCTCTTTATGGCGGTTCTCATGAGATCGACATCATCAAGAGCGGAAAGGGACTCAACGAGGGTGTAGTGAACATCACCACATCCAACTTCGACCTTAACAACTTCAATAAGGCAAACGGAGTGGAATACATTCCGCTTCCTGCCGATATGGATCTCTATTCATTCAGCGAGCAGAGCATCGCTTTCGGCAAGGATGACGTAACCAAGCCGGTAACAGTGTCTTGGGATATCACCAAGGTTGCCGCTTATATGGAGCAGGAACCTGCAAACCAGTACTGCATTCCTGTGGCTCTTCGCTCTGAGGGTCTTGAGGTTAACGAAGGTAGAGAGGTGTTCATCCTCAACCTCGTGACTTCTACGGTGACTGCCGAGCAGACACTCCTCAGCCGCACATACGAGTGGGAGTCAGAGCCGATGGCAGAGACCATGGACATCACAGTACGTATCGACAAGGCCATTCCGGGCATCGACCTTACCATCGACTTCGAGGTGGACGAGGAGCTCGTGGCTGCATACAACCAGGCAAACGGAACAAACTATACTATTGCACCTGAGGGACTCGTATCATTCGGTGCAGATCCTGTAATCAAGGCAGGCGAGGGTTATGTGCTTTATCCTGTGACCATCAACACCGATGCTATCGCTGAGGAAATGGAGGTCGAGATCAAGGGTGAGACCGTGACAAAGAAGCTTGTCAAGAGAGATTGGGACGGTTATGTGGTTCCAGTGAAGATCTCAAGAATGTCGGTTGACGGCGTGAAGATCAACAACGGTCTTACATACATCGTCGTGAAGGGTCTCGAGCCTATCCCGCCACAGCTCTTCACCCGCCAGTGGGGTATTTATGCAACTTCATCTACAAACCCATGGCAGGCGACATTCGGCATTTCTGATGCACGAAACATCACAATGGACGACCAGTATGTCTATGTGCCTCAGTCGGCCGGCGGAGACGCTGTCCTCAAGGCTGTAAGCATCCTGGATCCTGCTCAGGTGAAGGATGTGAACGTGAGCGGTATCGCCGGCGGTACTCATACTCTCTCATGCGTGAGAATGATCCCTAACACTGATCCTGCAGTCAACGGTGGCAAGGATATCCTTTCTGCTTGCTGTCTGTCACTAGGTGACGGATCACACCTCCACTTCTATGTATGGCTCAACGGCATCGACAACGCTCCTGTTCTCAGCATGGTCGAGGACTCTGGCCGTCGTCTCGGTGACAAGTACATCGTGCTTGGAAGCTGGAACAACGGTGAGATTTACCTCAAGGACTTCAACACCGGAAACATCGTGCGCTACGCTATGATAGACGGACGTATAGGTGAGTGGCCTGGCGCTGACGGACTTGC
>JAZOPY010000085.1:0-3491 GCA_045655825.1 Candidatus Cryptobacteroides sp. | reverse complement strand
AACAAGGCATGGATCCCATATGTAAAGAGGAATAAGAAGGGCTCGAGTCAGTTCATGAACTCTTTTGAGAACCTGTATACATGCTCAGAGTTGTCTGCCTGGAACAAGGAGGGGTTTGCCTTCCTGCCTCTTATGGTAGAGTGCCCTGATGGCTATAAGGTGAATATCATGGAGTCTGACCTGTTGGATTACCCGGGAATGTATCTGAGAAATACTGACGGTGACACGGTTTTGGAGTCACTTTTCGCTCCATATCCGAAGACTGTCGAGCAGGGAGGTCACAATATGCTACAGTCACTTGTGCGTGAGGAGGAAGCCTATATCGCTAAATGCAGTGGCCCTGTGTCGTTCCCATGGCGAATCGTAAGCGTAAGCGCTGAGGATAAGGATATGCTTGAGAATGATTTGGTGTGGCTTCTTGGTACTCCTGCTGATCCGTCTAAGGATTGGTCTTGGGTGAAACCGGGCAAGGTCGCTTGGGAGTGGTGGAACGACTGGAACATCACAGGAGTGGATTTCAAGGCAGGTGTAAATAACGACACTTATAAATATTACATAGATTTCGCGTCGAAGAACGGCATTGAGTACGTCATCCTTGATGAGGGCTGGGCAGTGAATCTGCAGGCAGACCTCTTCCAGGTGGTGCCGGAGATTAATCTTGAGGAACTCGTCTCTTATGCCAAGGATAGGAATGTGGGCATCGTTCTGTGGGCTGGTTACTGGGCCTTCGAGAAGGATATGGAGAAGGCATGCGAGCACTATTCGAAGATGGGAGTAAAGGGTTGGAAGGTGGATTTCATGGACCGTGATGACCAGCTGATGGTGGATTTCTATCACAGATGTGCCAAGACTGCGGCTAAATACAATATGTTCCTTGATATGCATGGCGGATTCAAGCCAAGTGGTCTGAGCAGGACTTATCCTAATGTGCTCAATTATGAGGGCGTATATGGCCTTGAGAATATGAAGTGGTATAAAGGTCATGATCAGGTGACATATGATGTGACCATACCTTTTATCCGAATGGCTGCTGGTCCTATGGACTACACTCAGGGTGCGATGCTTAATGGAGGCCGTAAGCCTGTCAGAAGCAATTCGGAGCCTATGAGTCAGGGAACGAGATGCCGTCAGCTGGGTATGTACGTGGTATATGAATCACCTTTCAACATGCTTTGTGACTCGCCGGTACATTATGAGCGTGAGAGAGAATGTGCTGAGTTCATCGCAGGTGTTCCGACTGTATGGGATGAGACTGTCGCTATAGACGGCAAGGTAGGGGACTTTGTTGTGGTTGCCCGTCGTAAGGGCGATGTCTGGTATGTCGGAGGACTCACCGGCTGGGATGAGCGCAAGGTCAAGATAGATCTCGCTTTCCTCGGAGAAGGTGAGTGGACCGTCGAACTGTTCTCTGACGGGGTTAATGTCGATAGAAATGCCAAGGACTACAGAAAGTCTGAGTTTACTGCCGGTAGAACTCTTAATGTAAACATGGCTCCAGGAGGTGGATTTGCTGCAAGAATCAAAAGATAAATATAATATTATACGAAAGATAATATTCTTATTAGCAATGGTATCGGTTTCCCTTGCGACTGATGCTCAGGACTGGACACCAGTTGGTGAAAATATACGCTATGAATGGTGACTTTATTGTTGTATATCTTTTGATATTTCAATAATAAACCCTACTTTTGTACAAAAGTTATAGATATATCAATAGTATGTATGATGATATAAATACTCCATATGAGTCTATTGTCTCCCTTGGAGAAGCATTTGCAAAATATAGGAAATCTCTGAAGATATCACAGCAGCGGCTGCATGAGATGACAGGCATTTCAATCTTTACAATAAGTCAGTTTGAGAACGGTAAGGGACATGGATTGTCACTGTCGCATTTCCTCCTGCTGATGGATGCTCTAGGATTGGAGATGACGTTAAGTGATATGATTCCTGTTGTTAGTGAGATTGATCCGGAAAAGATGTGGATGTCGCAAAATAAGAAAGGAGGTAGAAAATGAATGGGAATGCAGTAAGAGTTGTATTGTGGGGTGAGACTGTGGGGTATTTGACATGGGACTCGAGTAACTGGCGTACAACTACGGCGGTATTCAGTTTTGCAAAGGATTTTATTGATAAAGGACTTGATATTTCTCCGCTGAGGATGTCTATCGGCTCCAACCTGGTCCAATCGCGTCAAAGCATCAGAGGTACAAGCCCCAAAGAACGTTTTGGCGGTTTGCATCCGGTGTTCGCGGATTCTCTTCCGGATCACTGGGGAAACAGCATCTTCCGCAAGTGGGCAGAAGACCATAAAATCAGCATGAAAAATGTGACCGGTGTTGACTTGCTGTCATTCATCGGTAAACGTGCTATGGGTGCATTGGAATATGACCCTGCATACATCAGAGATGAGGACGACATATTCGATGTGAATGTAAATGAACTATATGCTTTTGCGAAATCAGTCTTATCTGAACGTGCAGAGCTGACATTTGAGGCAAACCGTGAGCTACTTTGGGCTGATTTGGTCAAACTGGGCACATCTCCGGGAGGAAAGAGACCGAAGGCTCTGATTGCGATAAACGAAGCTGATGGAAGTGTCAAATCGGGTCAGACTGTGCTTCCTGAAGGCTATAAATACTATATCCTTAAATATGACAACGAGTCCGACATGTTTCCGTATGCCCGTCTTGAATATGCATACTATAAGATGTGCTGCGATGCCGGAATACGAATGAAGCATTCCGAGTTGAGGAGATTTGAAAACAGTTCTCATTTCATAACCGAACGATTTGACAGGACTCCTGAAGGTAAGGTCCATATGCAGTCCTTAGCTGCTCTGACTGGTGGCGCAACCTCTTATGAGGAGGCCTTCAATGTAGTCAGACGCCTCAGGCTCGACTATGCTGATAAGGAGCAGCTTTTCAGAATGATGGTGTTCAATGTGCTCGGAGGAAACATCGATGATCATGACAAGAACTTCTCGTTCCTTATGGACAAGAATGGACGTTGGTCTCTTGCTCCGGCATACGACATGGTCTACAGTATAGATCCGAACACATTGGGAATCCAGAAAGGTCAGTTCATGAGCATCAAAGGAAAGGTGCTTGACATAACAGAAAAGGATCTCCTGGCAATGGCAAGAGAGAATGATATCAATAATCCATCCGGAATTATATCACAGGTGCTTGATGTTGTCTCCAACTTCCGTTCGTATTGTGAGGGGGTTGATGTGAACAGCAGCACATGCAACATCATGCAGAAGGAGTTGAATGAAAAATATAAGTCGTTCAAGTAAATAATATCCCAATACTTGGTACAGAAAATAATGTCCATGAAACTGCGGTTTGGTGGACATTATTATTTTGTAATGTCCGCGTTTTACCATTTTATGGACATTATTCTTTGCAAATAGAAAAATGCGAATTAATGCCTGAGAGAATACAAGATAGGTATGAACCGTAATGGTGTGCTATATATTTTGCTGAACT
>JAZOPY010000084.1:0-3353 GCA_045655825.1 Candidatus Cryptobacteroides sp. | reverse complement strand
AAATGCGAGATACCAGACCAGGATAGAAATCGAGCATAAGATAGAAACACTAAGGCCGTAAGCATTCACTTACGGCCTTGTATAACCAGATGGCTGCGGAGCTTGATGTTATCGCGCCTATATGCAACTCTCATCTTTCTCTGCAAAGATAGTTATTTTCAGTTAATTGACAAATTTCAAACCATTTCTTTCGTCCCGATGCCCATAGCGTCGGGATTTTGTTTTCAGTATAGATAGCTAGAACTCAAACCCATCCGGGAAAAAGGCTTGTTTCCCGGACGACCAACACAATAAAGGACAATCCGTCCGGGAAAATGCAGGAAATCCCGGACGGGAAAAATGAAATGCAAAACAACATGAAAAGTTACCTGAGATTTTTAAGCCGAAACAAACTGTACACCGCAATTGAGGTGGTGGGATTGAGTATCGCACTCGGATTTGCGATAATACTTGGTTCTATTCTTATAGACAAGAGCCAGGTGAATGACAACATCAAGGATGCTGATGAGATATATGCGCTGACTACAGATACAAAGGAGTGGGGCAAGTGGATCGGTGCATCCGGCAATCTTAATGAGATAATGCCTGCCATCCCACAGATAGAGGAATGGTGTCTGTTTTATGACACAAGACAGATCACACTCAAGAGCGAAAGAAATGACAGTACCTGTGTGGTTCCGATGTATGTATCACCGAATTATTTCACATTCTTCGGCTTTGAACTAGCATCTGGCAGTCCAGATAATGCATTGCAGAGTAATGATGCCGTGGTATTGTCAAGGAAACTCGCAGATGAACTCTTTCCACTCGAAGATCCGGTAGGTAAAACCATCACACTTCCGAAGCCAGAAGAATATGGCAACGCCTTCGTTCTGGCCGGAACAGTCGAAGAGCCAGAATACGTCACATACAGGATTACAGGAGTAATCGACGGGCTCGGCAAATGTGTACTGCCGGAAGGAGACATCTATCTGAAGGCAGATGCCAATGCAACCGGAAGCCAGAGCTGCATGTTCCGTACAGACTCACCTGACAATATAGACCAGATCCTTCATTCTATCAGAAACTATCCTGTCGCCGATGAATTTTACAGGAAAGCACTACAGGAAATCGGCATCATTCCTTTTGAAGACATCAAAGATGGAGAAATCAAATGTTCGAGGTATCGTCACATTGCGGATCCGGTCCTTTTCAAGGTATTTGTGCTGATCTGCATAGTGATCCTTGCGTTCTCGCTTCTGAATTACATTTCGCTCACACTTGCATTCTCACGTTTCCGCCTGAAGGAGGCTGCCACCAGATTGCTTCTCGGAACCTCAAGAGCTGAGACTTTCATCAGGTGTATTGCGGAAGCGTTCATCCTTGTGCTCAGTTCATATGCTCTGGCGACCTTGATCGTAATGGCACTTAGGAATGAGATCTCTTCATATCTAAGCATCAATATCAGTCTGCTTGGCGACATCTCCGTATTGGCGGCTACATTGATCGCAGCATTCATTACAGCATTGATCGCCGGGGGAATAAATTCATTGCTCAACCGAAGATATCGCCCGATCGATGTCGTCAGAGGAGAAAGCCGCTATCAGGACAAGTCATTCGTCGGAAAGATATTCATCGGCATTCAGAGCGCGATCTGTCTTGCGACGATCGTCATAGGACTTGTCATAAGTCTGCAGACAAGTAAGATGACAGACTATCCTGTCGGTTACAACAGACATAACATTATCTCAGTAACTGGTGATGACTATAAAGAATATATCGGCGAACTCAATCAGATGCATTTTGTCGAAAAGATAGGCATAGCCTCAAATGAATTTGTAAGATATCCGCTGATGCAAGACCTTCAGGGACTGAAATGGTCTCCTCTCAATGTAGATCAGAATGCTTTTGACATTTTGGGATTGAAAGTAAAGGAATACCTGGAGTTATCCGGAGAATCACGTTTCAATGCCTACACGACTGCAACTGGTCTGGAATTGGTCAGTACATTGAAAGACATGCCTTATTGGGAAAACAAGTACATCGGAATTATTGAAGATTTCCATCCGGGAAGCGTAAAGGAAGTATCCAAGGGGAATACGATCATCGATGTCCAGATCGTCAATGACTACTCAAAGTACTATAGTGGTACTCTTCTGATCAAAGTTACAGGCGACCAGAATGAGGCCAAGGAACATATCAGAAATTTCTTCATGGAAAAGGGTGAATACACTGAACAGATTCAGATCAATACTTTGGAGGAGCTCAACCTGATGAACTACGAAGAGGAAAGAAAGTTGAAGAGACTGATGGTCGTATTCTCATTCATGAGTCTGTTGCTGACAGCACTGGCTATTGTAGCGTTGAGCAGCTATTACGGACAGACCAGAATCCACGACACCGCTGTGCGCAAAGTCTTCGGTATCTCCAGTAGGAGGATATTCTGGAATACAGTATGGGGATTCGTCTTTCCAGTGCTCATCGGAGCAGCAGTCGCTCTTCCGCTTTCATGGCACTACATGGGACGTTGGCTGGAGAACTACCCCGAGCGTATAGACAACTCCCCTGCCATATACATCGCAGCATTAGCAGCAGTCCTGTTCACAACCATACTGGCTGTGACCATCCAGACCCTCCGCCTCATGCGCACCAACCCAGCCGAGGCGCTGAAAAAAGAGTAATCATAAATTTTATAAACCATTGTAAATATGGCACTTAAACACATTGTGCGCCGCACTATTCTTCTGTTACTAATTTTGTACTAATTTTGTAAGGACAAAGTGTCGAATAATGGCAAAAAGCAAAGCGAAAATACTGGTTGTGGATGACAACAGCGGCATCAGGGCGGCACTGAAGGTGCTGCTGCCGCTGCATTTCTCGCAGGTGGAACTGATTCCGTCTCCGAAGGAACTGGTGACCAAGCTGGCCGACTTCCGTCCGGATGTCGTGCTGCTGGACATGAACTTCCACACCGATATCAATACAGGAAACGAGGGCTTATATTGGCTTTCAGAAATCAAGAAGCGCACTCCGGAGACTGAGGTTGTGCTCTTTACCGCATACGCTGACATCCAGCTGGCGGTGGAAGGAATGAAGCGAGGAGCATTTGACTTCATCGTGAAGCCTTGGGACAATGACAAGTTGGTGGAAACGCTTAAGGCAGCATACGACCGGACAGGCAAGAAGGAAAAGGCTGCAGTCTCCCCTGCTTCAATGAATATGTTCTGGGGTAAGGGCCCGGCTATGAACGGTATATGGAAGACAGTAGAGAAGATTGCTCCAACTGATGCAACGGTGCTCATTACTGGTGAAAACGGTACCGGTAAGGATGTGCTTGCTGGAGAAATTCACAGAATGTCGGACAGGTCTCTCAG
>JAZOPY010000083.1:0-13279 GCA_045655825.1 Candidatus Cryptobacteroides sp. | reverse complement strand
TGGCCAGAGTCCTGCTGCGAGGAGAGCCTCCTTGATCTGCTCAGCAGACATGTCGGCAACTCTCTTCACGCCGAAATCAACATACTCCTGCTCGGCATCTGCCTTGATGCGGACCTCAAGCAACTTTCTCTTTTCGCCTCTAACAACCTCAGCTACGACTCCGCTTACAGGAGACGAGAAGAGGATGTTCTGAGACATCTTGTCTGCCAGGACAGGTGTACCTGCGAGGACCTTGTCGCCTTCTCTTACCAGCAGCTTCGGAACGAGGCCTCTGAAATCGGTCGGCTTGATGGTCACAACGTCAGGAACGATCACCTTCTTGGTTGTCTGGGCAGCCACTCCATTAATCGGAATGTTCAACCCTTTTTTCAAATAGATGTTGTTTGACATTATATAAACCGTTTTGAGTATAATAATTACTATTCAAAATGCGCCCGCGAAGTTAGATATTTTTTCCCTATTTACGAAGTAAAACTTTTCTTTTTTGATTGCAATGTTTTGTATAATTTTGTCGCCGTTATGGAAAACGGAAACAGTACAATTTTAGAAGGACTGAACAGCGAGCAGAAGGCCGCTGTCAGTTGTGTGGACGGACCAGTGCTGATTGTGGCGGGTGCGGGATCAGGAAAAACAAGGGTTTTGACCAGCAGGATTGCATATATCCTTGAAAAAGGGTGTGATCCGTCAAGGATTCTTTCTTTGACATTTACCAAGAAGGCGGCTTCTGAGATGAAGGAAAGAATAGCCCTTATGGTAGGCGAGAGAAAGGCGAGAAGGCTTTTCATGGGCACCTTTCACTCTGTGTTTATCCGATTTCTGAGAGAATTTTCAGAGTCTTTGGGGTATCCCCAATCATTTACAATCTATGATACAAGCGATTCAGTTAGTGCCATCAAGACTTGCCTTAAGGAGTTGAATCTTGATGAAAAGATCTATAAGCCTAAGGATGTGCTGTCTCGTATTTCGATGGCCAAGAACAACCTAGTGACTCCAGGAGCATACAGAAGAAATGTGACCGCCCAGCAGAATGATGCTGCGGCGAAGAAGCCGCGTATCGTCGATATTTACGAACTCTATGCTCATAAGTGCAAGCAGTCTGGAGTGATGGATTTTGATGATATCCTCTTGAACATGAACATCCTGCTGAGGGATAATCCTGCTGCGTGTGAGTCTATTGCCGGCCGCTTCGACTATATCATGGTCGATGAGTATCAGGATACCAACTTCTCTCAGTATCTGATTCTGAAGAAACTTAGTCAGGTCCATCAGAATATTTGTGTGGTCGGTGATGATTCTCAGTCTATTTATGCCTTCCGTGGTGCCAAGATCGAGAACATCCTGAACTTCAAGAAGGACTACCCGAAGCATAATATCTTCCGTCTGGAGCAGAACTACCGCTCGACCCAGGTGATTGTCGATGCGGCAAACTCTGTGATTGCAAAGAACTCTGCGCGAATCCCAAAAGAATGCTATTCAAAGGGTGAAGTCGGAGAAAAGATAAGATTGATCCAGGCGTATACTGAGCAGGAAGAGGCGATGCTTGTAGCATCTTCGATTGTGTCTCGTATACATTCTGAATCTGCTCAATATCAGGATTTTGCGATTCTCTATAGAACAAATAATCAGGCTCGCGCTCTTGAAGAAGCGTTAAATAAGCGTAGACTGCCTTATGTTAAGTATTCTGGGCTTTCGTTTTTTGATCAGCTGGAAGTCAAGGATATAAGCGCATATTGCAGACTATCTGTCAATCTAAATGATGACGAATCATTTAAACGAATAGTAAACAAGCCTGCAAGATCTATTGGTGATACTTCTCTTGCCGCTTTGACTGCAGCAGCTAATGCTCATCAGCTCTCTCTTTTTAAAGCTGCTTTTTTGGACGATCTGGATACTTACGGGCTTAAGCCAGCTGCCGTAAGGAAGATTCGTGAGTTTTGCGAGATGATGGGCAGATTTGCTGTTAGTGCCCAGAAGGATGATGCATATCAAGTTGCAGTGAAGCTTGCTGTTGATACCGGTCTGCTGATGTATTATAAAAACGAGGATACTAAGGATCCGAATACTCAATCTAAACGATCGGAAGGAATTGAAGAATTCCTAAACTTTGTCAAAAGTTCAGTTGAGGAGAAGCAGGCCTCGATGCTCGAGGAATTAATGGCCGAAGGAGAAATACAAGATGGAACAGAGATTGCTGTTTCTGATCTTCCGGTGGTTACACTTGGGGAGGTTTTAGAGAATATTTCGCTTGCAAGTGCTGTTGATTTAGAAGACGAGGATTCTGATAATAAAATTGCATTGATGACGATCCATACTTCAAAGGGACTCGAGTTTCCTCATGTTTACTTAGTGGGACTTGAAGAAAACATATTCCCTTCAGGTGGATGGATGGCAAGTGAAAATGAAGTAGAAGAAGAAAGACGATTGTTTTATGTGGCTATGACTCGAGCAAAGAATACTGTGGTGCTCTCTTTTGCCCAGACGCGTATGCGAAACGGAAAACATGAGTCGAACTCTCCAAGCCGCTTTATCTACGAGGTTGATTCGCAATACATTGCAAATCCTTTGACAAAAGAACGTGAGGCAGGAGAGGTGAAGCGTGAGTCGTTCAGCTCTTGGAAAAAGGAGAATTATTCGTCAAAGCCAGGGTATCAGTATGGCAGATCTTCACGGCCGGAAGTCGAGCGCCGTCCGGTCTCTAAACCTCAGATACCTCAGAGCCGTACTGAACCAATGCCTGTACGTAGGCCGCAGTCTGTAGCTCCAAGGCCGGCAGATGTTAATTTTGAGCCTACTCCTATACTTCAGCTCAAGGCAGGACAGCGTATTGAACATAATCGCTTCGGATTCGGAAAGATATTGGAAATCAGCGGTAGTGCTGCTGATTTGAAGGCGAAAATTGCCTTTGATGAACATGGGGAAAAGATTTTAATCTTAAAGTATGCAAAAATTCGTGTGATAAATTTTGGTCAATAGGTAAAATTTATTATCTTTGTGTCGAAGTTTTTCATAGTTTAAGTTTAGGTTAAGTAGCGGGGCAGTCGCAGTGATGCGATTGTCCCGTGAATTTTTTGTGCGTATATTCTGCTCCTCCAACCTCCTTATCAAAATTTTCGAGAAAGTGTTTAAAAAAAAGAAAAACATGCACTAAAAAAGAGAAATAAAATCTTTTTCTTTTTCTTTAACTGTTTTTCGATCTCCTCACATACTTTTGCCCTTGCACCGCAATGAAGCGGCGCGTAAAAATGAGGAGATAGAATATGAATTGGAAATCATGCGTGCTCCTGCTTGCGCTGGTAGGATGCGAGATGTTGGGAACGAGAAAATCGGGAGAAGGTGAACTAAGGATTGCTTTCGCCAGCGAACAGGACGGACTTACA
Source organism: Candidatus Cryptobacteroides sp. (assembly GCA_045655825.1). Taxonomy (GTDB): domain Bacteria; phylum Bacteroidota; class Bacteroidia; order Bacteroidales; family UBA932; genus Cryptobacteroides. Next base: position 9,902 of record JAZOPY010000083.1, on the reverse strand, counting down.
AGAGCAGTGTCGGATATCCCCGATACAAGTGATTTCTTACTGGAAGTCACCGATTCCAAAGGGAAGACTGTTTATAAGGGACAATATGGAGACTGCCCTGAAGTACTTGCAGTAAGTTCCGGAAGTTATGTCGTTAAGGCTGTTTCTTCAGAATTTGAAAAGCCTGAGTTCTCGGCGCCGCAATACGGAGATGAGCAGTGCGTCGTGGTACCTGATGGAGGAGTGGCGAATGTGAAGCTCCTGTGCACTCAGATGAATTCCGGAGTCAAACTCAGAATTGCCAGGAATTTCCTGACTGAATGCCCTGACGGTGTGCTTTTTCTCAAGTCCGATCAAGGTAAGCTTATGTATGCGTATTCTGAAAAACGTATCGCATACTTCAAGCCTGGAAAGGTGTCGCTTATGCTGAGCTCCGGCGGAAAGGATGAAATCCTGATGACGCGCACTCTTGTTGCTCAGGAGATACTTTCACTCGGAGTCAGCGTTGCTTCCGGAGGAGCATCTTCCGGAACACAGACAGCCGGACGCATCAGTGTGGCTGTGGATACCTCACGCAATTGGATTTCAGATAGTTATGTAATTGGTGGCCAAAATGATAAAGGCTCTGCTGCTGATGATGCCATGACGGTTTCGCAGGCTCGTTCTGCTGTCGGTGAAAAGGATGTGTGGGTATGCGGCTATATTGTCGGAGGCGATCTGACCTCTGCTTCCGCCTCCTTTGATGAACCGTTCTCTTCACGTACAAATATACTCCTCGGCCCCAAGTCGTCTACGGTGGATAAGGATGCCTGCCTTTCCGTACAGTTGCCTTCGGGTGATCTTCGTGACGCACTGAACCTTGTTGATACTCCCGGCCTTCTGGGAACAAAGGTCTATCTTAAGGGAGATATAGTGGAAGCATATTACGGTATCCCGGGAATCAAGAATATTTCTGAATACAGATTGCCATGATACGCGTTTTCAATGTTTTGATCGGGGTGCTGGGCATTGTTTCATGTACGGTTCATGAGTTGACTCTTCCTGAAGATGAGCCTTCAGAACGTGAAACTGCGACCGTCAGTTTTCATGCCGCTGTGCAGGATATGGTCAAGAGCAGCGTCGGTCTTGATGAATCATCGCTGAGAAACATCAATGTCTATGCTTTCAGGGATGGAGTGCTGGTGGATGAGGTTTATTCGCTGAAGGCGGATGGAATTATTATGAATCTGCCGGTGAATTCGACATATAATATATATGCTGTCGCCAATATCGGTCTATGTCATGCTGACGTGAGCGAGGAGCGGTTCCTGGACGATGTCAGCTATACTATATCCAATATAAGGATCCTTTCGCGTGGGGTGCCTATGAGGTGCGCTGCCAGGAATGTATATGTCGGAAAAGAAGCCCAGGCAGTAGAGCTGCGCCTGGAGAGGATGGCGGCAAAAGTGAATCTGAGTGTGGATAAATCTTCTCTGCTGTCGGGGCTTATGATCAATTCAGTTCGTTTATGTCAAAGTGCCTCCGTCGTATATCCTTTCAGGTGGGAAAACCAGGGAGGAAGCAGGATTCTGTCTGAGGATGAAACCTTTGATGGCGACTATGCGACGGCTGCAGATCTCAAGCGACTTAATACAGGAGGAGAAGTTACGTTTTATACACTTGAAAACTGTCAGGGAATACTCCTTCCGGATAATCAGAGTCCGGAATTGAAGGTCCCTAAGATGATTCCGGGTAAGGAAAGGCTTTGCAGTTATCTTGAAATTGAATGTGATTTTGATGGATCGGGACTCTTTGAAGGAGATGTCAGATACCGCATATATCTAGGACTGGATGACTGCACCAGCTTCGATGTTCCCGGAAATGCAAGTATAAATGTATCTCTCAGCCTGACAGGAGACGGTCTGAAGACTCTTTCATGGAAGGTCGTTGCAGATGTGGATGTCAGGGACGGATATGTCAGCGGTGATGTTGATAAAGGCATGCATGGGATGAATGATCTTTATGTCGGGGAAGTGGTCCTTTATGAGGTTATGCTGACTGATGAGATCATCGAGTATCTTGGTGGTGACGTCTCAGGGTGTTCCGTTCGCCTTGTCAGGGATGGACTGGAGGTCGAAGGATTGACGGCTGACCCGCTTCATGGGAGTGGCCCGGCTATACAGACAATCATAAGATGTGTGGCACCAAGTGAGGGACAATTGTGTTTATATGATTCAGATGGAAAAAGGATAGGGCTTCTTGAGTCAGATGTGTGCATACGCTTGCCTGAGGTTGTTTTTTCTGAGTATTCACTGGCATCTGATGATCAGCCAGTGGAATCTCTTTCATTTATTCCAGAATGCGATATCAATGGAGATTCCGCCAATGTTTACATGTATCTGACAGATCGTCAGGGGTATAGCCTGACAGGTTCGCGCTCGTATGGGTTCGATCTCAGCCTGTTTGATTTTCGTGATATGGGTACATGGTGCGATGGTGTCCGTGTCCAGGGTATCTCTGCTGAATTTAATGAGGTGGAACCGGATAGTGACGCGCCGGTCGCACGTGTGGAACTGTCGTGCGTCAATTCCGGACGGGATCATGAGGCAAATCTGCTCCTGACGGCGATTCATGCCGCAGAAAAGGCTGCTGTCCTGACTGTTTCTGAGAAGAACTATGAGATTGGTGGCTCTTTCAGGATAGGACTGGGTATACCGCAGATTACATTGAGTCTGGTGGATAACGGTTGGGCGGGATATCACTCCTGTCAGCTGTCAATGAAGGTTGACAATCCGTCAAATCTGCCGCTTGATGTGAGTGTATGGCAGCTGATGACTACAAATGCTTCCTATGGTTCTGTAGATGCAGACTATGTTGAGGATAACCTTGAGATAGATCATATCGAGTATATGACGGGGGAGTTTTATAACGGTGCTCCTCCGCTTTATGGCTCTTTCTCCAGCTTTTATAGTGAGCGCAATGAGGAGGGTGACCAGGCCTTGAACGACGGGGCATGGCTGGTTTATCCTTTGGAGGATATCTGCACCGAGGATATCCTGAGCGCTATCAGCTACGACAGGCGGGGAAACGGGCAGATGGTTCACATGGTCGACGTAACTCTGTCAGGACGTCCGATTTTGAGCTCGGATGCGTGTCTTGAGGATAATGTAAGCAACGGCTCGAGCCAGTACGACTATATTTATTACAGTCCGGATTCGTGGAATTACCGAGGAGCAGGATTGTGTACGGACGATGTCTGCCTGAGGCTTCCGGAAAACTGGTCTTATGATTATCCAAATCTGACGCCCCTGCGTCTGGATCGATTGACGGGACGTTGGGATGATCAGGGGAGGGTTTGTGTATCAATGCTTTATGCTCCTGATGAAGGACGCCTGTCGGTAATGACCTTTGCGGGGATCGGTGCGCAGTATGGATTGACACTGGCCTTTGATTATACCGGTACGGTGAACGGATATGTGCAGACCTATCCTAAGGGAACCTGGGGCTCGGCACAGGACAACTGGTGCTCGGCAGATGTGTTGCATTCGAAAACCGGAGTGCCGCTTCGACAGACCGGACAGTTTGTATGGGCTGATGATGGGGGCCTGAAGTCGGCAATGGATGAAATCTACGGCCATTCGTACAAGGATTCCGACAGACCCTTAGGGGCGGATTCGTACATGCACCATGCCCATCCGACAGATATGCAGCTTACTGTAGATGTGCTGGTTGAAGGGGATAAGGGAAAAGAGCTGTATCCTTTCTATATGCTTTGGGAAACAGACTATCTTGAATATTATCATCAGCAGGAGGCCAAAACCTATAAGTGCTCTTTGAGTCCCAATGCAACTGGGTATAAACTATCGGTAGTCAGGAGAAAATAATTTATGATTTTGAATCGATTGTCATTATATTTGCAAAATTTTGCTTATAAAACAAATTGATTCAGAATGAGAAATATTAAACTATTGATTGCTTCTGTCGTCCTTGCAGTCTTTGCAGGAGGGTATGCGGCTTATGCTCAGTCACTTGTGAGAGTGAGTGGAGTCGTTACATCGGGCGAGGACGGGCTGCCGATGATGGGAGTCGGAGTCGTAGCGGGTCCGGGCAATGGTGTCATTACTTCTCTCGACGGAGATTATGTCATCGAGGTCGCTCCAGGAACGGAGCTGACTTTCTCGAGTATAGGATTCGAAGAGGCGAAGGTGATTGTGCCGACCGTCGCTGAGTTTACTCACAATGTCGTGCTGCAGCCAGAGAGTCTGAAGCTTGATGATGTTGTGGTGATTGCGTATGGTGTCCGTAAGAAGGGTACTGTAGCTGGTTCGGTGTCGACTGTGAAGTCGGACAAGCTGGAGAATACCCCGACAGCTGCCTTTGACCAGGCTCTGCAGGGACAGGTTGCGGGTCTGACCGTGCTTTCGAACACCGGTGAGCCAAGTGCGTCAGCTTCAATGACCATCCGTGGTACAAACTCCATCAACTCCGGAACAGCGCCTCTCTATATCCTTGACGGTGTGGAGATCTCGGCCGCAGACTTCAATACGATCAACCCTGCAGACATCGAGAACATGTCAGTGCTCAAGGATGCGTCGTCGACCTCTATCTATGGTGCCCGTGCTGCCAACGGTGTGATCGTGATCACAACAAAGCGCGGCCGCAACATGGAGCGTCCTAATGTAAACTACAGGATGCAGTTGGGATGGTCTGCGATCGCGCATGGCAACTGGGACCTGATGAACACTGCGGAGCGCATCCAGTATGAGAAGGAGATCGGCATGACTGCCGGACAGGACTACAACTACCTTTCGACTATCGATGTGAACTGGATGGATGTAGTCTTCAACGATTCTGCAATGCTGCAGAGCCACGAGGTTGCGATTTCAGGTGCAAACGAGAAGACAAGCTACTATCTTTCAGGAGGATACTTCGATCAGGATGGTATCGCTCCGGGTTCGCTGTTCGAGCGTTACTCGATGCGTGTGAACTTCGAGCATGAGATGGCCAAGTGGCTCAAGATGGGCAGCAACACGATGTTCAACTACCAGAACATCCAGCAGGCAGACGAAGGAGCCTATGCACTCGTGACCCCTATCTCTGCGTCACGTTTCATGCTTCCGTACTGGAATCCATACAAGGCAGACGGCTCGCTTGCTTCTGTCAACGACGGATCATGGAAGGGACAGGGCCAGAACCCTCTCGAGTGGCTCGAGAACAACCCTCTTTCGTACAAGAAGTACAAGGTGTTCTCTACTATGTTCGCTGAGATGAACATCTATAAGAATCTTGTCTTCAAGACTCAGTTCGGTGTTGACTTCTCGCATACGACAGGTTTCAGCCAGTCTTTCCCAAGCTATGCTCCAAACCAGGGCGAGGGTTCGGCAGCCCGCAGTTCAATGGACGGCCTTAACCTTCAGTGGACCAATACATTGACCTATCGTTTCAATCTCAATGGCCTTCATGATTTCAACTTCCTTCTTGGTCATGAGTGGCAGAACTACCACTACGAGAGATTCAGCGTAGGCACAAAGGGACAGACAAACGACAAGCTTACAGACATTTCTACCGGTACTAGGGCGACTTCATGGGACAGCACATCTTCGTCCGATTATGCCCGCGTGTCTTTCTTCGGCCGTGCCGAGTATAATTTCTCAAACAAATATTACGCAGAGGCTTCGCTTCGTACTGACGGTTCTTCACGCTTCGGCAAGAACAACCGCTGGGGACTTTTCGGAGCGGTCGGCTTCATGTGGAACATGCGTAACGAGGACTTCATGGCAGGCAGCCGTGATTGGCTCACAAATGCGCAGATTTCATTCAGTTCAGGTACATCTGGAAACTCGGAAATTCCTAATTATGAGCATCTTGCGCTCATAGCCGGCGGCGCCGACTATTCTGGAGACTCTGGTGTGGCACCTGCCCAGCCAGGTAACGAGAATCTTACATGGGAGAATACATGGACCACAAACCTTGCCTTCCATTATGGCTTCTGGAGCAGATTGAACGTGGATCTTGAGCTTTATGCCAAGAGAACCACAGACATGCTCATGTCAGTTCCTCTGTCATACGCACAGTCAAACGGATATGGCTATATGTGGGATAATGTCGGCGCAATGGTCAACCTTGGTGCGGAGATCAATGTCAATGCTACAGTGCTCCAGATCAAGGATTTCGCATGGAATGTGAATGCCAATGTCAGCTACAACCACAACGAGATCGTGGAACTTTACAACGGAGTCACAGAGTATGAGCGTGCCAATACAAACACAAAGCTCAAGGTCGGACATCCTCTCGGAGAGTTCTACATCAACAGATATGCAGGTGTAAACCCTGCAAACGGTGATGCCCTCTGGTATGACAAGAACGGAAACATCACCAACGAACTCCGTGATGAGGACAAGGTGCTCATCGGCAAGAGCTATCACGCTCCTTGGCAGGGAGGTTTCGGTACTGCACTTTCATGGAAGGGCCTCAGCCTCAGCGCACAGTTCAGTTGGGTGGCAGACCGCTGGATGATCAACAACGACCGTTATTTCGACGAGTCGAACGGACGCTTCGCATCATACAACCAGTCGCGCCGTCTGCTTGACCGCTGGAAGAATCCTGGTGACATCACAGACATCCCTCGTCACGGCGTCTACACTGAGTTTGACAGCCGTCTTCTCGAGGATGCATCGTTCCTTCGTCTGAAGAATGTGATGCTCTCTTACTCTCTGCCGGCGTCTCTATTGAAGAAGACTGTCGTGATCAGAGGCCTCAGAGTCTATGCTCAGGCGCAGAACCTCTTCACATTCACCAACTTCTCAGGTCTTGATCCGGAAGGAACAAGCAACCTCTATGCGGCACAGTACCCTATGTCGCGTCAGTTTACTTTCGGTCTTGACTTGATGTTCTAATGCTAAGGGAAATGAAGAATATGATATATAATACACTAAAGAAGGTGGCGTTGCTCTCATGCATGGCTGTCGCTCTTTCTTCTTGCCTGGAAAAGGTCCCAAGTGACGCGATTCCGGAAAGCGAGGGAATGAAGACTTTCAACGACGCTGAGCAGACCCTCACCGGAATCTATGCTGCATACATGAGCAGCTCCCTTTACAGCGGCTACCTGACGCTCCTGCCTGACATCCAGGCAGACCTGGTTCATGCCGTTCAGGGAAATTCAAACACATACGGAAACATATGGCAGTGGGACATCCGTCCGACAAACTCGGAGATCACATCGGTTTACGGTTCTCTCTACAGAGTGATCGGCCGCTGTAACTTCTACCTCGATCAGGTGGGTGACCTCAGAGACAGTTTCACTGACGATGAGAGCATAACATACCTTGATTATTATACGGGTGAGGTCTATTGTGCCAGAGCGATGGCTTATTCGGAGCTTGTCAAATGCTTCTGCAAGGCTTACGATCCCGCTACTGCAGAGAATGAACTCGGAGTTGCGATCGACAGCACATACTTCGGACAGAAGCCTCTCAAGCGCTCCAGCCTGAAGGAATCTTATGATTTCGTGATCAGGGATCTGGAGAAGGCTGAGGAACTCCTCAAGGACGCCCCTTACGGCTACAGCTCTCCATATTTCACATATGCTGCAGCAAATGCGATCCATGCAAGGACAGCCCTTTATATGCAGGATTGGGAGACTGCAGTGGAGTATTCTACAAAGCTTATCGAGGATCCGGCGTATTCGCTTTCTACTGCGTCTACCTACACAACAGGCGTCAGCCCTATCACAGGCGTGCAGAAGGCATACAGCTATATCGATTATATGTGGACAAACGACCTCTCGACAGAGGTGATCTGGATGGTTGACTACACAATCACATCATATGGTGGAGCTCTCGGACAGACATTCCTGAACTTCAACAACGACTATGTCTACTACTATCCGGACTATGTGCCTTCAGAGTGGGTTCTCGGACTGTACGCATCCAACGACGCACGTTACGGTGCCTACTTCACGACTCTCCCTACAGGATATGCCCATGGTCTGACATGGCCTCTCCTTACCAAGTATTATGGTAACGAGGAGTTCCTTGCAAATATCATCTTCCATGTAAGCAAGCCAAAGCCGCTTCGTCTTGCGGAGCAGTACCTTATCCGTGCAGAGGCATACTGCAGACTCGGTCAGAATGCCAAGGGAGCTGCAGACATTGCAGCCCTCCGCTCTGCCAGATATTCAGGAAACGCAAGCGCGACCCTCGGCTCGGACTGGCTTCAGGTGATCTCGGATGAAAGAGTCAAGGAACTTTATATGGAAGGCTTCCGTCTCCATGACCTCAAGCGCTGGAACATGGGATTTGAGCGTAAGCCTCAGACAGCGTCTCAGCCTGAGGGCAGCAGCAAGAAGATCGAGGCTGGAAATCCTCTCTTCGTGTGGCCGATACCTCAGAATGAGATTGAGGCCCCAGGTTCACAGATCCAGCCTAATGAAAGTAACCGCTAAAACATAGATATATGAAGCAGATTTTGAAATATATTACACTTGCTCTTGTGGCGGCAGCGGCACTCAGCTCATGCCATGAGAGATATGTGACATATGACGATGCGGAATATGTCATGTTTGCAGACACTCTTCAGACCTATCCCGTACAGCAGGATGTGGAGTATTTCAGCATCCCTGTGGTCTCTACAGTCAAGAGAGACTATGACAGGACCTTTGGTGTGGAGATCATCGACAAGGGAAGCAACGCCATAGAGAACGTACACTACCGTCTTAAGTCAAACACCGTCACAATCAAGGCAGGGGAGACTCGTGCAGACGTGCTTGTGCATGGCCTCTACGACAATATCGAGGCTTCGGACTCCCTCGGCTTCCAGCTTCGTCTGGTCATGAACGACGAACTCGAGATGCCGCTTTACGGCAAGGATACCAAGGCGGTGCTTATGAAGGTATGTCCTTTCGACATCAATAACTTCACCGGTTACTGTGTGTTCACTTCGATGTTCCTTTATGATTACAGCATCACCGGTTCATACCAGAGGCTTGTGTATACAGAGAAGCATCCTACGCAGGAGAATACAATCATCTGCCGCAGCTGGCTCAACGACGGATATGACATCCGCATGACCTTCCACCCTGAGGATCCGATGAGACCTCTCATTTCAATAGAGGAAGGCCAGGTTGCAAGTGACGAGGGCTCATTCTTCGGAACGACCCACGGAGACGACAGGATTCTTGTCAGAACCAGCGCCATGAACGACTCTATGTTCTTCACATGTGGAAGCTACCTCTACCTCTGGGCAGAGATCTATGTCGAGAATCTCGGCGCTCCTGTCGGAACTGTCGGACACTTCTATAACATCATGGAGTGGATCAGTGACGAGGAGGCAGAGCGACTCAAGAGAGAAGGAATGTAAAACGGCTAGACAAACTGATTATGAAAAAGATCAATATATTTAATGCAATCGCTGCCCTTGTTGTGGGAGGTGCGATGACGATGGTTTCATGCCAGAAACCTGACGATGTCAAGGTGGAGCCTCAGTTCCCTCAGCTGCAGGAGATTACCGTGACTCCAGGCGAGCAGGTGACTCTTAATGTAGAGGCAAACCTGGATTGGGAGATCTCTGTTCCAGAGAATACAATGCAGTGGTTCTGGATTCAGGACGGCTCATTCGAACTTTATAAGGTAAGCGGCAATGCCGGTGCCGTGGAAGTTGTGATCGGCGTTTCAGAAAAGGAAGAGTTCGATCAGAACCGCAGCTGCGAGGTGACTATGACCATGGGTGGAAAGTCACAGGTTGTAGCTAAGCTCATGCGTCCGTCAAAGGAGAAGATGCTCGATGTATATGCAGCGGTCGTATCTGACGGAGAGGTTCAGTTTACTGAGGAAGGAGATTATGCATACCAGACTTCGACAGCGGAGTCACTTGATCTGATATGGACAGGTTCTGACTTCCGTCTTCCGATAAAGGTCGAGTCAAACTATCCTTGGACCATCAGGACA
>JAZOPY010000082.1:0-20245 GCA_045655825.1 Candidatus Cryptobacteroides sp. | reverse complement strand
GGATAAGCCGAGCAGTCTACACCTGGAGTAAGAGGAGTCTTACGTCTTGTGTCGACCTCAGGATCGTAGCCTGAATACTTGGTGAGACAGAAGAGGTTTGTTCCGGTAACGTATACGCGGAGCTTCTGCATCTTGATCTTGTTTGTCCACTTCTCAGGAAGAGTGTAACCGAGGGTTGCAGACTGGAGGCGGAGGAATGAACCATCCTCGACAGCCCAGTCAGAGAAGATTGCCTTGTTTACTCCCGGGTTCCACATTGTGGTACCGGCATTCACTTCTCTAAGTACCTCAGGATCAGTGATCTCTTCACCAGTTGTCCAATCAATGTTGGTCCAACGGTTCTCGACATTCATTGAAGAAAGGAGGTTGCGGTTTGAATACTTTCTCGAGTGGCTGAACTCAATCTTGTTGGCATTGTTGATGTTGTTGCCGAAAACATAGTTGAAGTTTGCCGAGAAATCGAATCCGTAGAGGTAACCTGAGAGGTTGAAACCACCTACGCCAAGAGGCTGAGCGTTGCCGATGATCACCTTGTCGTCAACTGTGATCTTGCCGTCACCGTTCTGGTCCTTGAGCTTCATTGCACCCGGACGGAAGAATTCCTTGCCGAGAACGTCAGAAGCATCGATTGTACCCTCATTCGCTACCCATGCACTTCCGTCATGAGTGAACTCGTCAACTGAGTAACGTCCATCAGACTCATAGCCGTACATGTCACCAAGAGGTCTGCCTACGGTCACAACATAGTCAGGACCGATCTCAGTAGATGCCCACTCAGATGTTGCCTCGATCTTCTCAAGACCACCGAGGCTTGTCACCTTGTTCTGGTTCAAGCTGATGTTGCCACCGAGTGTGAGACCGAAGTTCTTCTTCTCGAAGATCACGAAGTTCACAGATGCCTCGAAACCGCGATTCTGAACCGATCCGAGGTTGCGATACTGATAGTCATAACCTGATCCTGCTACAGGGAACTGGATGAGGAGGTCATTTGTTGTATTGTGATATACCTCGAACGATCCGTTGATGCGTCCCTTAAGGAATGCGTAATCAAGACCGAGGTTATGAGAAACTGTAGTCTCCCATGTGAGGTCTGGGTTCGGCATGATTGACTTTCCGCCTACTGTTGTAGTTCCCCACCATGTGTTTCCCATTGAAATCCACTGAGTCTGGTTTGCCTGGAAAAGGAGTGAAGAAACGTTGGAAGGAATGTTGTTGTTTCCTGCAGTACCGTAGCTGTAACGGAGTTTCAGGTTCTCGAGCCAAGAAGAAGCTCCCTGGAGCCAAGGCTCGTTTGAAATAGTCCATGATGCAGCTGCTGAAGGGAAGATACCCCACTGGTTGCCCTTCTCGAACTTAGATGAACCGTCGGCACGTACTGTTGCTGAAACTGCATATCTTCCACCGAACTCGTAGTTTGCTCTTCCGAAGAATGAAAGAAGCTGTCCGTCAGGATTGTAGAAGTTGTTTGAAGCTACAGGAGTACCGGAAGCCATGAAGTTCCATGCCATCTGTGAGTCAAAGAACTCAGGAAGTCCTTCGATTGTTGAAGAAAGAGTGTTTGACTTTGTAAGGATGTACTCCTGACCAAGGAGGAGGTCAAGCTTGTGGTTGTCATTTGTAAATACATCCTTGAAGTTGTAGTTCAATGTGTTTGTAGTACGGTAGTTTGTACGGAACGCATTCTTATACTGAGTTGCAGGCTGACCCTTGATTGTAGCGGTGTTGCCTACATAGTATGTTGTAAGACCGTAGAAACGGTTGTCTTCCTGTGAATAATCATCGAGACCGCCTTCGACCTTGAGGTTAAGGTTGTCGATGATATGCCATGTGATGGCTCCGTTCACTGTCCAGTTTGTACGGATTCTCTTGTTGTCGTTGTCTGCTACGGACTTGAGAGGCGGAGCGTTGTCACCGTAATCCTCTGCAAGGTCAGAGTCAGTAGCCACACCTGTGATAGGGAATGGAGTGTACTGAACCGCATGCTTGAGACGACCGTTGCTTGAAGTCGAACCACCGTCGTTCATTGAGTTCGCACCTGCACCAAGAACCTCTGTGCGTGAATATCTTGCATTTACATCAACTGTAATCTGCTTGATAGGCTTGTACTGAGTCTTGAATGAAAGGTTGTCTCTCTTGTAGTCTGAATTAAGCATGATAGCCTTGTCTCCTACGTGAGCGTAGCTGATATTCCATTTAACCTTATCAGAAGAACCTGAAACGGAAACATTCTGGTTGAATGTGCGTCCGACATTACCGAACACCTTCTTCACCCAGTCGTTCTTAGCGACATTCTTGTAGAGATCGATATCCTCAAATACGCCGAATACCTTTACGAAATCATCGTCTACTCTGTCTCTGAGAACTGCAAGCTCATACTGATTCTGAACGAAATCGTATGGAGATCCTGTCTGGATTGCATCAGCATTTGCCATGGTCTTCTGACCCCAATAAGCATTGTAGCTCACTGAAATCTTACCTGAAGCACCAGCCTTTGTAGTTACGAGAACTACACCGTTCGCACCACGTGAACCGTAGATTGCTGTCGAGAAAGCATCCTTGAGCACGTCGATCGACTGGATGTCAGATGCAGGGATGTCAGAAATGCTTGATACAGGGAATCCATCCACGATGTAAAGAGGTGATGCGTCCTGAGTGATGGAACCGCCACCACGTACGCGGATCTTGATCTCAGCGTCAGGGTCACCTTCGGTTGTAGTTACCTGCACACCGGCCATTTTACCTGCGAGAGCTTCGCCGACGCTGGCAACCGGCACCTGAGTAAGAGCCTCATTACCTACAGATGTTACAGATCCCATCAGGTCGCGGCGCTTGACTGTCGCATAACCGATGACAACTGTCTCATCAAGGAAGTTGGCATCCTCTTCGAGAATTACGTCGATGACGGTGTTGTTTCCGATGACAACTTCCTTGGTTGCCATACCGATCATCGAGAAAACAAGGGTTTTACCTTTGGCGGAGTCAATATGGATGACATAGCTACCATCCACTCCCGTTACAGTACCCGTTGTTGTGCCGTCCACGAAAACAGAAACACCGATCAACGGTTCTCCATTTACGTCTGACACGACACCCTTGACCTGTTGAGCATTCACAGCCTGTGCTGCAAATACTCCAAAGATCAGCAGAGAAATCTTTAAAATCAGATTTTTCATAAAGAAGTGTTTTTGGTTATTAATTAAGTTAATTGAGTTTTATATATTCTCCGTTGTTATTTTGCGAAGCTGTGATTTTCCTTACAAGATAATGGAGGTACATTTCAAGGTTTGTATATCTGCCGTATGAGTCCAATGTCTTGGCAACGGCATCCGATGCGTCTGATGCATCGAGGGCAAACTGCTTCTCAAACCAGTCCGGCATTCCGTCACCATCAGAATCCTTTACCTTAGCGGTCTCTTCCGAGGTAGCTTTGTAAACCGGCCAGCCACCTACTGCAGACTGTGTGTCAATGATTCCGTCCTTCGAACCGTTGCCGCCATCCTTATAGGTCGCGGTACCATTCTTTGCATCCGAGCACGCTCTTTCATCAACAATATCCCTTACAAGCGACGCACCTGCATACTGGCAGATCATGTCGAAAGCATTTTCCGCAGAGTGTGTAGTCGTGTAGACAGCTTTCTGCTGAGGTCCGTTAATATCAAGTGAACCTGTGAGCAGGGTATTGTAGTTGCCGTATCCTGCACCGTTGTGCCAGTAGATTGTAGAAGCATCATTTGCTGCACCAAGCTGCGGATATTTCGTGTTCACATTGCCGCTGAGGTACATCTGAGGATAGCTGTCCGCGTATGTGGTTCCATCCTTGACATACGATCCGTAAGCATCGACGAAATATTTTCTGTCAGATGAAGCAGGACCCGGCTTATAGTAGTTGTTCACGATATTGAACCAGCCGTCCTCACCTCCGTATGTGTGGTTTGATCCCCAATTATAGACAGCATTGCATCTATAGTCTACATTTCCACGATGTGTCTCCACATAGTTTCCATAGACCTGCGGGTGGTCTATGCGAGGGTTGCGGCTGTCGTGGTTTGCGAGCAGGTTATGATGGAAGGATGCGTTCTTGCCGCCCCAGATGCCGCCATAGCCGTGCTTTCCTTTACCATGAACTGAATTTCGAAGGCTTTCAGTCAGGATGCACCACTGCATGGTGAAGAACTCGTTTGCGTAGAATGAAGAGCATTCATCGGTAGACCATGACATAGAGCAGTGGTCAATGATGATGTTACGGTTGTATCTTCCCCACAGAGCATCAGCCTCTCTCTTCGCCTCGTCACCCATGCGGAAACGAATGAAACGGATGATGATGTTATCTGCATTTTCAAATTTCAACTCATAATTCTTGATGCAGATTCCGTCTCCAGGAGCTGTCTGACCAGCAATTGTGACGTTTCCGTTCTTGATGGTCAGCGCAGACTTGAGTTCGATGATTCCTGCTACGTCAAACACAATTGTTCTCGCACCTGATTCATTCAATGCAGCTCTAAGAGAACCTGTTCCGCTATCGGCAAGAGTAGTTACGTGGATGACCTTTCCTCCGCGACCACCTGTGGTGTACATTCCGCCACCTTCTGCTCCCGGGAATGCCAATACTCCCTGATGCTGGTCCTCAGCACTTGGAATCATGAATTCGGCATAACTCTCTGAAGGTTCTACTGGTGACGGGCCAGGATCTGGAGTTGGGTCCGGAACTGGGTCAGGATCAGGATTGGTTCCTGGATCTTGCGAGCCATCACCGTCAGTAGCGGCAATGACTGGTTCACAGAAATCTGAGAGTGTCTCCCCTATTTTGGCTCTCACCTTGAAGCTGTACTCGGTGTTGCTGTCCAGTCCATTGTACTTGACCTCGGTTTCCTTGACTGTAGTCTGGCCTCCAGGTACAAGAGTGCCGTCTGATGTCTCAAGACGAGCTACATAATATGCAGCACCTGCAACTTCATCCCAGGCAAAGGTCAAGGATGTCTGATCTGAATCCACGACTTCAACACCTGTCGGAGCCTTGATCTCCACAGGTGTTCCCGAAGGATCATCCGGTGTACATGCTGCCAAAGTCAACAGCACACCAAATATCAACGGTAAAAATCGCTTCATTACTCTTCTATCTTTTTATACTTAGGAACAAGCGCCTTCATGACGCTCCATGCAACTACATAAGCAACTGCACATATACAGAACACAATCATGTATCCGGCTTCCTTTCCTTCAAATCCGAGGAAAGTAAATGCCTGACCGGCATTTTCTGAATATGTAAAGAGCACGCCGGCTCCCTTGTTGATCATAAATGAACTGATACCTCCGGCCATACCACCGATACCGGTGATTGTCGCAACTGCAGACTTAGGGAACATGTCACCTACAGTTGAGTAGAGGTTTGCAGACCATGCCTGATGTCCTGCTCCCGCAAGTCCGATGATGATAGCCGGCCACCATGCTGACATCTGTCCCATCGGCTGTGCAAAGAGAGCGAAGAGTGGGAAGAATGCAAAAATAAGCATCGCAAGCATTCTGCCCTTATATGGATGCATTCCCTTCTGCTCGACAAAAAACTTTGGAAGATATCCACCGAATATTGATATGACCGTTACAATTGTATATAGAGTAATGATCAACATCATACCGGTTCCTGAAGAAGCCTCATAACCGAACTGATCCTGGAAATATGCAGGAGCCCAGAACAGATAGAACCACCATACACCGTCTGTGAAGAATTTACCGGCAATGAAAGCCCATGTCTGACGATATGTAAAGCATTTGAGGAAAGGAATCGTCTTCTTTTCTTCAACAGGATTCTCCTCTACCTTGTCGTCACCGTCCTGAAGGATATAGTCGAGCTCAGCCTTGTTTACATGCTTTGACTTCTCTGGCTTCTCATACATGAAAACCCAGAATCCCATCCACACGAAACCTAAGGCACCGATGATGATGAAAGCCATTTCCCATCCAAACGCCTTGGCCAGCGGCGGGATTGTGACAGGAGCAATGAGAGCACCAACCGAAGCACCGGCATTGAAGATGGATGTTGCAAAAGCGCGGTCTTTCTTAGGGAAATATTCTGCGGTTGTCTTGATCGCTGCCGGGAAGTTACCGGCTTCACCGAGTGCTAGAATTGCTCGTGCAGCAAGGAAGAGCCATACGCTGACAGTTGACATGGTCAATGTCAAAGCGGAAGCGATGCGGATAGCGCCCCAGCCGCAGAGAGCGTGGATACATGCTCCGAAAGACCAGACACCAATTGCCCAAAGATATCCTTTCTTTGTGCCCATCCAGTCTACGAACTTGCCTGCGAAGAGCATTGCAATCGCATAGAAGATTGAGAATGCTGCCGTAATTGTACCATAGTCACTGTCAGTCCAATTGAATTCCGGACCGATGAACTCTTTCCACGTAAGGGACAGTACCTGACGGTCCATATAGTTGACGGTTGTTGCCACAAAAAGCAGCATAACCATCCACCAGCGCCAGTTGGTCATCAGTTTTTGGTTAGTGTTTTGTTTCATAAGTAGGTTATTTATTTATATCATTTTCTGTATCAATAATTCCAGGAATACCTGTTATGGAGCCTTTGAAAGTGGTTTTTCCTTTCTTTACTTCCTTGACGATTCTCTTGTCAATATCATCGCGTTTCTTTGACGCTCCGGCATGCTTCAAGACGGATTTGTATGCATCTGATGCATCTTCTGCATGAATCCAGACTCTGATTTTAAAAGGATCTTCTGCAGAGTCATCATCGTATTTTTCCTGATTTATTTCGATCTTCATAAGGTTAGGGCGATCTCCCTTGTAATTTCCTTTCTTTATTGCTGAGACATCATATTCGTTGTCGTCAATATAGAAGTTTCCAGGACTCATCGATGTTGTAGAGGAAACATAAAAGTCAAGCCACCTTCCGTCAATATCTGTAGACGCCGGACCCGGTTTAAGATAGTTTTCCTCGACGTTGAACCATCCCTCTTCGCCGCCATAAATAGCTTTGCCTCCCCAATTGTAGATAACATTGTTCACGAAATCAACTGTACCTCGATAGTGAAGCAGGTCGTTGTTCCAGTAAAGCTTCGGATGGTCGAATCGTGGGTTGCGACTGTTGTTGTGTGCGAAAAGATTGTGGTGGAAGGTAACGTTTCTTCCTCCCCAGATCCCGCCATATCCATGTCTTCCTTTATGGTGAACTGATGCGTTCAGGGCCTCAGATATGATACACCACTGGATTGTTGCATCTGCAAGATTGTAGAATGATGCATTCTCGTCAATCGCCCAGCTGATGGAACAGTGATCGACAATAAGATGACGGCAATGCCTTGCGCCAAGCGCATCAGCTTCCACTCCTGCAGCAGTGCCCAATCTGAATCTAAGATAGCGTACAATCACATGATCTGCTGTGATGAATACATTGTGGTCACGGAGTGTAATTCCCTTTCCCGGCGCAGTCTGTCCAAGGATTGTCAGATATGGGTTTCTGATATTGAGAGGGGCTGTAAGGTGGATCTCACCTTCGACAGCGAACTTTACGATTCTCGGACCTTCTGCTTCCACAGCGTGTCGCAAGGTTCCTTCCGAACCATCATCAGCCAGCGATGTCACGATATACTCCTTTCCTCCCCTTCCTCCAAGAGAATATTTTCCGCAGCCTTCTGCGCCTTCGAAGGCGATGGTCTGACCGGCAGCTGAAGGAGCCCAGTCTATATTATGCATTGCTTCCCACTCAAGAGACGCCCAAATGAAAGGACCGACTCCCTTGCAGTCATTGTCGATGATTGGTTCGCTCAGATAGTATGCGAAGTCTCCCCTGCGCATCTGCTTTCCACCAAGTCCTCCGACTGCGCAACAATCTGTCATTGAAATCGTTCCGTCTGCGTTTTCTTTGATGAAGCGGTCGATGAACTTTGGATACAGTCCCATGATATACTCTTTGTGGGACTCATCGATGTATCCTCTTCTCAGACCTTTGAGGAAGGCATAGGTGAACATGATTGAGCAAGTAGCCTCCTGATAGTTTCCTTCTCTCTCCGGACAGTCAAGTACCTGATACCACATGCCTGTATGAGGGTCTGCCCATTTCGGCAGCACTTCAAGAAGATAGTTAAGCTGATCTACAAGTGCCTGATGATCAGGGTGATTCTTTGGCAGATAATCCAATACCTCTACAAGTGCTATAGCATACCAGCCTGTAGCACGTCCCCACGCATGTTCTGAAAGACCTGTTTCCGGATCGCACCAGAACATAGACTTAGACTCGTCCCACGCATGACGGAAGAGACCTGTCGCAGGATCGTAAGTGTTCTTTGCACCGGCTATAAACTGATGTGCAATGTCCGAAAACAGTGAGTCTGCTTCCTCCTTTGCAAATCTCTTTGTGTACTCCGCATAGAATGGAAGAGCCATGTAGAAGCCGTCGAGCCATACCTGATTTGGATAAATCTGCTTATGCCAGAACTCTCCGGATTGAGTGCGCGGCTGGGTGTCAATCTGCTTACGGATTGTGCGGAGCACCCTTCGGTAACGCTTATCCTGGTCGCCATACATATCATGCAGGTCAAAGTAGATCCTGGCAGGACAGATATGGTCTACATTATAATTGGAAAGCTTGTAGGTGTGTACCTTTCCATCCTCTGTAGACATGGTGTCAGCCCATGCTTTTACATAATCCACCACTTCAGGCAGATCATATCGCCTGGCGGCATCCATAAAGGATTTGAGCTCCAATCCTGTTGTGTAGTTCCACTTGCGTGCACCCTGACGTCCGTCAAGATATGTCGCATCAGGATTTCTCTGCATCTCGGAGCGGATCATTCTTATAGAATAAGGCTCCTGTGCTGCAGTAGAAATACCTATAAACAACGCAAGTATTGTTAAAAGTCTCTTCATAGTCTATCAAATTTGACTAAAATACCTTGAAATACCACTCGGTCTGTATGTTCTTACCATGCTTATCCTGCTCTGAACCACATTTGAGAACATTTTGCGGAGTATATTTCTTAAGATCCTTCGCTTTAAGTGTGTGAGACCATTTTACACGTTTACCCTCTGCTCCCGGGCCCTTGCTGCCGTACTCCGCGTAGAATGTTGTCTTCTCAGCGTATGGTTTGTCCCAGTTGTGCCAGCCCTCAGGGCGGATATGGTCACCGAGTTCGCAGTCAATGAATACTGTCTTCGCAAATGATCTCCAAGGACGGCCGAGATATACCTTTGTTGCATTTTCATTATGGATCAGGCGGCAGTTATGGAATACATATCCGAATTCCTCATTCTCAGGAGTTGACGCAGCTGTTATATAGCTGTCTCTTTTGCTGAGAATCGTGCAGTCCTCAAACCAGCATGTCGAAGCACCGAAAATGAAGTCTGTCGTACCCTCGATCCAGCAGTTCTTAAAATACTGTCTCTGGCCTTTGCCGTATGTGTATATAGTATCCTGGTTTGCAATGAAGCGGCAGTTGATGAACGCTACTCTGTCTGCGTCGACTGTGATAGCACATGCCTGTCCGATCTCTTTGCCCTCTCCTGCAGTGTTCTGGAATGTGATGTTTTCAGCAAGGAAGTCCGATCCATAGAGGAACACTGTTGAAGTGGCTGATGTGCCCATTTCATATCCGGTAGAGCCGAGTTTCTTTGCGTAGTCGCCCCATGTTATCACGGTCTTCTCAGCTGACTGGCCGATAAGGTGGATCCTCTGCTTGTTTGTCGGGATAGTCACCTTTTCCTCATAGACACCATCCTTTATATATATGGTAGTCTCATCCTGCTTGCAATAGTCTGGAGCGGCATTGATCGCCTCCTGTACTGTGAAGAAATCACCGCTTCCGTCCTTGGCTACCACAAAGTCATAATTTACAATGTGATCAGCGAGCTCAGGGATGACCTTCACTATCTCCGGAAGGAGAAGATTCACTATCTGACGTGCTCCGGCTCCGTTTGTATGGGTATTGTCTACAAGGCCCTTTGGATGTTTTGCGATTGAGCCTTCAGGAAGCCACATATAGTATTTTCTTGAAGCCTCGTCGCCAAGGGAGATGAGCCATTCCTGAGTGATAGTATTGGCGTCAATGATAGGAAGACCGTATTCCTGCGCCACCTGTGTTACAGCTGCCGGATAGTCTCCGTGGCAGTTTCTCTTGAGATTGCCTTCGTCGTCGAACCATCTGCGTGACACCGGTGTGAAAAGAATCGGCTTTGCTCCGACGCTCAATGCGTGGTCAACGAAAAGACGAATGTTCTCCTGATATGCACCGAATGCTGGAGCATAACGTGTGGTGTCGCTCTCCTTAGCGTCGTTGTGTCCAAACTGGATAAACAGGTACTCCCCGGCCTTGAGGTCATTCTTTACTCTGTCCCAGATGCCGAGTGTCTGTACGCTCTTGGTGCTTCGTCCGTTCTGAGCATAGTTGGCTACGACAACGTTTGTGTCTACATGTGATTTCAACCTCTGTCCCCAGCCACGCTCAGGATTTTCATACGAAAGATCCTTGTCTGCCATGGTGGAATCACCCATCAGGCGCAGGACGATCTTTTCCTGCGCGATTGATGTAAATCCGATCAACAGGGCTGCAGCCCAAACTAAAAGCCTCTTCATTATTATTTAATGATTAGATTTTCGTTGTTATATTCAAATCTTGAAGGTGCGCCATTGCTGAATGCGTCAGTGCAGTTCTCGAAAACAACATTCTTGCAGTTCGCTATGACATATCCCTCACCCTCAGCTTGTTTAACATTTATGTTTTTGAGTGTTACGCCGTCAGAATAGCGAAGATCAGCGCCTCTGTCTGACACAATTTCGCAATTTTCCACAACGATGTTCTCGATATTCTTCTCAGGAATTCCATTGAAGTACATCGCTCTTGCAGCGCCTGAGCATACGATATTCTTGATATAGATATCCTTGAACTGAGGAGTAGTCTCGTCAGCTGGAACGAATTCAACATCGTATGGTGAAGCTCCTTCCGCAGCTGCTTCCACAGCTGATTTACCACCATAGTGAAGATCAAACAGAAGCGGCTCTGTAGGGATGTTCATCATGACGATGTCCTCGATGTAGATGTTCTCCACGACACCACCGCGTCCACGACAGCTCTTGAAACGAAGACCTACGTCAGTTCCGAGGAAACGGCAGTTTGACACTTTTATATTGTTTACGCCTCCTGACATCTCGCTACCTACTACGAAACCACCGTGACCATGGAAAACGATGCAGTTGTCAACGATCAGGTTCTTACAAGGTCTTGCTCTTCTGCGGCCGTCCTCATTCTTTCCGGACTTGATGCATATCGCATCGTCACCCACATCAAAGCTTGAATTTATGACAAGAACGTTTTCACAAGAGTCGACATCCAGTCCGTCACCGTTTTGTGAATACCAAGGGTTGCGCACTGTGACATTGTTGATTATCACGTTCTTACACATGAGAGGGTGGATGTTCCAGCATGGTGAGTTCTGGAAAAGGCAATCTTCAAGAAGGACATTTTCGCAATCCTTGAAGCTGATCATTACAGGACGGAGGTAAGTCTTTACACTCTCCCACTCAGCGTCAGTAGTCAGTCCCTGAGGCACGTTGAATGCATCACTTACGACTGCGCCGCGGTATGATGTTGAATCAGGATACCAGATGTCTCCCTTCTCATTTGTAAATCCGCCGCTCTTGAGAAGTGCCTTCCACTGTGACGGAGCGATCTTGGATTTCTTTACCTGTCTCCATGAATCTCCATTGCCGTCGATGGTACCGCCACCGGTGATAGCAATGTTCTTTGCACCTACAGCGTTGATTGGCGAAATGCATCGTTTTGTGTCGAGGCCTTCAAACACTGTCTCCACGATAGGATAAAGATCTCTGTCTGTCGAGAAGAGAAGCACTGCATCAGGTTTGATATGGAGCTCGATGTTGTCCTTCATTGTAATAGGGCCTGTAAGCCATACGCCTGTAGGCACTACTACCTTACCGCCACCCTGCTGGCTCAAGGCATCAATTGCCTGGGCAAAAGAGTCAGAGTTAAGAGTAACTCCGTCACCTACTCCGCCAAAATCGCGGATGTCCACCTCGCGCTCAGGAATCTGCGGGCGCTGGACCTGTTCCATCTCAAATGGCAGATCTTCATAGAGGTATGCGAACTCGTATTCTTCCGAGTTGCTGCATGATGCCAAAGTCATTGCTGTGGCCGCTGCCAGGGCAAACTTATAGAAAGATTTCATAGTCGATTATTTAAAGGGTGACTCCTGACTTGAATATCGCGATCTCGCTGTATTCTGATTTTTCATTATTCACTTTCTCTCCAGAGGCAACTGACAATACGAAGTCGATGAATGCCTTGTCAACCTCTTCTGCCGGTGTTCCATCCACGATCGAACCTGCATTGAAGTCTATCCAGAGAGGCTTGTTTGCTGCAAGTCTGCTGTTTGTGGATATCTTGGCTGTCGGTACGAATGTTCCGAATGGTGTTCCGCGACCTGTTGTGAAAAGTACAATCTGGCAACCTGAAGCTGCAAGTGCTGTAGAAGCAACCAGATCGTTTCCTGGTGCGCTGAGCAGGTTCAGACCTTTTGTCTTGAGTCTTTCGCCGTAAAGCAGAACGTCACGCACAATTGAATTTCCAGACTTCTGTGTACATCCGAGGGACTTTTCCTCAAGCGTAGATATGCCGCCTGCCTTGTTTCCCGGTGAAGGATTTTCATACACAGGCTGGTCGTTCTTCATGAAATAGGCCTTGAAGTCATTTATAAGGTGTACTGTCTTGTCGAAAGTCGCCTCATCCTGACAGCGGGACATGAGGATTGTCTCTGCTCCGAACATCTCAGGAACCTCAGTAAGGACAGTTGTACCTCCCTGTGAAACGATCCAGTCTGAGAAACGGCCAAGGAGAGGGTTTGCTGTGATGCCTGAGAATCCGTCGGATCCACCGCACTTGAGTCCTACCTTCAGCTCGCTCACCGGCACGTCTTCACGTTTGTCATCCTTGGCTGCCGAAGCTATCTCACGAAGAAGATTCAGTCCATACTCGACCTCGTCACCCTGGATCTTCTGTGATTCCATGAACTTGATCCTGGTCTGGTCCACTTCTCCGACAAGCTCTCTGAATGCACTCAGCTGGTTATTCTCACAACCGAGAGCAACTACAAGCACACCGGCTGCATTCGGATGATGAACCATGTCCGCCAGGATGTTTCTTGTGTTTTCATGGTCACCGCCAAGCTGTGAACATCCGTAGTTGTGAGGGAAGGCAATCACCTTCTCGATCGAAGGGTAATCCGAAAGTTCCTTTTCGAAGAGTTTCTGGATATTCTGAGCTACTCCGTTCACGCAGCCTACTGTCGGGATGATCCAAAGCTCATTGCGGACACCTGCACGTCCGTCCTTTCTTCTGTATCCCTTGAAGTATGCCTGCTCTGCAGCAGGAGCTGTTTCAGTGAGTTCAGGCTCGTATGTGTATTCCAAAAGTCCTTCAAGATTGGTCTTCAGGTTTGTGTGGTCAATCACTTCACCCTGCTTTACTGGAGAAAGAAGATGGCCTATAGGGAAACCATACTTGACTACATCGGTGCCAGCAGGCATGTCCTGAAGGGCAATTTTGTGTCCGGCAGGAACTGCAGAAACCATACATATATTAACGCCATTGATATCGAAGCACTTTCCTGCCTCGATATCATTGATGGCTACGGCCACATTGTCGGCCGGGTTGATCTTTATGAAATCCATAGTATTGTCATTTCGAGCTTGTCGAGAAATCTAGCAGATGACCTGCTTCACTGCCGCACGCATGCCTTCGCTCTGGATGAGCTCGAGGTCAGCTGTAAGAAGGTCTGTCAGGCCTGAGATCTCATTGAGATTCTCTCCCCAGATGAACTCTGCAGCAAGAACGCCCTCTGCTACTTTGCGTACATCCTCAGTTGCCCAAAGCTCCTTGAGAAGGTTTACGATAGCTGCATCGTCGTTTGGCACGATCTCGACGTCTCCCCTCTTGCCGCCCTTGTAGTATGTGATTATACCTGCAAGGCCGAGCACAAGCCCCTTAGGCAGTTCACCCTTGCGCTCGAGATAAGTCTTGAGTCCAGGAAGGTCGCGTGTCTTGTATTTAGGGAATGAGTTAAGCATGATGCTGGTCACGAAATGCTTCACGTAAGGATTAACGAAACGCTCGATAACCGAGTCTGCAAATGCCTCAAGCTCCGGCTTAGGGAGATTGAGAGTCTCCATGAGTTCGCCGTACATGACCTTGCGGACATACTGTCCGATCTCAGGATCCTCCACGCATTCTCTTACAGTATCAAGTCCAGAAAGATACCCCACCGGTGAAAGCACTGTGTGAGGTCCATTCAGAAGAGTCACCTTTCTCTCATGATATGGAGCTTCGCTCGGAACGAAAAGAACATTCAGACCAGCCTTGTCTGCAGGAAATTCAGCAGCTACAGACTCCGGAGCCTCGATTACCCAAAGGTGGAAGATTTCACCCTTGACCACGAGGTTGTCCTTGAAGCCGATGCGCTCGTGGATCTGATCGATTGTATCCTTTGGATATCCTGGAACGATGCGGTCCACCAGAGTGCAGTATACTCCGCAGGCCTGCTCGAACCATGTCTTGAAGCCTTCTCCGAGGTTCCAGAGGTCAATGTACTGATAGATGCACTTCTTGAGCTCCTTGCCGTTAAGGAAGATGAGCTCGCATGGAAGGATGATGAATCCCTTGCTCATGTCACCGTTGAAATGCTCGTATCTGTGATACAGAAGCTGTGTCAGCTTGCCAGGATATGATGACGCCGGCTTGTCCTCAAGCTTGCATGAAGGATCGAAAGCGATACCTGCCTCTGTTGTGTTTGAAATCACAAAGCGGATGTTCGGATCTTCAGCCAGAGCCATGAACTCGGCATTCTGAGTGTATGGGTTCAGACCACCGTTGATGACATCGATCATCTCGATAGAATCAACAGGCTGTCCTTTATCGATTCCCTGAAGGTTTACATGGTAAAGACCGTCCTGAGAATTCAGCATGTCCACCATTCCTCTGTCAATCGGCTGGACAACTACAACTCCAGCATTGAAATCTGTTGCCTTGTTTGTGTTCCAGATGATCCAATCCACAAATGCACGGAGAAAATTTCCTTCTCCGAACTGGATGACTTTGGTCGGATACTTTGCAGCCTGGGCTGTCTGTCTGTTGAGATCTTTCATGGTTATTATAGATTTTGCGTTATTTGTTCGTGTTCCTTTTGCAAATTTAATTTTGTAAGGGCGACGGAAGCATATTGAAAACGAAAAATAATATTATAAAACGAAAAAATCAAATATTTGTATAACGAACTTAATAATTTTTACATAATTTAGCAGACGCAAACCTTGCTTAAACGAATAGTTTATGATTAAGATTCTCCTTCTTACTGACTACACGCAAGAGTCCGAAAGACGATTCCTGAACGGCTTCGTCAAATATACGGACACTCAGGGAGGCTGCATATTCTATCCCATGTCCCATCTTATATCGAAGACCAAAGACAACTCGAAGGAGATCATAAAAATCGCCAGGAAATTCAAGGTGGACGCCATCCTTGGACTATGGCATAATATCAATGTAGAAGAGGCTAGGAAGCTGAATATTCCAATTTTCCTCAGGACTTACAAGAAGGTCTACAATGAGTTCCCGATGCTTACCGGACACTACAAGGAATTCGGTGCGTACGCGGCAGATTTCTTCATAAATCAGAACTTCAGCAACTATGCTTTCATAGGGATGAAGGACATTCTATGGTCTGTCTCCAGGTATGAAGGTTACAGCGAACAGATCAGTAGCACAAAGAAGATTCAGACCCATAATTATGAAGTCGAAGACTTTCAAAACGAAATCGAAGAGATAAGTGTCTGGCTGCACTCTCTGCCAAAGCCGATCGCGATGTTTGCATGCAATGACTTCATGGCAAGACAGGTAACGGAAATATGTCAGATGAACGGCATCAGAATCCCTGAGGACATCTCGCTTTTAGGTGTGGATAATGATGAGTTCATGTGCAACATTTCATCTCCTACATTGTCATCGATCAAGCTCAATTTCGAGAAGCACGGATATGAGATCGCACAGACACTTTTCAAGATGGTTGCCGAAAAGAAAACATGGCCGGCAAGGATCCCGGTCGAGGCGATCGGAGTGGTTGAAAGGATGTCAACAAACCGTAAGATCATTGCCGATTCATACATACGTGAAATCGTAGATTTTATTTCTCGTAACTATACGCAAGACATAGATATACGTAAGCTTACCTCATTCATTCCTTTATCACGTAGAGCAATCGAGATGAAGTTCAAGAAAGAGATGCATCCATACACGATAAGTTCATATATAATGAAGCTCAGAATGGAGCATTTCTGTCGTCTTCTTGAGAGCAGCGAACTGCCTGTAAGCGCAGCCGCAGACCGGTCAGGTTTCATCGACAACAGCAACTTCTCCACCCTCTTCAAAAAGTACAAGGGAGTCACTCCGACCGAATACAGAAAACAATTCAAATCAGTAAACAATAACCAATAACATTATAATTATGAGCACAAAATCAAATCTTCAAGGTCAGTCGTTCATACACGATGACTTCATGCTCACAAACGATTATGCCCGTGAGCTTTACCATGAAAGTGCAGAGAAGATGCCTATCATCGACTACCACTGCCACCTTGTACCGAAGATGATCGCAGACAACTATCAGTTCAGGGATCTGACTGAAGTCTGGCTTGGCGGTGACCACTATAAATGGAGAGCAATGAGAGGAAACGGTGTTCCTGAAGAGTTCATCACAGGTGGCCGTGAGAGCTATGAGAAATTCGAGAAATGGGCAGAGACTGTGCCTTATACAATGAGGAATCCACTTTATCACTGGACTCATCTCGAGCTTGCAAGAATCTTTGATGTACACGAGCTTCTCAGCCCTAAGACAGCAAAGGCCATCTATGACGAGTGTACTGCAAAACTGCAGACAGAAGAGTACAGAGGTCAGGCACTCATGAGAAGATTTGACGTAAAGGTGGTTTGTACTACAGACGACCCTGCTGACACACTTGAGTATCATAAGCAGATTCTTGACAATCCATTCGGCACAAAGGTGCTCCCTACATGGCGTCCGGACAAGGCTATGGTGGTGGAAAAACCTGAGCAGTACAAGGAGTACATCGCCAAGCTTGCTGCTGTTTCCGGCGTTGAAATCAACTCTTATCAGGACCTTCTTGATGCACTCCAGAAGCGTCACGACTTCTTCCACGAGATGGGCTGCCGTATCTCGGACCACGGTCTTGAGAACTTCTATGCCGAGGATTTCGAGCTTGAGGAGATCGACAAGATATTCCGCAACACTCTTCAGGGCATCAAGCCTACTCAGGAAGAGGTTCTTAAGTTCAGAAGCGCAATCCTCCTCGACTTTGCACGCATGGATCACGCAAAAGGCTGGGCTCAGCAGTTCCATATCGGAGCTATCCGCGACAACAACACACGCATGTTCAACATCCTCGGTCCGGATACCGGATATGACGCTATTCATGACGTGACTTGCGCAGCAGCAGGACATAAGTTCCTCAATAAGCTTGCAATGGAGGATAAGCTCACAAAGACTATCCTTTATAACCTCAATCCAAAGGACAATGAGGTTCTTGCGACTATGGCATACACATTCAACGACGGCACATGCCCTGGCAAGATCCAGCTCGGATCAGGCTGGTGGTTCCTGGATCAGGAGGACGGCATGAAGAAGCAGATGAACGCGCTTTCTTCTCTCGGTCTTCTCAGCCGCTTTGTGGGAATGCTCACTGACTCACGCAGCTTCCTCTCCTACCCTCGCCACGAGTATTTCCGCAGAATCCTCTGCAACCTTCTCGGTGAGGATATTGCAGCAGGAAAACTTCCTAAGAGCGAGATGGAATTCATCCACCAGATGGTGAAGGACATTTCCTACAACAACGCAGAAAACTACTTCAAGTTCTGATAATGACAAACGGCTTTGGTTCCTTGCGGTTCCAAAGCCGTAATCTTTATTTGAGGTGCTTGTCGAGATAGTCTGCTATAGTTGACTGCACTTCTTTCCCGCAGTGGTGTCCTCCTTCGAAAAATAGAGTTTGAATCTTGTCCCGGCATGCGGCATAATGGCTTTGGAGCTTTTCGTAAGCCCTTTTCACCTTGTCTTTAGGGAAAAGATGGTCTGTAGTACCGCTTAGAAACAGCATAGGTTTTGGTGCGAGGTATTTTCCTATGTCACCGAAATCCATTTCTTCCCGCATAGGCATAATTGCCATGGAATAATCCGATGCTGACATTTCCGCCTCGCGGTCAAGTTCCGTCATCCATGACAGAGCGACACCGCACTTGACTTCATTGCAGAATGCTGCCAGCATCCAGCACCTGTGGGCACCCATGGAGAATCCGAACGCTCCGATGTTTTCCTTGTCGACGTACGGCAGCGATTTGAGAAGCCTTGCGGAAGCAATGTCATCGCGGAGCATTTTCTCTGCCCATATCACGCCGTCTTTCTGAAGACTGTCATATACTTCACGCTGACCTTCGTAGACCTTTGTCTTCAGTTCTTTTATTGTCTTCTTGTTTTCCTTTAGTGCCTCAGGGTTCGAGTATGTCAGCTCCGACCACCTTTGGGCGTCACCTGATGAGCGTTCGCCCCAGTAAAGAGCATCGGCAACCAGCACGACATATCCTTCCTTAGCTATCGCGTCGGCAAAGTATATTCCGTCAAAATTCTTGTCTACCCACTGCTGTGATGACTTCATTATGTGGTCGTCTGTCCCATAAGGAAGTGTAGCGGCTATCGGCTTGACCAGTTTTTCCTTTCCGATGTCGAACCGCGCTCCATGATCGTGAAGCATCAGGACTGCTGGGCATCTGTTGGAGCGTGAAGCCTCTT
The DNA here is from genome assembly GCA_045655825.1 of Candidatus Cryptobacteroides sp. GTDB lineage: Bacteria > Bacteroidota > Bacteroidia > Bacteroidales > UBA932 > Cryptobacteroides. The sequence continues at coordinate 1,375 of JAZOPY010000082.1, read as the reverse complement.
CAGGTATCAACAGATAGGCTTTGATGCGCTCGTGTTTCTGGGTAGAAAACTCAATGTAGCTGCAATCGTAGCCATCTCTGCTTTCTGTTGCGAGAATCTTCATCTGAGGGCGGACACTGCTCCCTGTCTCGGGCACATACGCTTGAACCGATTGTGACAAGATGGTTGATATCAGTATGATGATGAATCGTTTCATGGCTGTGAGTGATGTCTGGTTTTGTGTCTGCCGTCCATGATTTTGGCTGATTTTGTGGACGGGAGGTTGGTTTTATGGACGGGTATGAAAAGAGGATGACCGATCTGTGTCAGTCATCCCCTCCTCTATTGTAATGTCAATTATTTCGCGTCCATTGCCTGGCAGGCTGTGATAGCTACCATCTTGTAGATGTCGTCAACTGAACATCCGCGGCTGAGGTCGTTCACCGGACGTGCGATACCCTGAAGGATAGGTCCGATAGCGTCTGCGCCACCGAGTCTCTGAACGAGCTTGTAAGCGATATTACCAACCTCGAGGCATGGGAATACGAGAACGTTTGCATGACCTGCGATCTCTGAACCTGGAGCCTTCTTCTGACCTACAGACGGAACGAGAGCTGCATCTGCCTGAAGCTCACCTTCTACCTTAAGAGATGGATCGAGCTCCTTAGCGAGCTTAGTTGCCTCGATCACCTTGTCTACAACCTCATGCTTAGCAGAGCCGAGAGTAGAGAATGAAAGCATAGCTACCTTAGGATCTGCGAAACCAGCAACGCTCTTTGCTGTCTGAGCTGTGCAGACTGCGATCTGTGCGAGCTGAGCCGCATCAGGCATAGGAGTTACAGCAACGTCACCTACTACGAGGACACCGTTCTCACCGTACTCAGGAGTCTGAGTGATCATGAGCATGGCACCGCTCACGCATGAGATGCCAGGAGCACATTTGATGATCTGGAGAGCAGGACGAAGAGTCTCGCCAGTTGTAGAAAGAGCACCGCTGATCTGTCCGTCAGCATCGCCGCTCTTGATGATGAGACATCCGAAGTAAAGCGGATCGAGAACCTGCTGAGCTGCCTTCTCAGGAGTCATGCCCTTGTTCTTGCGGAGTTCATAAAGAAGGTTTGCATACTCTGCTGTCTTCTCGCTTGTTGCAGGGTCAATGATGGTTGCCTTGTCAATGTTCTTGAGGCCGAGCTTATCAGCAAGAGCGAAGATTTCATCGCGGTTACCAATCAGGATGATTTCAGCGATTTCGTCTGCAAGAGCCTTGTCAGCTGCTGTGAGTGTACGCTCCTCGAGTGACTCAGGGAGCACGATGCGCTGCTTGTTTGATTTTGCGCGCTCGATGATGCTTTCAATAAGTGTCATATCTTTAAAGTTATATGTTATTCATATTTTG
>JAZOPY010000081.1:0-24045 GCA_045655825.1 Candidatus Cryptobacteroides sp. | reverse complement strand
TCACGCATCCTTCCATAGTCGTCCCAACGCACCGAACGGTAGACATCGTAAGGAAGGAAGGAGAAGCTGCGTCGCTCATCCACGAAACCGCCCCAAGAGAGTCCCCTCTCGGTCTTGTCCGGAGTATATGCGAAGTCCATGTATGTATTGGTCATGTTCGAAAGCACCACCGGAACTCCGTCATTTGCATAATGGTAAGGATACTCTTCCTGACGGCCCGATGTGCTCCAGAAATTCACCGAATAGAGATTCTTCTTAAGCCTTTCGTACACATCGTCCTCAAGGTCCATAACGACCTCCTGCCAGCCCGAAAGCTTCACTCCGCGTGCCTCAGCAATGTCCAGAACCTTCTCTATATAATATGACTTGAGGAGCTCGATGTTGTCCCAACCTCTTTCTTCCATGATCTTCTTACATGCAGGAGAGCCTGTCCAGGCGCCATGAGCAACCTCATCTCCACCGACATGGATTGCAGGGAGCGGAACCCCAGCCTCAGCGTGATAGGCTATGATCTCGTCAAAAACAACCTCTATGAATCTGTATGTAGAAGGCAGGGCAACATTAATGGCATTATCCCTGTAATACTGCACTGACATGTACTCGGATGTATCCTCAGGCTCCGCAAGGAGGAAGGAATCGTCGCCGGTACGCTCCGCATACTTGTTCATGGCAAGGATTGCAGCGCGTGAATGACCCGGAGTATCGAACTCAGGAATAACGCTTATGCGGCGCTCCCATGCATATTTAAGGATTTCAAGATAGTCTGCCTTAGTGAGGTGTCCATTAGCGGACGAAGACATGTCAGACGGATCGATGCCACCGTTATACGACGGCATAAGATAGCCAGCCTCAACGTTTTCACCCTCTGCATTCCTGTAAGGGAACTCATGATATGCTGTATATGAAGTCAGCTCAGGGAACTTCGAGATCTCAAGTCTCCATGCCTCGTCATCACCGAAATGAAGATGGAAAACATTCACCTTATAGTGAGCCAGCAGGTCAATGAACCTCAGGATATTATCCTTAGAAGTAAAGTTACGCGAGATATCCAGCATGAAGCCTCTATATCCAAGGTCAGGCCAGTCTTCGATAACCATGTTCGGAAGCTCGTCCGAGCCCACATTCCTCTTTAGATTATCAAGGGTCACGCGAGCATACTGGGCACCGTCCTCGTCCGCAGCCTCAACCTTGCATACACCATCCAGAGTGATTCTATACCATCCAGCCTTGTCAGACTGAACATACTCCACCTGCGGCATCTGCTCAACAACTGTCACACCCTCAGCAGGAGTCACAGCCTTAAGCGACGGGATCATGTCCCATGGCTGTACCTCAACCTGATTGTAATGGAAATCTGGCACAGACGGCGCAGGAAGGAACTCATACTTCACCTCCAGCGGTACAACCTTTCCATCCGCATACTCCAAAACGAATCCCTCTGGAGCCCAGCAGTTGCGCTGGAGCGGCCTGTCGGCATATTTCACGACAAGATCCTTACCCTCATGAGCGGCAGGAATCATCTTATAAAGGCAGCCGTGGAAGAGTTCGAGATGTCCCTCGGAACCCTCTACCTTTCCGGTAATGATGTGGTTTGCAGTCATCCAGACTGTCCAGCCTGTACCTTCAGGAGCATTTACAACCGTCAGCGTCTGCACCGCACGTCCTGTAGCGGGATCCACCTCGCCTTCAGTCCATACTACGCTGACCTTGTTCCCGCAAGACGAAAGCAGGAACACGCACGCCAGAAGCGCAAATAATCTGAATTTCATATAAAGGATTGTTATTATCGTCCTGTCTGACCAGTCATCAGAGACTCGATCTTCTTAGGAATGTCGGTGTTCTTCATGACGCCGGCAAAAGATTCCGCGCCTGCGCCGTATGCAAATATAGGAACCACCACACCCGAATGGCCTCTTGAACTGTATGACATGGTAATAGGCGAAGAGCCGCCCACCTCATAGCCTGTATATGTCAACCACGTACCACCGGTTTCATGATCAGCCGTAACCACCAGCAAGGTTTCGGGATGCTGGTCCACATAAGCGACCAGCTGACGCAGCAAAGCGTCGAACTCCTTCATCTCGGCAATCATTCCTTCCGAATCATTATTGTGGCCATAGCCATCTATGAGGGCACTCTCGATCATGAGAAAATATCCCTGCTCATTATCACGTGAAAGCACCTCAAGAGCCTTGGCGGTAGCTTTCTGCAGATATACTTCCGGTTCCGACAGATCAGATGCACCTTCCTCTCCGGAAGCGGCGGCAAGACGGGCAGCCAGGCACACCTCGTGGCCTGCAGCAGCTCCAGCTTCACTTCTACCTGACTCCTGACGATGCACATCAGCCATAGGGAGTATGCCTACAAATCTGTCTGAAGGGGTATTCAGCACCGCAGACCAGTTGAGATATACATCATAACCTTTATTGATAAGAGTCTCCGTAAGATCCAGCGAGTCCGGACGGTCGATAAAGTGGTCAAGACCGGAACCTATAGCTACATCGACGCCGCTTTCAGTAAACTGCTGGGCGATATCATAAGTCATCTTACGACTGGTAACTCCAGCATAAAAAGAGGCTGGTGTTGCTTCTGTCAGCGTTGTATTGACGACGATTCCTGTCTTCTTGCCCATTGCCTGAGCCTTCAGAAGGATACTTGTCAGCTGATTTCCGTCCGGATCCAGTCCACAATAGCCGTTCTTGGTACGCACACCTGTAGCGAGAGCCGTTCCACCTGCAGGAGAGTCGGTTACATAGTTGTTTGCCGAACATGTTTCATTAAGACCGATGACAGGAGCCTGCTCGAATCCTGTCACGTCATCTTCTGTCAGGAGCAGAGACGTCACGGCGCCGAAGCCCATGCCGTCACCGATCAGATAAATCACATTCCTCACCTGAGGTTCTTCCTTCTGCATATTGCAGCATGACACCGCCGTAAGGATATACAGCAGTGTCATGAGTATCAGATTTTTCTTCATATTATTTATAATGATGTTTCGAATTCCTTGAGAAAACGAAGATCGTTTTCGAAATAGTTGCGGAGGTCGCGTACCTGCCACTTGAGCATTGCGATACGCTCTACACCCATTCCGAATGCGAAGCCGCTGTACTTCTTGCTGTCGATGCCCGAAGCCTCGAGGACGTTAGGGTCTACCATACCGCAGCCCATAATCTCGAGCCAGCCTGTACCCTTGCAGATATTACATCCCTTGCCGCCGCAGATGTTGCAGCTCACGTCGATCTCAGCAGAAGGCTCTGTGAACGGGAAGTATGACGGACGCATGCGGATCTCGCTCTGTGCACCGAACATCTCGCGTGCAAACAGGAGGATAGCCTGCTTCATGTCAGCGAATGTCACGTTTTCGTCGATGTAGAGTCCCTCCACCTGGTGGAAGATGCAGTGCGCACGTGCTGAGATAGCCTCATTACGGAACACGCGACCAGGACAGACGATGCGGATCGGAAGAGGCATCTTCTCCATTGCGCGCACCTGCACTGAAGATGTGTGGGTACGGAGAAGCACCGGATTGTCGCTGTCCTTGATAAAGAATGTATCCTGCATCTCGCGAGCCGGGTGCTCCGGCGGGAAGTTCAGGGCCACGAATACATGCCAGTCGTCCTCTACCTCCGGACCCTCGGCCACGTCGTAGCCGAACTTGCGGAAGATGCTGACGATCTCCTCACGGGCAATTGATACAGGGTGACGCGAACCGAGTTGTACAGGGTCACCAGGCATTGTATAGTCAAATGAAGCTGCACCTGCTGCAGGTGACTCTGCAGCTGCTTCCTTAAGTTCTTCAATCTTTGCAGCCGCTGCGTTCTTGAGCACGTTCAGTTTCTGGCCGAACTCTCTCTTGAGCTCCGGAGCCACTGTTCTGAACTCATCGAAAAGGGCAGTGATCTCTCCCTTCTTTCCGAGAAGGCGCACACGAGCCTGCTCGATCTCCTGCTCTGTCTTGCATGACAAGGCAGCAACTTCAGCCATAAGGGCCTCTATTCTTTCTCTCATATTTCTTTATGTTTATTTTCTCTATTCTTCTACAGGATAGCCGATGGCTACAGCGCAATATGGACGGAGGCCTTCCTTGATGCCGAGGAGGTTGCGTACATAGTCCTCAGCCTTGGCTCCGTCCGGCTCAAGACGCTTGCATGGGCGGCCGTTGATATGTACCCAGCAGCTTACAAGGTCCATTGCTGTGACTGCGAGCTGGATGAAAGTCGCGCTGATAGCACAGTTGTCCACCCAAAGGTCAGTCTTGGAATCGTCACCCATCACCACGATGGCTGCCTGAGCACCTGTCAGCAGTGCCGAGCCATAGTCACGCATCTGAGAGAGCGCATCAAGCGTATCACGATCCTCGATGATCATGAATGCCGAACTCTTGCTGTTTCTCGATGACGGAGCGGTCTGGGCAACCTTCACTATTGCATCCAGCACTTCTCTTTCAACCGGCCTGTCAGCATACTTCCTGACACTGTGCCTTTTTTCTATTACTTCTAAAAAATCCATAATCTTCTATTTTTTTTGCCTCGACGGGCAAAGCGTAAAGTTAAAAACCGTGGCCGCCCGTGGCCTCGTGAACGGTCGCGATGGCCGTTAGAGAATGTCCGGTGGACATTCGTGCCTGAGCAGCAGGGCTTTAGCCCGCCGGTTGGGGCCCGCTCCGAAGGAGTGGGAGGGATTTAGTTTTTAACTTTACGCTTTGCTCTCGCCTTCTGAGCCTTGGCCGCACCCTGTTTCAGATATGCCGCCCACTGCTCTTCTGTAAAGATCCTCTTGTATGTGGCGTCGATCTGATCCATCCACTTGTCCTGTACCATTATGTACATGTCTCTGTTTGCAACCTTTGACTCTGCGAGTTCCTTCATCTCAGCCTGCATTGCAGGGAAGTCATGCATCAGTGTAGAGTCCACATAGAACACCTGCCAGTCTTCCAATCCCAGAACTCTTTCGAGTCTTTCAGCTTCCTTTTCGATCTGCTCCTCCAGACTCGGAGCCTCCTGCTGCTGGGCAGAAGCATCTGTCGCGAAGAACATCAATACGGAAATTGCCGCCACAATAAAGATATTCAGTTTCATAATCTGCTGATTTATTCTTAACTTTGTTTCCTTAGTCTGACCAGATTGCCACGTCGCCATGCTCCTCGCAATGACGTTATGGAGTTTTATAGCACGTGTCCCATGATGACTAAAAAACAGACAAAAATAACTAATATAAATAAAAGTACAAAATGAGAAGACTTTCAAAAGCCATCATCACCCTGGCGGCAGCTCTTGGACTGAGTGTGACAGACAGCCAGGCCTGCACCAACGTCCTGGTGACCAAGGGTGCAAGCGTAGACGGATCAAACATGATCTCTTATGCAGCTGACTCTCACCAGCTTTACGGTGAACTTTACTACGCTCCAGCCGGCGTATGGAACGCAGGCGACATGCGTGCGATCTACGAGTGGGATACCGGAAAATTCCTCGGACACATCCCTCAGGTTGCAAGAACCTATCAGAGAGTAGGCAACATGAACGAGCACCAGCTCATCATCGCCGAGACAACATACGGCGGACGCCCTGAGCTCGGAGAGCCTAATGGAATCATGGACTACGGTTCGCTCATTTATGTCGCTCTCGAAAGAGCCAAGACAGCACGCGAGGCCATCGAGATCGTAGTTGACCTTGCAAACACATACGGATATCACTCAAGCGGAGAGTCTTTCTCTTTTGCGGACACTGAGGAGGTATGGGTAATGGACCTTATCGGAAAAGGAGCGGACAACAAGGGTATCGTTTGGGTTGCAAGAAGAGTTCCTGACGGATATATCTGCTCTCATGCAAACCAGGCGCGCATCAGTACCTTCCCTCTCAATGACCCAGAGAACTGCATGTATGCTCCGGATGTGATCACATTCGCACGCGAGAAGGGATACTTCAGCGGCGAGGACAAGGACTTCAGCTTCTGCGATGCATACGCACCGCTCGATTTCAGCGGAATGAGAGGCTGCGAGGCTCGCGCATGGTCAGCATTCAACATCCTCTGCGACGGCAAGTTCACATTCGAGGATGAGAATGGAAACGTTGTGACAAAAGACGCATACGACTACATCGACTACGCTATGGGTTGGGACAAGACAAAGAGATTCCCTCTCTTCGTGAAGCCTTCACGCAAGATCAGCGTAAAGGACGTGGCTGACGTGATGCGTGACCACTACGAGGGCACACCTATGGACATGACACAGGACATCGGAGCAGGTGGAAACGCTCTCCCATACCGTTGGAGACCAATGGGATTCGAGGTTGACGGAAAGGAATATGTGAACGAAAGAGCCATCGCTACCCAGCAGACAGGCTTCTGGTTCGTAGGTCAGTCCCGCGGCTGGCTCCCAGACGAGATCGGAGGAGTCAACTGGTTCGGATGCGACGATGCCGCAACATCTTATCTCACCCCTATCTACACAAGCACAACAGAAGTTCCTGAGTGCTTCCGCGTAGGAAACGGCGACATGATCACATACTCGCCTACTTCAGCTTTCTGGATGACAAACCGCGTTGCTAACGCATGCTACAAGGCATACAACATCATGTTCCCTACAGTAGATGCAGCGATCGACGCATGGGAGGCTGAAATGGTCGAGGCAGTTGCAAAGGCTGACGCTGAGGCCCTCGCACTCTACGAGGCTGCGGACAAGGCCCCTGCAAAGAAGATCCGCCGCAACGACAAGTGCCGCAAGACCGTAGACAAATACACTTCTGTCCGCGACTACCTTACTAAGTTCTCTGTAGACAACGCACAGAAGATCTTCAACAAGTGGGTTGAGCTCGAGCAGCTTCTCCTCGTGAAGTACATCGACGGCAATGTGAAGGCACAGCACGAGGACGGCAGCTTCGTTACCAACGAGCACACTGACTGCATCCCTGATAAGATCACTCAGCCAGGCTACACAGACAAGTGGAAGGAGGCAACTGCCAAGGATCACGGAGAAGTGATCATCGTGAAATAGCAGATGCTGCAAACATAAAAGGCAACCGCTCGGATGAGTTTCAAGCAACTTTACCGAGCGGTTGTTTTTTTTACAATCCCAGTTCTTCGATTATGCGTGTCATTCCGGCATATCGGTCCAGAGTCCATAAGATGAAGCGGATGTCAACGCAGACGCATTTGTTGTAGCCTTCCTGGCACCAGACATCGCTGGAAAGGGATTCCTTGTTGCCGTCAAAGGCAAGACCTATGAGCTCGCCCTTCGAGTTAAGGACAGGGCTTCCTGAGTTGCCTCCGGTGATGTCGTTGTCGGTCAGGAAGTCCACATACATCTGCGAGTTGTCAGGTCCGAATCCCCATCTGCCCCACTGACCTGCGCCATAAAGCAGGTACTGTCTGTCGTTGAGGTAAAAGTCATAGTCCGCCGGATTGAACTTCTCCAGGATGCCGGCAGGGGTGGTCTTCCAGTCGCAGATCATGCCGTCGCATGGCTCCAGACCTCCTACCGTGCCGTATGTGATTCTCATTGTGGAGTTTGCGTCAGGATATTGAGGAATGCCCTTGGCAAGGCGCATCTGATATAAGGCATGTGTGAACTCCCTGTCAAGTTCGAGGGTGCTGATGCCGTTTTCAGCCTTGATCTTTGCTTCGTTGAATGTGGTTATCTTCACATCCATGATGAACTTTCCGAGAGGGTCGGCAAGGACCTCTTCATGCGGAACGCTGCCGCTGAATATCTTCGAGATGCCATCGGCTGACGAGAACATGCTGCCTGACCATAGACTGTCTGCAAGTGCTGCTATGTCACAACTTCCGTCGGATGAAAACTCGTTAATGAATTCCTTCTGCCATGGGCCGAAGTAGGCAGGATCGACATTCTTCAGGAACTCTCTTACGGCATATTTCATCAGGTCTTCCTCCACTCTGAGGTCAATTTCAGCATATTCCCTGAGGGTTCTCGCATCAATCGTTTCTATGCTGCGGGCGTTGAAGAGCCTTCGGATGATGGTGCCCAGACGTGTGCCCCTGATGAGGGTCTCCCTGTAATAAGAAGCATTTCTTTCCGGCTCGCACAATGCCTCATAGTTCCTTGACAGATTCTCCAGCAGGTCCTCCCACTGTGCCTTGCGATCCGGATCCGCCATGATCCACTCATGAAGCTCAGCCTCAACAGCCTCCTTCTGTCCGACCACATCAAACCTCTCGCAGCACTCCACCTGTCCGCTGTAAAGTTCCTGGACGTTGCTCAGGCTGAAGTAATAGTCGGCATATTTCAGACGGATATCAGGGTCGGAATCCATCCATTTATTCATTATCTGCATCTGCTCACCTCGGATGCGGTTGTTTATCGGAAGCTTCAGACTTACATCAAATCCGACTTCGTACGAACTGCTGTAGCGGTTGGTCCTTCCCGGATAGCCGATGATCATGGTAAAGTCGCCTTCCTTGTATCCGTCAAGAGAGATGCTCAGTTTACGCAGCGGCTTCATAGGGACATTTTCTGCAGAATATTCTGCAGGCGAGCCGTCCGGAGCCGTATATATTCTATACATCGCGAAGTCGCATTTATGCTGCGGCCACTCCCAATTGTCGACGTCTCCGCCAAATGCTGCCGAAGATACCGGTGGCGCCGCTACAAGACGCACATCCCCATAGACCTCATACAGAGCCATATAATACTTCGAGCCTCCCCACATCGATCCAAGCCATGCTTCGAGGCCTGTCTCTTTGCTGTATTCTGTCTCCAGAAGATAACTCAGCTTCCTTATGCCTGTACCTATACCCTGGGCCTGAAGCGACGCCTTCAGTTCCTCAACCTCTTCGGTCACATCGATGACCTTTTTCAGGAAATAGGCCTTCTTTCCCGGGATGACCCTTTCCTCATCTGCGTTGAATGCCCAGAAGCCTTCCTCCAGATAGTTGCATTCAGGAGTGCTCAGGCCATGGATGTCTCCGTATGCGCAGTGGTGGTTTGTGATCAGAAGTCCCTTGTCGGAGATGATGCTGCCCGTACAGCCGAACTCCAGTGACACGACAGCGTCAGCAACAGATGTTCCCGGCGCGTCGGCATTATATATTTCATTTGCAGAGAGCTTCAGCCCCCTCTCCTGCATCTTCTTCTCAAGAGCACCATTGATCATGTTGATCATCCACATGCCCTCATCAGCATTGGCATTCTGACCACCTGCCAGGGTAGCCAGAATGACGAATATCAAATATAGCTTCTTCATTTTCTCATTAGGTTTCAAAACACAAATATAATAGAAATTGAAATTTTTTTTATTTTTGTGGAAGTGTCAATGGACACGGTACGTTATATCTCTGACGTAAAAGAAATAATTATGAAGATAGCTCACATCATTTGCCTGGCTGCTGGATTTGCAGCTTTATTGTCTTGTTCAAAGCCAGAAAAAGTAAAGGATCCGATAACAATCGAATCTCCTGTTCCGACCGAACAGATCACCAAGGTCAGTTTAGACGAAACCCAGAAGGGTTATGTGGAAGCCGGAAACAGGATGGCATTCCGGTTCCTGGGGGAAATGTTCGAGAATAAAAACCTGGTATGCTCGCCTCTGAGCCTTCAATATGCGCTGGCCATGACAGCCAACGGCGCAAGCGGACAGACCCGTCAGGAGATCATCGACTTCCTCGGATATGGAGAAGAAGGCATCGACGCCCTGAACGAATACAGCAAGACCCTCCTCGAACAGCTTCCGGCAGTGGATCTTGACGTCACTCTGAAGGTGACTGATGCGCTTCTGGTGAATGACAGGTTCCCGCTGCTTCCTTCATTCAAGACGACCGTGGAAAACCATTACTATGCGGCTGTGGACAATATGGATTTCTCAGATCCGTCACTGATTGCTGCACGTATCAACGAATGGGCGAGCAGAAGCACTGATGGATTCATAGACAAGGTTCTGGAGCCGTCAGAAATATCACCGGATGCCGTCGCATATATAATGAACGCACTCTATTTCAAGGCCAAATGGGCAGGCAGCGAGGATGACCCTATGTTTGAAAGCAAATACACAAAGGCTGAAGACTTCCACCTGTCTGACGGAAAAACCATCAAGGTAGATATGATGCGTAACACAAGATGGCACCAGTATGCGGAAATGGACGGTTACAAGGTGCTCGTTCTTCCTTATGCCAACTACATGTTCAACATGTACATCCTCCTGCCGGACGAGAATGACATCAATGGTCTGGTAGACAAACTGAAGACAACAGCATGGAGCGATATACTCAACAGCATCAAAAGAGACGCCGAGGTATTTGTCCGCCTACCAAAATTTGAAATCGAGAACAAGTACAATCTGAATGAAGCACTTCAGACATTGGGAGTCGAGAGACCATTCCAAAGCGGCCTGGCAGAGTTCGACATGATGTTCCAGCCGAAAGACGGATACTACTATTGGATCAGCAAGGTGATCCAGAAAGCAAGAATCAAAGTGTCAGAAAAGGGTACCGAAGCTGGTGCCGTCACTGTTGTTGAAATGGGAGGAGCCATGGAGGCACCAGGCGAAGAACATAAAAAAGTCTACTTCTACGCCGACCACCCGTTCGTCTTTATCATCGGTGAAAAGACTTCAGGCACCATCCTATTCGAAGGCGTCTGCACCCGACCATGATAGTGGGCCGCAAGCTCCACACTACGACGGAAGATCAAGTATCTTTAGCGTGAGGGTATCACGTTCCCCTGAGGTTTCAAAACACAAATATAATAGAAATTGAAATTTTTGATTTTTTTTATTTTTACCATCTATAATCGCATGAGACATGAAGAATTTAGCATTAATTATTTGTACGGTTATTTTATCCGGATGTTCAATTCAAGGTAGATACTATCTGTATAACACAACTGATCATGATGCTGATATTCCTTGGATGATTGTTTTATCAACGGACAATCACGGCATTTTGTCTAATACCGGTTCGAGGATTTTGGGGTCTTCCTTTATTTATGAGGTCGATCGCTTGTTTGAACAGTATAAAGTCATCAATATTGAATATATAGACACCACAAAGTTTCATCTCAGCTCTAAGGGTCTGGTTGATGGTGATATCATCACGCTAAGTGGAGCCGATGACCCATCAAAAAAATACCACTTCGTAAAAGTTGATGTTCCTGAGATGAAAGTTCGAAAACAAAGTGCAAAGAAAATAAAGCGGTATGAAAAAATTCTTAGGAAAAAATTCTTAGGAGAAAGTCTTCATAGCAGATAATCTTCCTCGTAAACAGATTCGTTCTTGCGATCTCAGGAAGCGTGGGGAAAGGCCACTATCGGATATATGTCCAGAACTCTGCCGGGAGATGGATGTTATTCACATTTACAGCGCGGCCAAACATCGGTGCGATATCTCTCGGATGATACCCTCCGTTACCGCATCCTATTGCTGTAACCAGGAATGTTAGGTTGGGATGTGACTCTGCGTAATCGATGAACTTCTGAATCTTGACATGCAGCTCCCTCTGAGTGAGTCCTACGGTCGGGATAGCATAACACTGTCCCTGAGGACCTTCAGGATTTCCGTACACGGCACCGAAATGTCTGCATGCAAAGCCGGCAGATCCTCCATTGTGGAACCCGTTGACATTGCTTCCGAAAACGAAGATTTCACCTGGATTAAGGCTGGTTATTCTGTCTGGAGTTATCCTTTGAGGCTGTTGTCCCTTCACGAAGAACTCCTTATCTTCAAACACGCGCTCGCCTCTCATCTTCGACATGCGCACCTTCTCATAGTAGCCTGAAGTGCTCTCCCTATAATCATTCCACATCCTGCGGGTATCCTCCTGCGTAGCCTGGAAGTTCATGGCATTGTCAATGTTCATGCTTTTTGCGACCTCGACTGCATCCTGGTTTGCTCCGATATAGACGAACGTCCATCCCTTGGCGCGCAGTCTCTTGACGATCTCACAAACATCTTTACCAGAGTACTCTCGTGAGCTATTCTCCATACCGTCAGTGATGATGGTTACAAGCACCTGATCATTTTCAGTCACCTTCTGCTCAAGAGCAGTGAGTGATTTTCCCATCGCATCATACAGAGGTGTGCAACCGTTCGGTCTGTAGTCATCCTTTGTCAGATCCTTCACCTGCGCAATAGGCATGGTATCGATGATTGTTCGTACTGACTCCCTGTCTCCTGAGTCAAATGTCACGAATGTGAGGAACTGCTTCTGGTCAGCAGCGGAAGCCTGAGCAGCCCTGATTGTCTGAATGGTCTCATTCGCTCCTCCGAGTGCCTGTTCATAAATGCTTGTCATTGATCCGCTCTCGTCAAGAATGATAAGGTTGTAGATGTTGGTAATTCCTGTTGTGTTTTCCTGTGTTCTCATAATCTTTATATTTTAGTGTGTTATTTACGCAAAATGAGATTGGTTCTAAAAAAACTGATGAACATGCACCAGTCATACTCACTTTTGTGTATTTCTAACGCAAAGATATAGGGATTATTTCTATTCTCCAAATTTTTTGAGTAATTTTTACACATTACATGGCGTTTACATAACAGATTACAATAAATCAGAAGTTCCATAAGTGTTCTGGCTTGCTCTTAGCGTTACACACAACCGCCTGACCACTAAGCACTTAACTAGTCATGCCTGCTGTCGTTTGACAGCAGGCATGACTAGTTAACGCGCTAATATTCAAATAGATAGGTGTAACGCTAATTTAAACCCAACGTTGTTTGGCAAGGAGCTGCATCTCGCAGCCCCAGAAGACTGAAGGTGTGGACTCTTCGAGGGTTCCGTCCTGACGGATCAGATGGACGCTTTTCAGAAGTACTGTAGTGCCAGAGCCCTGAAGATACTGGAGGGTTGCTCTTGTCGTTTTTATTCCAAGTGCTGACGGGTCGAAACTGACAGTGACCGAGGATCCTGAAAATTTGAAATACTGTTCCTTGCCGTCTTCATCACCATATACCTTTACATGGAAATCACCTGCTGCAGGAGACTTCTCAAGCTCAAAAGTGACTCCTTTATATTCATCAAGGCTCAATGTCCTGTCATATAGATTGGCCTCCGACCACAGATCGCGGAAAGTCACCCTATAGTCATAGTCTATGTCATCAAGTCGAGGAATGACCGGCTCGAAACCGTCTCCGTGGTATCCCTTGACAATGGCCTCGGCAAGTTCTGGAGACGTAAAGCAAGGTACAGCCCTGTACATGCCGTCTGACAGACTCATCCAATGAAAGGTTCCAATGCCGCGCAGCCTGCATTCATTCACGAACCAGCGCGCATAATAGCAGTAATTCTCAAGAGTCGGATTCTCGCTGAATGTGCCCCACTCGCCTATGATTACAGGACCGCCGAGCGGCACCAGATAGGTCTCAAGATCATCAAGCATCTTGCCCACATCCTTTTCCATTGCAGGGAGATCGTCGATCGAAGGGTATGAATGCACCTGGAAAATTATATGGTCTGCAACCTTGTCGGAAGGCCTTCTCATGTATTTCAATGGATCCAGCAGGTGTGGACTCCAGTCCCCGGCACCATTGCATGCACCGTATGTATTCACCACAAGGTTTCTTACGGAATTATTGCCTCCTGTCGACCTAACCACATCGACAAAGCTCTGCGCATAGTCATTGATCGCCTGATAGGCAGCTGCTGCCTCTTCAGCATCATAGCCTGAAGACATTGACGCATAACACCACGAGCGTCCCTCATCAAGCATCTCGTTATAGGATTCAAAAAGCAGGCGCTGATCATAATCCTTGAACCGCTCAGCTATCTGTTTCCATAGGCTTTCATACCTGCCCTTGGTACGTTCATACCCCTCAGGCGAAGCCACCAGCCACGCCAGTTCCTCGTCGGCACCGGTATCATGATGGACGTTTATGATGCAATACATGCCGGCATCCAGGACATAGTCCACGACTTCATTGACACGGTTCATCCACTCGTCATAGACTTTGTCCGACGTATCCATGTGGACGCCCCATGAAACAGGCACCCTGATAGCCCCGAAACCGGCATTCTTCATCATGTGCATAAGTTCAGGAGTAGTCACAGCCTGTCCCCATCCGGTCTCCCAACGGCGCCAGTCTCTTCCGTCGGTATCACCGACCCAAAGAGACTCCAGCGTATTGCCAAGGTTCCATCCCACGCCCATATTGGAAATGGCTTCATACGAGGTTTCAAAGACCGGAACCGGCTGAGGTTTCGGTTCAGGCTTTACAGGGGTTGGTTTTGGGGTGCATGCGCAGAATCCCAAAAGCGCAAATGTTACTGCAAACAGTTTCAGCATATTCAAATAAAGATCCCCGGTGTACGCCGGGGATGACAACAAGAGTTCAGATATTACAAAACAATCGACGTTTAACCCAGCGTTACTGTTACCTTATGTTTGCCTGGAGCATGTGGAACGACTTTGCCTTCAAGTGGCTGGCCGTCCAGAAGTATCTCGCGGATACCCTTGCAGACTCCATCCGGATTCTTTATCGTAATCTCGTACTCAGAGCCACGGAAACGGCGGGTAACAGTATATTCCTTCCACTCAGAACATATACATGGATCTATCTCAAGACCGTTATATGCCGGCTTGATGCCAAGGATGTACTGGGTGATCGCATACCAGTTCCATGCTGCTGTGCCTGTGAGCCAGCTGTTCTTCGCCTCACCCGGCTTGGCAGCATCCTTTCCGGCTATCATCTGTGAGTATACATAAGGCTCGACCTTGTGGAGGTCGCTTCTGAATTCAGTGTATGACGGACAGATCTTGCGGTAGTAGTCCCATGCATAGTCGCCACGTCCGAGGACCGTCTCGCCGATGATCACCCATGGGTTGTTGTGGCAGAAGATACCTGCATTCTCCTTGTAACCTGCCGGGTATGATGATATTTCACCATATTCAACAAAATATCTTGTGAAGGCCGGGTTGTTCAGAACGATGCCATGCTCGCAGTCAAGGCGCTCCTTGACAGAGTCAAGAGCCTTCTGCACCATACCGTCCTCCAGGCCGATTCCGGCCATCGTGCACCAGCCCTGGGACTCGATGAAGATCTGTCCTTCCTCATTCTCGTGAGAGCCGATCTTGCGTCCGAAGTAGTCGTATGCACGGAGGTACCACTCGCCGTCCCAGCCATGCTTCTTGACAGCTTCTACCATATCGTCGACAAGCTTGGATGCCATCGCAGCCTCCTCAGCAAGACCAACCTGCTGACAGAGTTCCACATAGTCACGTCCGCAAACCACGAACAGTCCGGCAATCATAAGTGACTCAGCCTTAGAGCCTTCAGTCTTGTTCTCTGTTGTCTGGAACGACTCGTTGGGATCCCATGAGAAGCAGTTCAGATTCAGACAATCGTTCCAGTCCGCACGGCCTATCAGCGGCAGCATGTGCGGTCCGAGGTTGTCTACCACATGATTGAATGAAACTCTCAAGTGCTCCATCAGAGAAACCTCAGAGCCCGGTTCGTTATCGTATGGAACAAGCTCGTCAAGAATACTGAAGTCGCCTGTTTCCTTTATATATGCGACTGTTCCGAAGATCAGCCACATAGGGTCGTCGTTGAATCCTCCTCCGATGTCGTTGTTTCCGCGCTTTGTCAGCGGCTGGTACTGGTGATAGCAGCCTCCGTCAGGGAACTGTGTCGAAGCGATGTCGATGATACGCTCGCGTGCGCGCTCAGGAATCTGATGCACGAAGCCCACTAGATCCTGGTTCGAGTCACGGAATCCCATTCCACGGCCGATGCCGCTCTCGAAGAATGAAGCCGAGCGGGACATGTTGAATGTCACCATACACTGGTACTGGTTCCAGATGTTGACCATTCGGTCGAGCTTCTCCTCCGGACTCTTGACCGAATATACGCTCAGAAGCGCATCCCAATATATCTTCAGCTCTGCAAAAGCAGCATCAACCTTCTCAGTAGTGTCTAATGCAGCAATAAGCTCCTGCGCCTTTGTCTTGTTAATCACCGGCGAACTTCCGCTGTGCAGCAGGCCCGGCACGTCAAACACCAGCTTACCATCAGCGTCAAGCACGAACTTCTCCTCCTGCTCATTCTCCACATAACCAAGCAGGAACACATAATCCTTGCTCTCACCCGGCTGCAGTTCGACCTCTATATAATGCGATGCTATAGGGCTCCATCCATGTGCAATGCTGTTTCCTGCAACGCCTGCCATGACATTCTGCGGATCACGGAACTCATTGTACAGACCGATGAAAGTCTCTCTGTCTGTATCGAATCCATTCACCGGAGCATTCACGCTGTAGAACGCATAGTGGTTTCGGCGCTCCTTGTATTCGGTCTTATGATAGATCACCGAGCCGTCGACCTCAACCTCACCGGTCGAGAAGTTGCGCTGAAAGTTCTCCATGTCGGTAGCTGCATTCCAGAGACACCACTCTGCGAATGAATAGAGCTTTATGCACTTGGTCTGGTCAGTGGTATTGGTAAGGGTCACCTTCTGAACCTCCGCCCATGTGTGAAGAGGCACGAAGAAGAGCACGCTCGCCTGGATGCCGTCCTTGGCACCTGTGATGCGGGTGTAGCTCATTCCGTGACGGCACTCATAGAAATCAAGCGGAGTCTTGCAAGGCTTCCAGCCTGGTGACCATACGGTCCCGCCGTCATTGATATAGAAATACCTTCCGCCGTTGTCCATCGGTACTCCGTTGTAGCGGTAGCGGGTGATCCTGCGGAACTTAGCGTCCTTGTAGAACGAATATCCGCCGGCAGTATTTGAAATCAGCGAGAAGAAGTCCTCGTTACCAAGATAGTTGATCCATGGCCATGGGGTCTTGGGATCCGTAATGACGTATTCACGATTCGCGTCATCAAAATGTCCGAACACCTTCATATATCACAGTTTTTACAAAATGTTGGTTACCAAGTACTTAAACACATAGTGCGGCGCACTATTGGTTTCGCTTAGCAGCGAGCTCTGTCTGGACGTCTTCCATCTTCTTCTTTGTGAGAGGGTAGAACCATACCACAAGGATAGAGAGGGCAGCAACAAGGGCAGGAATCCAGCTCATGAGAATCTTAAGTCCCATTATGGCAGTCTCGGTCTGCACAGCTCCCTCTGCAGTGCTGTAACCGAAGGCTGCAAGAATCCACATAACGGCAGAACCACCGAATGCACCTCCGAACTTCTGCGCCATGGATGCTGAAGAGAAGATGAGACCTGTTGACGCTGTACCGTCCTTGAGCTCCGAGTAGTCAGCCGCATCAGCATACATACTCCATACAAGCGGAGAAATGATACCTGTGAAAACGGATATGATGATCTGAAGCGCAAGCATTGCAATATATCCTCCAGAAGTAGCTGGAAGGAAGAAGAACAGGATACTGAGTCCGATCAGTGCTGCCATGGAAATAATGTATGTAGACTTCTTTCCCATCTTTCTTGACATAGGCACTGCTATCACAACGCCGACCATATTTGCAATTTCGCCTGCCGCCAGGAAAATACTTGCCGAGAAAAGAAATCCCAATCCTGAAGAAACCTGAACATATTGAGTCAGATAATCTGCAAAGAAATATGCGACTGTAGTTCCTCTGACTGTATTGAACAGGTTTGAACCAAGCGCAGCTCCGATAAGAATCCACCATGGCTTGTTTCTAAGCAGGAGCTTGAAGTCTGCACCGATTGAAACACTTGATACGCTCTTTACATGCTCTCTTGTCATCATGAAACACAGCAGGAACAACACCAGAGCAATCACAGAGATCACGATCATCGCATTTCTCCATGCTTCAGGATCACGAGAAAGGTTCTTATAGCTTTCAGCCAGCTTTTCCAGTTTGATTTCCTGAAGTCCTGACGCCGCCAGCTCATCGTTAATCTTTGCCATATCAACATCCTTGAGCTGAGCGTAGGCTTCTTCATCAGAAATTTTCCGGCTGTCATTCATAGCCAAGGCAATCACCACATCTTCGGCTTTAAGCTCCTCAGCGCTCTTCAATGTCAGCGATTCCCGTGCCTTGACCTGTTCCTCTACATCATAATAATCCAATACATCATCATGGACAGCAAATATCATCATCTGACCCTCTGAAGTCAACTCTATCTTTGCGACAGAATCATCTTCCTTAACCTCGGGAGCAAACATATTGCAAAGAGGTTCCCAGGCAAACAAAGCAATGAAGCTACCGGCATAAGCAAAGAACATTCTATACGAAGACAATACGGACTTCTGGTCAGAATCAGTCGTCATAGTGTTCAGCATCGCACCGTATGGAACGTTGATTCCGGTATAGACAGTCATCATGAGGATATATGTCATATACGCCCAGAAGACCTTGCCGTTGTCTGGAGTAGTGAACAGCAATACGCCAGCTACTGCGAAAGGAACCGCAAAGAACAGGAGATAAGGGCGATATTTACCCCATCTGGTGTTGGTTCTGTCTGCAATGATACCCATCATCGGATCTGAAACCGCGTCCCATATACGGGTAACCAGCATAAGGACTGCCGCATCACCAAGTCCCAGTCCGAATACGTTGGAATAGAAGAACGGAAGGAAGTACGAGAAAAGCTTCCAGAACATCGACGAAGCCATGTCGCCGAAGCCATATCCTATTTTTTCTTTCAGTGTCATAAATTATCAGGTTTAAAGATTGCCACGTCGTGTTACTCCTCGCAATGACGTGATGAATTTCTATCAATAAGTCTATTGAGTCTCCTGACAGTTTCTCCTGTGGTAAATGCATCAGGTCCGGTATTGAGGCAGTAGTCAACAAGGCGATCGACGGTCGAGGTAGCCACATGCATGCGGGTGTCGCTTGAAGCATAATAGATGAATACCTTTCCGTCTTCATCTGCAATCCAGCCGTTTGCAAACAGGACATTCATCACATCGCCTATGTATTCCCAACCTTCCGGAGCCATGAAGAATCCTGCAGGCTCGGCGATGACTTTGGATGGATCCTCGAGAGAGGTCATATACATATAGAGGACATAACGCAATCCCGACGCACAGCCGCGCACGCCGTGGGCAAGATGGAGCCAGCCTCGGTCGGTCTTGATCGGGTGCGGACCTTCACCGTTCTTGACCTCCTTTATGGTATGGTAGAACCTGAAGTTGATGATCTTTTCATCCTCTATCACCACATGCTCCATACTGTCGACAAGCGCCCAGCCGATACCGCCGCCGCTTCCTGCGTCAATAAATCCATCCTGCGGACGGGTATAGAGCGCATATTTGCCGTCGACGAACTCAGGATGAAGCACCACGTTACGCTGCTGTGAAGAAGACTCCATGTCAGGAAGACGCTCCCAGTTCACAAGGTCCTTGGTACGGGCGACACCGGCTGCAGCTACGGCCGAAGAAAGATCCCCAGGCGCAGCAGAAGGATCCTTGCGCTCCACGCAGAAAATACCGTAGATCCAGCCATCCTCATGGGCGGTCAGACGCATGTCATATACATTTGTGGCAGGTTCTCCATACTCGGGCATCGTGATAGGACGGCCCCAGAAACGGAAATTGTCGATACCGTTCGGACTTTCCGCCACAGCAAAGAAAGATTTGCGGTCTGCTCCCTCAACTCGTACAACCAGGATGTATTTTCCATTCCACTTTATCGCACCGGAATTGAAGGCTGCATGCACCTCAAAACGCTCCATAAGATATGGATTGGTCTCCTTGTTGAGATCATAACGCCAGAAAAGAGGCGTATGCGCACCTGTAAGTATAGGATTGACATAGCGTTCATAGACACCATTACCCTCAACAGGTTCATTCTTCTTGGTAATGAGGGCCTCGTGCTGAGACTTCAGCCACTCCAGTCTTTCTTCAAATGTCATATGTTTATTATTTTTTACAATAAGACAATATCTTCAAGGGCAGCAAAAGCCTTGAAGTCTTCTACAGACTCGTGCTCAGGATGAGGACCATAGAAATGGTGCTGCATGTGAGGCTCACAGGCATTTCTCCACACGAGTACGTATGATACAGGATAGTCCTTGATGGCAGGGTAAAGCACCTGTGTCCACCACATAGGGTCCTTTACACCCTCGTATCCGGTCTCGGTAACCGCCATAAGTTTGCCGTGCTCGTCGGCAAAAGCCTTGGTGATGTCAAGAGCATTCTTCATGCTTGACATATACTTGTCAATCTCAGCACCGCAATAGCAGTCGAATCCGACCATGTCGACGATCTCGTCTCCTGGATATCTCTCGCCATAATCCTCGACAGTCTTGATCTCTCCCGCTCCCGGAGAATATGACCACACGAGATTTGTCAAGCCACGCTCTTTGACCATATAGTCATAGGTCATCTGCCAGAGTGCCTTGTACTGCTCTGTGGTGCAGAGATTCTGACCCCACCAGAACCAGCTTCCTGTGTGCTCATGCCAAGGTCTGAAGATGACAGGAACGAGTTCGCCGTCAGCGGTCTTGATCGAGCCGAGGAAATCAGCGGCCTTTGAGAGCCATGTCATGAAACACTCATGCTTTTCACCACCGGGAAGGATGGAAGCCACGACCAGATCCGAAGACACATCCCATGAGTCACCGCCTGTAAGTGGATTGCGCGGATGCCATGAGAATGTGATGATGCCGCCACGCTCGTGATGAGCTACAGCGGAGGCGCGCATGTGGTCGAACGGGTTCTTGTCCAGATTTGCAGGCCAGCCCATCTCTATGCCTCCAAGGTCCATTCCATAGACTGCAGGATACTGGCCGCAGCTTGCGTATGTATCTGACTGGATGTACTCTGTTGCATCTGGAGCCAGTCTCCATGAATGACCATACATATAGTCATCCTGATGGCCGAACATGATCTTGCCTTCATCAATCTGTGTTTCCAGGCGTCCAAGGAGGGCGTCGGCAGGAGTCTGGTCCGACTCCTGCGGGCCTCCGCATGAGATCATGGCCAGAAATGCGGCAATGATGGTTATAGGTTTCAGAGTCATTCTAGAACTTAGGTGCTAAATTATAGACTTCTTCAAGAGTGCGGGAGTCATTATATGAATCGATGATCGACTCCATAGCCTTCTGCGCCTCAGGTGAGCAATATGCACCTGAACTGTGATCAAAGAAGGCATGCTTCTCGTTGCCGGCTCCTTTGGCTC
The DNA here is from genome assembly GCA_045655825.1 of Candidatus Cryptobacteroides sp. Lineage (GTDB taxonomy): Bacteria > Bacteroidota > Bacteroidia > Bacteroidales > UBA932 > Cryptobacteroides. The sequence goes on along the minus strand of JAZOPY010000081.1, from coordinate 3,036 downwards.
CGTTATCCCAAACGATGCAAGGAACGCCATACATTCTGGCTAGCTTAGCGTAATACCTGAAATAATACTGCTGGAAGGCCTGTTCGCGGGCAGTTGCGCGGTTTACGCAGCCGAACTCACCCATGTAGACAGGGATGCCCTTTGCTATGAAGTTGGTATTGAGTTTCTTGAACACCTTCTCAAGCTCGGCCTCATTGTCACCGGCAACCTTCTTTGAAGGATCGGCTGTATGACCCCACTCCGACTTGGTCGCAGGAAGAGTATAATCGTATGGATCATAGCAATGCACTGCCATCATCAGGCGGTCCTGTGCAGAGTCCTTAGGGAAGACGAAGGTCTCGATAGCGATATCTACATTAGTGCAGTATGCCGGAATACCGAGGATACGGTTGGCATTCTCTCCGCCGACAGCACGGACAGCATCCACAAAAGCCTGATTCCACTCGTTGAAGCACTGGTACTGCTTGCCTCCGTCGTTCCTGTTCTCTCCCCATCCCCAGCTGCCGTCGTGAATCTCGTTGAAAGACTCGAAGATGAGATATTCGCCTTCATTCTTGAATTTTTCAGCAATCTGGCCCCACATTGCGCCGATCTGCTCAAGTATCTGCTGCTGTTTTGCAGGATCCTTTGCAGCATTCTTGATGTCAAGCCACCATGCGCTGTCGGCTCCGTCGTGATGCATGTTGATGATCACATAAAGACCGGCATTCTTTGCATATCCGACAACCTCAGCGACCCTGTCAATCCAGGCATCCTCGATCTTATATTCAGGGGCGGGGCCGATGTGTCCCATCCAGGTCACAGGGATACGCACGGTCTTGAATCCCGCTGCCTTTACCTTCTCAAAGACAAACTTGGTTGCCTTAGGATTACCCCATACCGTCTCTCCGGATACACCATTATTATATGCATCAAAATGGTTTCCGAGGTTCCATCCCATACCCAGCATGCCAGGAAGTCTCTGGGCCAACGGGCCGTCAGTAATTCCTTCGTCTACAGCCGCTTGCACGACATCGACAGAAGCCTTGTTCTTTCCGTCTGAAATATTGATCTTGATCTGGCGCCTCATAGGGAGAGTGTTCTCTGCCGCAGTAACAGTCACGACAGTCTTGTTGCCAGCATCCTTGCCGCCTTTCTCGACTGTAAGCCAGTCAGACTCAAATGAAGGGAAATAGAATCCGCCGGAAGAGGTTACAATAAAGGCCTGCTCGCCACCTGCAGCAGTGAATTCGATAGATGTTTTATCCACAGACAAGGCCGCAACCTCATCCTGCGGAGTATCAGGTCCACAACCGGCTGACATGAACAGCACGGAAAGCATCAGCAATAGTGTCTTCATCTTAATTCAAGTGGTTATTTATTGGAAGAGAGGCTGGCCGCCAAGCCAGCCTCCCTTTATATTAAAGTGCCTGTAAGATTACAGGATTGTCACCTTTGTGATCTTGAGGTTATCACCGTTTGCGATGAATGTACCACCCCAACCCTGCGGTGCAGCACATACTGTATCAAGCATTTCCTGAGTGATTTCAAGAGCAGCTCTTCCACCGTTAGCCTCGAGGTCATACTCAATGAACTTGCCCTGAGTGTCTGCACCTACTGCACATACTACAAGATATGTAGTACCGCTCCAGTGGCCTTCAACGAGTTCAAGATACCAGTGCAGTGCAGGATCAATCGGCTCCATATAGAGGTAGATTGTCTGGCCTGGCTGTGCACCTACTTCCTGAAGCTCGATTCCACCATCTGTAAGGATGTTAGGCTGGTTTGCCCAACCGGTAGCGATAGCCTCGCCTTCCCAGAGGACAACCTCAGTCGGAGCACCACCGCCACCTGGCACGAGAACCTCTTCCTCCCAGTAGAGTTCATTGATAATGAAACCAGAGCCACTGAAGAGAAGGTGTTTCTCATCAATTGTTGTCACCAACTTGTCTCCTTCCTCAGGATATGCCTGAAGATCAACTACGAAAGTAAATGTACCGTCACCATTGTCAACGAATTTATCTGGTGTATTAGGCGTAATATCGTTTGAGTCAGCGTTTCCGATAGACCAGTGACCATCAAGGATACGAACCTGCCACCAATCACCAGCAGGAGTTATCTGGACATTGAATGGAGTGGTCTTCATCTTCTCCCAAACGTCTGCCGGGATTTCTGCAACACACTCGCTATTAGCATCCATACCTTCCTTAGCATAACGATAAGTACCATCCCAATTTGCTGCACCTACTGAACCGTCGTTCTTCCAGATAGAAGTCCTTACGATCTCAACAGAACCTCCTGGTACCCATACGTCCTCAGTGTAGTAAAGCATGAGAGGAGTATAGCCGGTACCTGTGAAGAGGAGATGCTGCTCGTCGATAAGACCAAGGATTCCGCTTGCGAGAGGCTCCTCTGACAATGTGTAAGCGAGAGTGAATGTTCCGTCGCCATTGTCGATGATGCGCTCGTCGCCAACATGGATATCGTGAACACCGTCACCGTCGAATGACCACCAACCTGTGGTTGCACGGATCTGATATGCATCAGCTGCAGGAGCAAACTTAAGGTAGAATGTGCCGTTCTTGATGATATCCCAGTGAGCTGCTGCAATCATTGCGATACACTCGCCGTTTGCATCGGCATTGCCCTCGCCATAGAATCTATACTGGTTGCTCCAGCTTACAGAACCGATTCCCTCTGGATCAGGGTTCTCCCAGATCACATGCTCTACAGTCTCGAAGTATCCGCCGTCAGATGCTGGCTTGTAAGTAAGCTCAGGCATTTCGAAAGTCTTGCCGTCTACTGTATAGACCTTACCTACGAATGTGCCTTCGTACACCTTCTTAGGAACTGTGAAGATGATGGAAGCTGTTGCCTTCTTGTTGAAGAGCTTATCTGAAATAAGTGCAGGGTTTCCGTCTGCATCAAGCAGTTCGACGCCTGTGATGAACTCGAGGCCTGTACCGAAGTTTGTGATCTGGCTTCCGCCATCCACCTGATCACCTGCGTTTGCAGAGTAACCTGAAATCTTGGTCTCGCCAAGAGTGAGAGGAAGCG
>JAZOPY010000080.1:0-12878 GCA_045655825.1 Candidatus Cryptobacteroides sp. | reverse complement strand
GGTCTCATCCACATCACAGACCTTTCATGGGGCCGTATCAACCACCCAGAGGAGGTTGTTGCCCTCGATCAGAAGATCAACGTTGTCATTCTCGACTTCGATGAGTCTAAGAAGAGAATCGCTCTTGGTCTCAAGCAGCTTTGCCAGCACCCTTGGGATGCTCTTGATGCAAACCTTAAGGTTGGTGACAAGGTTAAGGGTAAGGTTGTTCTCATCGCTGACTATGGCGCATTCGTAGAGATCGAGCCAGGTGTTGAGGGACTCATCCATGTTTCAGAGATGTCATGGTCTCCAAGACTCCGCATCGCTGGCGACTTCCTTAAGGCTGGTGACGAGGTTGAGGCTCAGATCCTTACTCTCGACCGCGAGGAGAAGAAGATGTCTCTCGGTCTCAAGCAGCTCGTTGCTAACCCTTGGGAGAACATCCGCGAGAAGTATGCTGTAGGTACTAAGCACAACGCTTCAGTTCGCAACATCACTAACTTCGGCGTATTCGCTGAGCTCGAGGAGGGTATCGAGGGTCTCGTACACATCAGCGACCTTTCTTGGAACAAGATCAAGCATCCGTCTGAGCTCGTAGCAGCAGGCGACGCTATCGAGGTTGTTATCCTTGACTTCGATGAGGAGAACCACAAGCTTTCACTCGGCCACAAGCAGCTCCTTCCAAACCCATGGGATGAGATCGAGGCTAAGTACGCTGTCGGCACTGTAGTTGAGGCTAAGATCGCTTCAGTAAACGATAAGGGTGCAGTTGTTGAGCTCGAGGGCGACATCGACGCATTCTGCTTCAACCGTGAGCTCGCTAAGGAGGATGGTTCAATGCCAGTTTCAGGTGAGACACTCGCATTCAAGGTTGTAGAGCTTAAGAGAAGCGCTAAGAAGGCTACCCTCTCACACGCTAAGACTTACGCAGCAGCAGTAGAGGAGAGAGCACAGAAGGCAGCAGCTGAGGCTGACAACACTAAGAAGGCTGTTAAGAAGATCAACGCAAACGTTGAGAAGACCACTCTCGGTGACATCGACGTTCTCGCAGCTCTTAAGGATCAGCTCTCTAAGTAATCATGAATTTCACTCTTAATGTCTTGGGCACGGCTTCGGCCCTGCCCACGACAGAAAGATATCCAAGCGCCCAGGTACTGAACGTACGTGGGCGTTTGTTTATGATAGATTGTGGCGAAGGAGCGCAGATACAATTGCGCAGGGCCGGTGTGTCGTTCCTGAAGATAGAGCATATATGTCTGAGCCATGTCCATGGTGATCACATATTCGGATTGTTCGGACTCCTTTCCACTATGGGGATGCTTGGTCGTACGGCTTCGTTGGCAATCTATGCTCCAGCGTCTCTGGCTCCGACTCTGGATTTCTTCAAGGCTAATTTCGGAGAGGGCCTTCTTTATGAAATTGAGCATGTCGTTCTTGAAATGACTTCTCCTGAGGTCGTTTATGAAAATCGTAATGTAGAGCTGCTGGCCTTCCCTTTGAATCATCGTGTCGAGACCTTCGGCTTCATGATCCGCGAGAAGATGCCTCAGTTCAATGTACATAAGGATGCTATCGCCAGATACGGCTTGTCATTAGCCGAGATAGGTACGCTCAAGAGGGGAGAGGATGTTGTGCGTGAGTCGATGGTCATCAAGAATTCAGAAGCGGCCTATCTGCCGTTCAAGCCTAGAAGTTATGCGTATTGCAGCGATACAGCTCCGTTCCCGGAGCTTGCCGGGTGGGTCGCAGGTGCGACTGTGCTTTATCATGAGGCTACATTCCCGGCTGATATGTCCGAGATGGCTGAGAAGACCTTCCATTCGACGACGCTTCAAGCCGCTCAGTGTGCTCTCGATGCCGGAGTCGGACGTCTCTTGGTGGGGCATTATTCGTCTCGTTTCCCTTCAGTCGAATTCTATCTGGATGAACTCAGGTCCGTCTTTCCGGAGTCATATCTGACGAAGGATATGGATGAGATTGAGATTTCATTTGAATGATTTTATTTGTATCTTCGCAGGATGTGTTAAACTTGAAATTCTATGAAGAAAATCATACTTTTTCTAACCTTTCTTATTGCCTTCATTCCGCTCAATGCACAGACTGAAGCACAGCAGAAACTTGCTGATGCTTATCTTGAGAAGTATGCCGGCTTTGCTGTGGAAGAGATGCTCAGGAGCGGTGTTCCCGCTAGTATCACTCTGGCTCAGGGTATGCTTGAGTCCAATTACGGAAGGTCTGAACTTGCTGTCAAGGCCAATAACCATTTTGGTATCCAGTGTCATGGCGACGCTTGGAAAGGCAAACGTTATGAACATATGGATGCTGGTGAACTTCGTCAGTTCAGAAAGTATAAGTCAGTTCTGGAGTCCTATGAGGACCATTCCAACTTCCTGTTGAAGAATAAGAGATATGCCTTCCTGTTTGAACTTGAGCGTACGGACTACAAGGGATGGGCTCGTGGGCTGAAGAAGGCAGGCTATGCTGAAGATCCTGAATATGCGAATAAACTGATACGAGTCGTCGAGATGTTCGGATTGGATGCATATGACAGGATGACGCAGGTGCCTGACGCAGATAAGAAGAAGGAGGGTAAAAAAGAAAAGAAGAAGGATAAGAAACCTGAAAAGGTCGCCGAACCGGTAGAGACTCCACAGGTTGTTGTAGTGGTGGAGCAGCCGGAACAATTGACTGAACGCCAGCGCAGGTCTTATCGTTATACGCTTTCACGCGAAATGTATTCTCTGAACGGAGTACCTTTCGTATATGCTGCGGGAGGTGAGGCTTATTCAGATATCGCACGCCAGTATGACCTCTTCCTGAGGGAAGTGCTTTCTTTCAATGATGCAGAGCAGGACTGCGAGCTTCCTTCCGGTACTGTTGTGTATGTTCAGGCCAAGAAGAACAAGGCAGCGAAAGGAAATGAGCAGTATGTTGTTGAAGAAGGTATGGATATGAAGGCCATATCACAGAAATTTGCTGTGAAGCTCAGGAAACTGTGCAAGATGAATGATGTTTCAGAGGACTATGTTCCTGAAGTCGGTGCTGTTATAAAATTGAGATAGGAGTATATGAGCAAGAAAAAGAATATAATCGTTGTGCTGCTGGTACTGCTGCTGGCAGGCGCTTCAGTAGTCGGCTATATGGGCTTTACATATTACAATGTTCATAAGAAGCCGAATTTCTCGAAACAATATACGCTTTATGTCTATCCGGATATGCCTGAGTCAGAGATTCTTGACTCTCTGTCCAGTGGTGCCGGCATGAAGGAACGTACTTATATGGAGAAGGCATTGGAATCCGAGGATGGAAAGGTGCTTCCAGGAAAATATGTCGTTTCGTCAAACGATCCGAGCATTTATGTCGCACGAATGCTCAAGAGAGGATGGCAGACGCCTCAGATGTTGACGCTCTCCGGAACGATGCGTAACAATGGTGTGATAGCCAAGAAGATAAGCAATCAGATGATGGTTGATTCCGCCGCAGTGGCGTCTGCACTTAGTGATGCGGATTTCCTTGCCGGCTATGGGTTTACTCCTGACGATGTCTTTGGAATGATTCTTCCTGACACCTACGAGATGTATTGGACGGCGACGGTTGAGGAGATTTTTGATCGTCTGAAGGCTGAGTATGATGCATTCTGGACTCCTGAGAGGATTGCGAAGGCAAAGGAACAGAAGCTGACTCAGAAGGAGGTTTCGGTTGTGGCATCTATCGTAAGCGGTGAAACCTTGAAGGATTTTGAATATCCGGTGATCGCAGGTGTTTACCTGAACAGATACCGCAAGGGAATCAAACTTCAGGCTGACCCTACAATCTGTTATATTTTCGATTATAAGCTTGATCGCGTCTTAAAGAAACATCTGACTGTAGACTCTCCTTATAATACATATAAGTATGCAGGCCTGCCTCCGACTCCGATCAACGTTCCTCCTAAGGCGTGCCTGGAAGCGGTTCTGAATCCTCAGAAGCATGATTATATCTTCTTTTGCGCAAGTTCTGCTTTTGATGGAACCCACAAGTTCGCAGTAAGTTACAACGAGCATCTGAAGAATGCCCGTGACTTCCAGCAGGCTCTGACAAAACGCAATAAGGAAAAGGCTAAGGCAGCTAAATAGTAAAACAAAAAACGGCTCTCATTGTGAGAGCCGTTTTGTCTGTTTATGTTGCTGGAATTAAATCTTCACGCCGTGGTAGTGCGGACCGAATCGTTCGAACGCTGCGCGGTCAAGTGACTCCTGATGGTCAGGGTGAGCGATGCTGATGAGTGCCTTGGCACGCTCCTGCATTGACTTTCCGTAGAGGTCTACTGCTCCGAACTCAGTTACGACATAGTGAACGTGAGGTCTTGTCGTAACGACTCCGCCGCCCTCGATGATCACAGGTGCGATCTTGCTGCCTCCCTTGTTTGTGGTCGAAGGCATTGCGATGATGGCCTTGCCCTGAGGTGCTAGTGATGCTCCGTAGATGAAGTCAACCTGTCCGCCTACTCCCGAGTAGAACTTTGTTCCGATCGAGTCTGCGCAGACCTGGCCTGTGAGGTCGATCTGCACTGCAGAGTTGATGGCTGTCATCTTAGGGTTCTTTGCGATAACGAAAGGATCGTTTGTATATCCTACGTCCATCATTGCAACCATTGGGTTATCATCGATGAAGTCATATACCTTCTGCGAACCCATGAGGAATGTCGACACGAGCTTGCCCTTGTCTGTTACCTTGTTAGATCCGTTGATCACGCCCTTCTCCACGAGCTCAAGCACGCCGTCTGCGAACATTTCTGTGTGTACTCCGAGGTTCTTGTGATTTCCGAGCTGGGCAAGCACTGCGTTAGGGATGGCTCCGATACCCATCTGGAGACATGCTCCATCGTCGATGAGCGCTGCACAATGCTTTCCGATAGCAATCTCCACTTCGTTCGGCTCGCTGAAGTGAGCAGGCTCAAGAGGTTCGTTGCCCTCGACGAAGATGTCGATCATGTCCATAGGGATCATTGCCTGGCCCCATGCGCGTGGAACGTTAGGGTTGACTACAGCGATTACTGTCTTTGCGCACTCGATGGCTGCAAGGGTAGCATCAACCGATGTTCCGAGAGATACATATCCGTGCTTGTCCGGCGGACATACCTGGATCATGGCAACGTCGCAGCGGAGGGCGCCGCAACGGTAAAGCTTCTGAGTCTCGCTGAGGAATACAGGGATATAGTCTGCATATCCGGCCTGAACTCCCTTGCGGACATTGGCTCCGACGAAGAATGCCTGATGGAAGAAGATTCCGTCATATTTTGGATCTGAATATGGAGCAGGGCCTTCAGTGTGAAGGTGGTGGATGCGGACATCCTGAAGTTCACCTCTGTCACCGCGTGCGCAGAGCGCATCGATAAGGATGCGTGGAGCACTTGCCACGCTGCTCAAATGGATATGGTCGCCTGACTTGACAACCTGTACGGCCTCTTCAGCCGAAACAAACTTGATCTCTTTACGCATAGTTATATGATTAGCACGTCAAAGATAGGATTTTATTATTAATTTTGCATGCTTTCCGATAAAGCTTCGTGGCTAGGGAAGCAGAAAAATGAGGGGAATGCTTCCCTCGCTCACGAATCTGTGTCGAAAAAACATCATTATGCATACAAGAGAAGAAAAACTGCAGGCGTTCGGTAGGATACTGGATGTGCTGGACGAATTGAGGGAGAAGTGCCCTTGGGACAGAAAACAGACAAATGAATCTTTGAGGCCCCAGACATTGGAAGAGGTCTATGAATTAAGTGATGCCATCCTGAAAGGTGAGGAACGCGAACTTTCTAAGGAGCTTGGCGACGTGCTTCTTCACGTACTGTTCTATGCCAAGATTGGTGAGGAGAAGCAGAGCTTTGATATTGTTGATGTCATCAACTTCTTGTGTGACAAGCTGATATATCGTCATCCTCATGTGTTTGCGGCTGCAGAAGTCGGTAACGCTGAAGACGTCATCAAGCAGTGGGAAATGCTCAAGACCACTGAGAAGGACGGCAACAAGCGCGTGCTTTCCGGTGTGCCTGACGGCCTTCCGCCTCTTCTGAAGGCGTACCGCATGCAGGACAAGGCTCGCGGAGTGGGCTTTGACTGGGAGTGCAAGGAGCAGGTATGGGACAAGGTGAAGGAAGAAATGGGGGAGTATCAGGCAGAGCTCGACGCGATGGCTGCGGCTCAGACTGAAGAGGAGAAGGCTGCGGCATACGACCGTGCAGAGGATGAACTCGGAGACTTCCTGTTTGCAACTGTAAATGCTGCTCGCCTGTACGGTCTCAATCCGGATACGGCTCTCGAGCGCACATGCGCGAAGTTCCGTCGCCGTTTCACGTACCTCGAAGAGCAGACCATCCGCAAGGGCCGTAACCTCAAGGACATGACTCTGGCTGAGATGGATGCAATCTGGGATGAAGGAAAAGCAAAAGGACTATGATATACGATTGGCAGGAAAGAACCGCGATGTTGGTAGGGGAGGAGATGCTCGATCATTTCCGCAACTCAACAGTGGCTGTGATAGGAGTAGGTGGTGTGGGTGGCTACGCGGCTGAGATGATTGTGCGTGCAGGCATCGGTCATCTGATCATACTTGACAGTGACGATGTGTCAGTGACCAACAAGAACCGTCAGCTGCTGGCTCTCGACTCGACGGTCGGCAAGCCTAAGTGTGATGTCCTGGCTGCAAGACTCAAGGACATCAACCCGGAACTGGACCTTATAATAATAAAGGAATACCTCGAGGCGGAAAAGGTCGGAGAAGTCCTGGGCGGCTACAAGATTGACTTCCTGGTGGATGCAATTGACACTCTCTCGCCGAAGCTGCACCTCATCAAATACTGCATGGACAACGGTATTCCACTCGTGTCCTCAATGGGAGCCGGAGCGAAGTACGATGCGACAAAGGTACGCATCACCGACGTCTCGAAGTCATTCAACTGCCCTTTGGCATACATAGTCCGCAAGCGACTCCGCTACATGGGCATCAAAAAGGGCTTCCAGGTTGTATTCTCGGAGGAACTCCCTGACAAGGATTCGATAGTGCCATGCGAAGACCGCAACAAGAAGTCTCAGGTCGGCACCATCTCATACATCCCGGCCGTCTTCGGCTGCGTCTGCGCTCAGGCCGCCGTGCAGCATTTGCAAAAATCTCATGATACGGGAAGATGAAATTCTGAACTCTATGCGTGAACATGGAATAATACAAATACGTGGAGCTGTGACAGATTTTGCATGAAAAATGTCACAGCTCTGCCCGGAAATGGCGAATTTGATAGAAAACTGGTAGAGCTGTGTCACAAATATGGAAAAAAGTGACACAGCTCTATTGTTTGAGGTTGTTATGGGCTTCGGTTGTCTCTTTGAATGTTATTTATTATCTTTGCACGCTTAAATAAACCATTGTATGGCAGATAATTCACTTTTGGAGAAGGTATTGGGCCTTCAGGAGAAATATGAGGCACTTCAGGCGCAGCTTTCTGACCCTGAGGTCATTTCAGATATGAAGAGATTCGTGCAGCTGAACAAGGAGTACAAGGAGCTTACTCCGATCATCCAGGCTGGAAACGAGTTCAAGAAGATTATGGAAAACTACGAGATGGCAAAGGAAATTCTTTCTACAGAGAAGGACGAAGACCTTCGCGAGATGGCAAAGGAGGAGATCGCCGAGATCGAGCCTACTCTTCCGGAGTGGGAGGAGAAGATCAAGCTTCTTCTTATCCCTGCTGACCCTCAGGACAGCAAGAACGCTATCCTCGAGATCCGTGGCGGTTCTGGTGGAGACGAGGCAGCTATCTTTGCCGGTGACCTTTTCCGTATGTATTCAAAGTTCATCGAGGCACGCGGCTGGAGAATGGAGATCACCACTCAGGCCGAGGGTGCAGCCGGTGGATTCAAGGAAATTGTCTGCAAGGTTTCAGGTGACGGCGTATATGGCGTGCTGAAGTATGAGTCAGGCGTACATCGTGTTCAGCGTGTGCCCCAGACAGAGACTCAGGGCCGTGTTCACACATCAGCAGCTTCAGTAGCAGTCCTTCCAGAGGCTGACGAGTTCGACGTTGAGCTCAACATGAACGACATCCGTAAGGATACATTCTGTTCATCAGGTCCTGGCGGACAGTCAGTGAACACTACTTATTCGGCTATCCGTCTTACCCACATCCCTACAGGTCTCGTGGTACAGTGTCAGGATGAGAAGTCGCAGCTCAAGAACTTCGACAAGGCTCTCCAGGAGCTCCGTACACGTCTCTACAACATGGAGTATGAGAAGTACCTCGCTGAGATCTCGGCTAAGAGAAAGACTATGGTTGCAGGTGGTGACCGTTCGGCAAAGATCCGTACATACAACTATCCTCAGTCACGTGTGACCGATCACCGTATCAACTACACTATGTACAATCTTCCTGTCTTTATGGACGGAGCGATCCAGGACGTTATCGACCAGCTCCAGATCGCCGAGAACGCTGAGCGTCTCAAGGCAGCTGAATAATATTCAAATACTCAATAAAAATGGCGGCCCGTCGGGTCGCCATTTTCCGTTTATTCTTCCATCGGTTCCAGGAGCGGACTTTCGTCTGTGAAGTAGCTGAGGACTGCGTCGGTGTATGTCTTTGTGATAGGGAGAGGTGGTATGGTCTCGTTTGCAAGATCCAGGACATAGCCGTCAGACTCCTTGCGAAGCATCGAGACTTTCTTGATGTTCACGATGTATTTTCTGTTGCAGCGGACCAGACCGCTGCCTTTGAAACTCTCTTCGACTGTCTTCAGTCGGCAGCGCAGCATGTACTGCTTGAGTTCTCCCTTGCTGTCTGTGTACCATACCTTGATGTAGTTGTCGTCAGACTCGATGTAGTACAGGTTCTCGGGACTGAGGGAGAGCTTAAGGGTGCCGCTGTTGTCGAAAAGCGTGATCTTCTGTTTTGATTCGTTCTCCCTTGGCGCCTCGTCAGTGACGACATTCTCGTAGTTCATCAGTCTGATGGTGTTGTTCTTGTCGATGATGGCGAAATACATTCCGGCGATAAGGTATGGAATGCCAAGCGAAATGAGACCATACATGAATGCGCGTCCGAAAATGTCAAGGGGAAGCTCTCCGGTTTCTGGAATCATTGTTACAGTGATCCATGTGTAGATTCCTACTACTGCCAGAATCTCCAGCACGCACCATAAGATGTAGGTCCAGTATGACATCTCAAAATACTTTTTTGATCTGTACATAAGCACTCTGCTGCAGATCAGCGTGAGTAGGGAGCTGAATACGAATGTCAGCGTAAAGAAGAATGTGTGTGCGTCCCCTCCGCCTAGCACGAACCATGCAGTGTCGGAGAATGGAATGTATATGTTGAGGAAAACGACAGCGCACAGCACGGCAAAAGTAATCGTGCCTATAAGCTGGTATTTTCCAAGAAGATAGCCAGGAAGTTTGTTGAAAATTGACATCTGGTTTAGTTTTTTCAAACTACAAATGTATGAAAAAATATTATATTTGTATTCTCGGAACATGTGAAACACTAATAAGATATTGATATGGACAGAAGAGTTGTGGTGACAGGAACGGGTGTCATAACTCCTGTAGGAAACGATGTTCAGACCTATTGGAAAAACCTCACGGACGGAGTCTGCGGGATTGATTTCATTACATATTTCCCTACGGATGATCTTCCGGTAAAGATAGCTGGGGAGGTGAAGGACTTCACTCCTGCTGATTATGAAATCGAACCTCCTTTTGCGAGAAAACAGGATAAGTTCACATTATATGCTGTGGCCGCGGCATGGCAGGCGGTAAAGGAGTCTGGCTTGAATTCCAATGAAGACGGAAATATCGATCCGTTACGTTTTGGTGTCTACGTAGGTTCGGGTATCGGAGGTTTTTCAACTATGATGCGCGAGACAGAGAAGCTCATGAACGAGGGAGCTAAATGGGTCTCTCCGCTTTTCGTGCCTACGATGATTTCAAATATTGCGGCGGGCAATATCGCTATAAGAAACAATGCATGCGGTCCATGTCTCCCTGTCGTTACGGCATGTGCTACATCAACCCATGCGATTGGCGAAGCTTTCCGTGCGATCAAGCATGGCTATGCAGATGCGATAATCGCAGGAGGCGCTGAGGCTGCAGTAGTTCCGCTTGCAATTGCCGGATTTGCAAATGCAAAAGCTCTCTCAAGATCGGAAGACCCTAAACGTGCATCTCTGCCGTTCAATAAGAATCGAGGAGGTTTTGTCATGGCGGAGGGTGCAGCTATGCTGGTACTTGAGGAATACGAACATGCGGTGGCCCGTGGAGCCAATATAATTGCAGAGGTATGTGGTTATGGAAATACCTGTGACGCCCACCATGTGACGGCTCCTCGTCCTGACGGCAAGACTCAGGCAGCTGCCATCAGGCAGGCTCTTGACGAGGCCGGATATACTTCGGAGGATGTTCTTTATATCAACGCACATGGAACAGGAACGGCTCTCAATGACGTATCCGAGACTGCGGCTTTCAAGCTGGCGCTTGGAGATGATGCATACAAGGCGCGTATCAGCTCGACAAAGGGAGCTATGGGACACATGCTGGGTGCTGCAGGTGCAGCAGAAGCTGTAGTTTGCGTGCTCGCGCTGAAGAATGGTGAGGTGCCGCCAACCGTCGGTCTGGATGAGGTGGATCCGGAGTGTGACCTGAACTATACTCCATGCAAGCCTGTCAAGGCAGATCTTACGATGGCAATTTCAGATTCGCTGGGCTTCGGAGGACACAACGGATGCGTGGCTTTCAGAAAATATCAGAAATAGCAGAGAAATCTACATAAGCCATTTTGATGCTTCTTTTCCAGAGGCGATGGCTTCTCGGATGATGGTCGACGAAATGTCGACCATTTCTGCTTCTGAAATGGTTATCTTGTAGGAAGGATCTTCTGCAAGAAGGCCGTCTTTAATGGATGGCAGGTCAAATCCGGTGCGAGGGAATACGCAGACGCCATATTCAAGCAGGATTCGCTTGTAGTCGCGCCAATTGCGGATGCATGCCAGATTATCGGCACCTATTATTAGAGTAAAGCCGTTCTCTGGTTCGCGCTCTCTCAAGGCGTCGAGGGTCTTGATGGTATAATGCGGCTCAGGCATCTGCAGTTCGATGTCGTCAGCCTTTGCATTAAGATAAGGATGTCTGGCCAGAGCCTTCACAGCAGCATCGTAACGTTCCAGCCCCGATGCGCTGCTGATGTTGTCCTTCAAAGGGTTTTTAGGTGATACGATGAGGTACAGAAAATCAAACCCTTCAACTTCGGTCATGTGCTTCATGATTGCAAGATGACCGATATGTAAAGGGTTGAATGATCCGCTGTATACCGCTATTTGCATAGAAAGTCGCTAACAACCTTCTCGGCTTCTGCCTTTGCAGCCGCAAGGTCGTCATTGATAAGGACATAGTCGAATTTTCCTGCAGCGAACTCCATCTCTGACGCTGCCTTGGCAACTCTTCTCTCGATTGCCTCTTCGGTATCTGTGCCGCGACCCACTAGTCTTTGGCGCAGTACTTCTACTGATGGGGCCTGGATGAATATCGACAAGGCCTGCTCTCCGAAGATTCTCTTGAGGTTTACGCCGCCCTGTACATCGATGTCAAAGATGATTGTGTGGCCCTTGGCCCAGATACGCTCTACTTCAGAACGAAGGGTTCCATAGAATGAACCTGCATAAACTTCTTCGTATTCAACGAACTTGTCCTCTGCAATCATCTGGCGGAAATCATCGGCAGTGAAGAAATAATATTCGATGCCGTGCTGCTCTTGTCCGCGAGGAGCTCTGGAAGTAGCTGAAATAGAGAACTCCAGTTCTGGGTGAAGTCCCAGCAGATGGTTTACTATGGTGCTTTTTCCTGCACCGGAAGGTGCTGAGAAAATAATTACTTTATTGCCCATTGATTTTTAATTTTCGACAAAAATAACTATTTTTGCCAAGATTTTCAGTCAAGGAAACGATTTTTAAACAAATTATACGATTATGATTTCTTACAAGGAACTTGGCCTCGTGAACACCAAGGAGATGTTCGCTAAGGCTATCGAGGGTGGCTACGCTATCCCAGCATTCAACTTCAACAACATGGAGCAGCTTCAGGCAATCATCCAGGCTGCTGCTGAGACTAAGTCTCCAGTTATCCTTCAGGTGTCTAAGGGTGCTCGTCAGTACGCAAACCAGACTCTTCTCCGTTACATGGCAGAGGGTGCTGTAGAGTTCGCAAAGGAGCTCGGTTGGGAGAATCCACAGATCGTTCTTCACCTCGATCACGGTGACTCTTTCGAGACTTGCAAGAGCTGTATCGATATGGGCTTCTCATCAGTTATGATCGACGGTTCACACCTCGACTATGAGGAGAACGTAGCTCTCACTAAGAAGGTTGTTGAGTATGCACACCAGTTCGACGTAACAGTTGAGGGTGAGCTCGGAGTTCTCGCAGGTGTTGAGGACGAGGTTAGCTCAGACCACCACACATATACAAAGCCAGAGGAGGTTGTTGACTTCGTTACTCGTACAGGTTGTGACTCTCTCGCTATCTCAATCGGAACTTCACACGGTGCATACAAGTTCACTCCAGAGCAGTGTACAGTAGATCCAGAGACTGGTCTCCTCGTTCCACCTATGCTCGCATTCGACGTTCTCGAGGGTGTTGAGAGAGAGCTTCCAGGATTCCCAATCGTTCTTCACGGTTCTTCATCAGTTCCACAGGAGGAGGTTGAGACCATCAACAAGTACGGTGGAGCACTTAAGGCTGCTATCGGTATTCCAGAGCCATGGCTCCGCAAGGCTGCTGAGTCTGCAGTATGCAAGATCAACATCGACTCTGACTCACGTCTTGCCATGACAGCAGCTATCCGCGAGGTATTCGCAAACAAGCCAGCTGAGTTCGACCCACGC
>JAZOPY010000079.1:0-19199 GCA_045655825.1 Candidatus Cryptobacteroides sp. | reverse complement strand
ACCCTCGTTCTTTGCTGAGTTGTAACCGAATGTAGGAGCGTTTCCTGGAAGAGGAAGGTCGTTATCGATTGTCTTAGGACAGTGGATGTTTGCGATTGGATATCCCTTAGCTGCGAGGAACTTAGAGATACGGTTTGCAGTAGAAGCTGTATCGTCACCACCGATAGTCACGAGAAGCTTGATGTTGTTGTCCTTGAAGAGGTCAAGGTTGAAGTTCTCCTCGAAATCCTTGTCAGTTGGCTTGAAACGGCTCATCTCAAGGTATGAACCACCCCTGTTGAAGTAACGGTCAGCGATAGCGAATGTGAGGTCCTCAGTGCGAGCGTTCTTGCTGAAGAGTCCTGAGTATCCGCCGTGGAGACCGATAACACGGAAACCCTTAGTGATGAATGTCTTTGCTACAGACATTGAAACTGAGTTCATTCCTGGCGCTGGACCACCACCGCAGAGGATAATAACTGCATCTTTCATTTTCTAGTAAATTTAAAGTTATACTTGTTGTAATATTGAATTCACAATTTGCGGCGCAAATTTATTATTTTTAAGCGAAAAGTACAAGAAAATCATCAGCGGTTGTGCTCGGGGGTCATTTCTGCCGACCCCTAAGCACAGCAAGCGACCATTCAGGTACTCCAGAGCATGATTGGCGTGCTCGGGAGTCGACAAATTTAACCCCTAAGCACGTTATGCAGCCATATTGCAGAAGTAAAAATGATTTCGTAAATTTGTAAGTTATTAGCGTTATGGAAAAGACACAGGCAAATATCAGGGCGAAAGAGCTCAGGGACATTCTCAACGAGGCCAGCAGAAGGTACTACGTCGAGAATATGCCGACTATGAGCGACTATGACTTCGACATGCTTCTCAAGGAGCTGGAAGCCATTGAGGCTCAATACCCTGAACTCATAACACCTGACTCCCCTACACAAAAGGTAGGAAGTGACCTGCGCACAGACACTGCCAGTGAGAAAGACAAGGGGAAAACACCGAAGAAGGAGTTCGAGCAGTTCCCGCACAAATATCCGATGCTTTCGCTTGGAAACACATACGACATCACTGAGGTCGAAGCTTTTGCCGAGCGTGCCGCAAAAGGCATCGGAAATTCATTCACATTCAGCTGCGAACTCAAATTCGACGGCACAGCAATCTGTCTTACATATCGCGATGGCAAGCTCTACAGAGCCCTCACCCGAGGCGACGGAACAATTGGTGACGATGTGACCGAAAATGTAAAGCACATCAGCAACATCCCGCAGACCCTCAAAACCCCGGAGGGATTCATGCATACCGCCCAGCAGCCGACTCCATGGCCGGAGGAGTTCGAGATCAGAGGCGAGATCTATATGCCATGGGCAGCCTTTGACAGACTCAACGAAGAGCGCGAAAGAGATGAGGAGCAGCCTTTTGCAAATCCTCGTAATGCAGCTTCCGGTTCACTCAAGCTCATCGACAGCACCCAGGTGGCAAACAGAGGCCTTGAGTGCACCCTCTACCACATGCTTGGAGAGAATCTCCCGTTCAGCACACATAAGGAGGCACTCGACAAGGCCGCCGAATGGGGTCTTCCGGTGTCCGACAAGAGACAGATATGCAGCTCGATCGACGAAATCGAGGAGTTCATAAGCCATTGGGACACAGAACGCAAGAACCTGCCGTTCGCGACAGACGGCATAGTCATAAAGGTAAACGAACTGCCATACCAGGAGGAACTCGGATACACAGCCAAGTTCCCTCGTTGGGCAGTAGCATATAAATTCAAGGCCGAACAGGCCCTCACAAAACTCATTTCGATAGACTATCAGGTCGGCCGTACAGGCGCCGTGACTCCGGTGGCGAACCTCGAACCGGTTCAGCTGAGCGGAACAGTAGTAAAACGTGCTTCGCTGCACAATGCCGACCAGATGCAGATGCTTGATATCCATATCGGTGACTATGTCTATGTAGAGAAAGGCGGAGAGATCATCCCGAAGATCACTGCCGTAGAACTCAGCATGAGGCCAGATGATGCGCAGCTCCCACGTTTTCCAGAAACATGTCCGGACTGCGGAACAGCCCTGGTCAAAGATGAAGAGGAGGCCAAGGCATTCTGCCCTAACCAGAGCGGATGTCCGACACAGATAAAGTCCAAGCTTGTACATTTCCTCAGCCGCAAGGCAATGAATGTGATAGCTGGAGAAGCAACAATAGAACAGTTGTACAGCAAGGGCCTGGTGCTTAATGTAGCTGATTTCTACGAACTCGAGACAGAGCATCTCCTTACGCTAGAGGGATGGAAGGAACGTTCTGCTGAAAGATTCCTCAAAAGTCTGAAGGAATCACTGACAACACCATTCGCAAAGGTATTGTATGCCCTTGGAATAAGACATGTCGGAGAAACAACAGCTAAGACACTGGCAACTCACTTCAAGAATATTGATGGATTGGCCGCAGCTACACGCGAACAGCTTCTGGAAGCCGATGACATCGGTGAAGTGATCGCTGACAGCATAACAGCATATTTCGCTGACGGCCTAAACCGCGATACCATAGACAGGCTTAAAGCAGCAGGACTGAAGTTCGAGAGCGATGCTCCGACTGAAAAACAGTCGGAAATTCTCAAGGGCATGACCATAGTTATCTCCGGAAACTTCAGCATATCGCGTGACGACATGAAGGCCCTGATAGTTGCCAACGGAGGCAAGAGCAGCGGAAGCATCAGCGGAAAGACAACATATCTGCTCGCAGGAGAGAAGGCCGGTCCGGAAAAGCTCAAGAAGGCAGAGAGCCTGGGAGTCAAGGTCATCTCGGAAGCTGAGTTCAGGGAGGAGGTCCTTCGCTCAGATCAGGAAGAGGTAACGTCATTGCGAGGAGCGGAAGCGACGTGGCAATCCGACGAATTTACAGGAACACTATTTTAGAAACAAAGAAAACAATAACGATATGAAAGCAGGTGAAACATTCGTACTGACACGTACAGTCAATGAGAACGAGACAGCAGAAATCTTAGGTTCCGGCGGACTTCCGGTGTATGCAACTCCGGCTATGATCTGCCACATGGAACTTTCAGCATACAAGCTCGCCGAGCAGTACGGCCACCAGACAGTGGGAACAAAGGTGAACATCAGCCACCTCAGGGCCTGCAAGGTCGGCACAGAAGTAAAGATCACTGCCGAGCTTACTGAGGTTGAAGGAAGAAGACTTGAATATTACATTAAAGTAGAAGACGAGAAAGGCCTTCTTGGAGAAGGCAACCACCAGAGATTTGTCATCGATCCTGAAAAATTCATGGCCAAACTTGGATAATGTAGTGAAACAAGTGGTTAGATAAAACGTGAGGAGAAAAAACTATGGGAAAGATTTCAGAATTCACACAGGCCGACTATGAGGTCATAGCAAGAGACTACGCCGACCTGAAGGAAGCAGCCAGAAAGCGCTGCAACAACCAGGAAGAGCTGGATATGGTCCAGAAGGCATTTGAGTTCGCAAATGAAGCTCACAAGGGCGTCAGAAGACGCTCGGGCGAGCCATATATCCTGCACCCGATCGCTGTAGCCAAGATCGTCGTAAGCAACATCGGCCTCGGATACAAATCCATCATAGCCGCCCTCCTGCATGACGTCGTGGAGGACACAGACTACACTGTGGAAGACCTCGCAAGCTTGTTCGGCGATAAGGTTGCTACCCTGGTTGAAGGTCTGACAAAGATCAAGACCGTGCTCGACAACGAAGACAAGGCCGAGCAGAAGAGCATGCAGGCAGAAAACTTCAAGAGAATCCTCCTCACACTGAACGATGACGTACGCGTAGTACTCATCAAGCTGGCAGACCGTCTGCACAACTGCCGCACCATCGAGTTCATGCCTGACCACAAGAGAGACAAGATCCTAAGCGAGACAATGTTCGTATTCATTCCTCTCGCCCATCGTCTTGGTCTGTATACAGTGAAGTCAGAAATGGAAGATATATGGCTCCGCTACAAGGAGCCGGAAGCATTCAACCAGATTTCGGAGCTCATCAACAGAAACGTCATCGACAAGGACATCGCCATCAACGAATTCATCAAGCCAATTGATGAAGCTATGCAGGCAGCTGGATTCAAATATGAGATCCGCAAGAGAGTGAAGACGCCGTATTCGATCTGGAAGAAGATGAAGACCAAGGGCGTCACATTCGACCAGATATTCGACCTCTACGCCGTGCGCATCATCTTCGACGCGGAAGGAAACACAAAGGAAAACGAGCGCGAGCAGTGCTACCACGTATTCTCTCTGATCACAAGCATCTACAAATACAAGCCGGACCGTATGCGCGACTGGGTGAATGCACCTAAGAGCAACGGTTACGAGGCCCTGCACTGTACTCTAATGAGTAACGCCGGATTCTGGGTGGAGGTACAGATCCGCACTGAAAGAATGCACGAGATAGCCGAAAAAGGTATAGCAGCGCACTGGGCATACAAGAAGGACGGATTCGGAGGAGAGAATGTCAGCGAGATGGACAAATGGATCACCAAGGTAAAGGATATCCTTGTGAGCCCGGATGTCAATGCCCTCGAACTTCTTGATCTGATCCACCACGACCTCGTCCAGAGTGAAATCATGGTCTTCACTCCAAAGGGTGAACAGAAGAGCATCGAAAAGGGAGCTACAGCACTCGACTTTGCATACGCAATCCACTCACATATCGGAAACAAAGCCATCGCAGCAAAGATCAACCTCAGGCTTATGCCTCTGTCACATGTCCTCAGAACGGGAGACCAGGTCGAGATCATCACAGCGGAGAACGAAGTTCCGAAGAGGGAGTGGCTTCAGTTCGTCAAGACTTCGAAAGCACGCAGAGCCATCCTCGACAACATCAAGAGCCAGAGACAGCTCTATATAAAGATAGGTAAGAAGATGCTCGAAAAGCATCTGCATGAAATCGGCAAGAAGCTCACGGACAAGGTCATCGTCTCTCTCATGGAGGAGTTCGAGATCTTCGACACCAAGCCTGAAGACATGTACTTCAAGATCGGCTGCGGTGCAATAACGCTCGACGGCCTGGAGGACAAGCTGAAGAAATATTTCGGCATCAACAGAGAGTCACATTTCGTGATTTCGAACTCTGATGTAAACCACAAATACATCCTTGCAACATGCTGCACGCCTATTCTGGGCGAAAGCGTTGTCGGCTTCAAGTCTTCTGACGGCACGATTACAGTCCACACAAGAACATGTAAGAATGCCAACAGCCTTGCCGCAAAGTTCGGCGACAAGATCGTCACAGTAAAATGGGACGTCGACTCAAACTCAGGCAGCAGCTACCTTGCCCGCCTGTCCCTCAAGGGAACAGACCGCGTGGGCATGATCAACGACATCACACGCCTGACTTCGAAAGACCTTAACGTAAACATCAGAAGATTCAACCTCGGTGCTGAAGACGGCATTTTCGACGGCTTCATCGACCTTTATGTCCATGACATCGACGACCTTGAGAACCTCATCATGAAGCTCAAGAACATCAAAGGCATTGAGAGCGTAGTCAGAACAGAACTCTAATAAAACCAGATGAGAAAGATCCTAAAGCATATTTTACCCATTATTCCGGTGGCCTTCATCATCGGATCCACTATGTTTTCGCACTCCTGCGCAAACACACAGACACCGCCAAGCGGAGGTCCAAAGGATACGATTCCTCCGGTGATCGAGGAGATTTATCCGATTTTAGGTCAGACAAACGTACCGACGCACAAGACCCAGCTGAAGATCGAGTTCAACGAGTATGTGCAGGTCAAGGACCCAAAGAGCCTCTTCCTCTCCCCTCCTTTGGAAAAGGCTCCTAAATTCAAGATGAAGGGAAAGGCCGTAGTCGTATATTTCGAAAGCGACCTCGACTCGAACAAGACATATACAATGGACCTGACCAATGCCATCGGCGACAACAACGAGGGAAATATGTTCCCGGGCTTCACCCTTGTCTTCTCTACCGGTGACAGGATTGACAGCATGATGGTCACTGGCCTTGTACAGGACTGCAACAGCCTGAAGCCGCTCAAGGGAGCTACCGTAATGCTGTATAAGGATCACGCAGACTCTGCCCTCTTCCTGAAGAGACCGGATGCAGCGGTGAAGACAGATGAATGGGGCTTCTTCAGCATGAGAAACATCCAGGACACCATCTACAGGATGTACGCCATCATCGATGAGAACAATAATAACAAATACGACCCTGAGACAGAGAAGGTTGCATTCATCGACACACTCATCCAGCCTGTAACTATCGTCAACGACTCCCTGCCGGAGCTCCAGAAATACGACATGAAGGACACTCTCAACTGTCTTGCAAGAAAGACTGAGTTTGAACTGAACATCTTCAAGGAGAAGCCGTCAAAGCAGCTGATTGTCAACAAAGAGCGTGTAGGAGAAAGAACAGCATACATCACCTTCATGGCGCCATACGCGCAGGTTGACTCGATATGGATCAAGGATGTCCCTGCCGACAAACTGATCACTCAGTTCAACATCATGCAGGACAGCCTCGAGATCTGGGTCAATGATCCGAAGCCGCAGCCGGATACGCTTTTCCTCAATGTAAATTACATGAAGACCGATACCCTCGGACTTCTGAACAGCTTCACAGAGGAAATCAAGCTCGTCAAGCCGAAGAAGGGTCCTGCAAAGACATCAAGCAAGGACATCAAGAAGGAAGACACACTTGCAGTCTTCACCATGGATGCCAAGCCTGAAAATATCGAGCAGTACGGATTCGTCATGGAATTCAAGTATCCTCTCGTAGAGTCGGCATTCGATTCGCTCACATTCCGTTCTGTCAACCCTCGCCAGCAGGAGTCGATCGGAAAATACACGGTAGAAAGGGACAGCCTGAACCTCAGAAAGTTCACAATCCGCCCTAGCGAGCAGCTGCAGCCTGGATATGAGTACTTCCTCAAGATTCCGCACAGGAAGTTCAAGGACATCAACGGATTCTACAATGACAGTTCCGAGGTAAAGGTAACGCTTCCAAATGACGACAACCTCAGCACCCTGTCACTCACAATGTCAAATGTGAACAACAAATACATTGTCGACATGTTGAACGAGAAGAGGGACAAGGTTCTGAGAAGTTATATCATCGACAGCGACAGAGTGCTTCCTTTCCCATATCTTAAAGCGGGCAAATACTCTATCAGAATCACCGAGGACCTGAACCGCAACGGTATCGTGGATACAGGTATCCTCCTTGAGAAAAAGCAGCCGGAAAAGGTCAGGTTCTACAAACTTGAAGACGGAACATTCCTCATTGACATCCCTGAAAAGATGGAAATAGAACAGAGCATCGACATTGCAGAGATGTTCAAATAATTGACTATGAGAAGATTAATATTATCAATACTACTCATCGGAGCTGGATTTGCTCTTAAAGCTCAAGAGAGGACCGTCATATCAGACGAGCTTCTCCTGAAAGACGTGTCTGCTCTTACTGACGCCCAGCTCGACACAATCAATGTAAAGAAGAAGCTGGTCATCAACGACTACACGATGATGGGATTCCAGTACGGAGCCGGACTCAGTCAGGTGATGTGGAATCCGTCACAGAAGCAGGACATGGTCTTCACTCCGCTCAATTTTGGAGTTACCGTAACAACATATCAGAAGATGTTCGGCTACATGCCGTATTTCGGTTTCCAGGCAGGTCTCTTCTACGCACGCGAGGGCTACCAGTTCAAGCTGAATGAAAACACAGGATACATTTATAGAGTGGAAGGAGCAGAGAAGGCTATCCTTGATGTGGTCGAAGCCCCTTTGATGTTCCAGTTTCATATCGATATGTGGAACTTCAAGATCATGGCAAACATCGGATGCTATGCCGGCTACAGACTTTCCATCAAAAGATTCCCAGGAGAAACCGGCAACGTGACTCCCGGGCTCGAGAATGCTTTTGCGGACCACGACAGAAGGTGGGACTACGGTTTAAAGGGAGGAGTGGGATTCGGACTTGTGTTTGACCCTATCGAGATCCATTTCCAGGCTGCATACAAACATTCACTCTCATCACTCTACAGGCCAGATCACTATAGCCAATACTACTATAGGTTTGCTTATCCATCCAACATCGTCGTTTCAGTAGGACTACATTACCACCTCACAA
The DNA here is from genome assembly GCA_045655825.1 of Candidatus Cryptobacteroides sp. Lineage (GTDB taxonomy): Bacteria > Bacteroidota > Bacteroidia > Bacteroidales > UBA932 > Cryptobacteroides. Next base: position 11,093 of record JAZOPY010000079.1, on the reverse strand, counting down.
AACGAACCGGAAGGACGAAGGCTGAATTGAAGAAGCTGGCAAAGGACATGGTATATCACCCAGAATTATTCGAGAATGAAAACACTGACAGTAACAGCAGGACACGTAACAATAGGAGGTGATGCCCCTATCGTTGTCCAGACAATGTGCAACACACATACTTCTGACGTCGAAGCGTCAGTCGCCCAGTGCAGAAGACTAAGCAAGGCAGGCGCAGAATTGATCCGCCTTACAGTCCCGTCTCTTGGACAGGTAGACTCCCTGCGTCAGATCAAGGAACAGCTCCGATCGGAAGGTATTGACACTCCCCTCGTAGCTGACGTTCATTTCTCATCAGAAATAGCCATTGCTGCAGCAGAAGTAGTTGAAAAGGTACGCATCAACCCGGGCAACTTCCATAAGGACCATGAAAAGGCTCGCGAGCAGTTCGCAAAGTTGGTCAAGGTCTGCAAGGAACATGGCACAGCAATCCGCATAGGACTGAACCACGGTTCGCTTGGAGAGAGAATCACCGGACTTTACGGCAACACTCCCCTCGCAATGAAGGAAGCGGTGATGGAATGGCTTCAGATGTGTATCGAGAACGAATTCTATAATGTAGTGGTATCCCTGAAGGCTTCGAACACATTTGTAATGGTGGAGGCATACAGACTTCTTGCAGCTGAAATGGAAGCGTCCGGAGTCGTATTCCCTCTCCATCTTGGAGTTACCGAAGCCGGAAACGGCGACGGAGGACGCATTAAGTCTGCTGTCGGCATCTCAGCCCTGCTTTCAGAAGGAATCGGCAACACAGTCCGCGTTTCTCTCACAGAGGATCCTGAAAACGAACTTCCGGTAGCTCAATACCTCTCAGACAGATATGGCCGCAGGCTTCACTCTTCTATGGTTTCTCTAGCCTTAGAAGGTACGAAAGCCATCGCGACATACCATGCCCCATCGCGCGAAAGACTTCTTCTGGACTTCTCATGCGACTTCGGTAAGAGACTGCTTGACAAGGAACTCGACGAAGTGGAACTCCATGGATATTTTTTGGACGAAAACGGACAGGAGATCAAACTGGACGGCAGTGAATATGCCGAATACCTTGTAGACGAACTCATGCAGGCTGCCCGCAGACGCTTCTACAGACCTGAATACATCGCCTGCCCTGGCTGCGGCCGCACGATGTACAATCTTGAAGGCACATTCGAAGAAGTAAAACGCCGCACCAAGCACCTCAAAGGCATGGTCATCGCAGTCATGGGCTGCATAGTAAACGGCCCTGGCGAAATGGCAGATGCAGACTGGGGCTATGTCGGCGAAGGAAACGGCAAAGTCTCGATCTACAAAGGCAAAGAACCAGTCCTGCGCCACGTCCCTGAAGGCGAGGCCATCGACAGACTGCTGGAACTCATAGAAAAAGCTGAGTAAGTTACTCAGCTTTTAAAATATCCTTCTGGGCTTTTTCCCATTGCTCTTTGGCGTATTCCTGCATGTCGACCACCTCGTCGGTCTCGTCGACGATTTCCTGACCGAGCATTGTCTCGATCACGTCTTCGAGTGTCACGAGGCCGCGGAATGTGCCGTACTCGTCGATGATTACTGAAATATGCTCCTTCTTCTCAAGGAACTTCTCCCAGATGTTGCCGACAGGCTCATCCTCTGGGAATGAAAGGATCGGACGGCTGATGTCACGGATTCGGGTCTTGAACTTGTCCTCGGCCATCTTTTCCAATACGGTTTGACGAAGTACATATCCGATCACGTAGTCGCTGTTGTCCTCATCAAAGACCAGAATTCTTGAATGCGTCAGATCAGCGGAATCATAAAACTCACGGACCGTCATGCTTCCTTCAGCCATTTCCACGACTGTGCTCGGAGTCATGATCTCATGAGCTGTAATCTCATCAAGCTTGAGAAGATTCTGAATCATCTTCTTCTCGTCTTTCTCGATCACTTCTTCCTCAGTCGCCACACTTACCATCGCAGATATATCCTCCCTGCTGACACTCACCTGAGTAGACTTTGATGAGATCAAGTGGGTGAGATGCTCCAGCAGCCATACAAGCGGGAACATGATGAAGATCATCGCATTGATGATAGACGCAGCAGGAATAGCTAATTTTCTCCAATAGCTTGTTCCGATGGTCTTGGGGATGATCTCAGAAAATATAAGGATTGTGAAAGTAAAGATTGTCGAGAACACTCCTACAATCGCAGAGCCATAAACGTCATAGACGAGCGATCCAACAATAGATGCTCCAACAGTATTGGCAATAGTGTTAAGACAAAGGATAGCTGAGATTGCGCGATCCGGACTCTGCTTAAGGCGTTTTAAAAGCTGTGCCCCCTTAAATCCCTGCTCTTCAAGTCCTGTAATGTATGAGAGTGGTGTGGAAAGAAGAGTCGCCTCCAACATGGAACACAATGCTGACAAAAGAACCGAGATCAGCATTATTATATAAATAAGCTGTTCTTCCATTTTACTTCTTCAACTCAGCGATGATTGTTTCTGCTCCACGAACGCACTGTCCGATCTCTACCTTGATATCTGCATCGAGCGGAAGGAACATATCCACGCGCGATCCGAACTTGATGATTCCGCACTCGCGTGACTTGACAACTTTTCTGCCTACGACAGCATGTGATACAATTCTTCTTGCGAATGTACCTGCAATCTGCTTGAAAAATATCTGACCATACTTGGTGTTCATACCTACAGACGTGTGCTCATTGAGTTCAGAGGCCTTTGGAAGGTAAGCAAACATATATTTTCCAGGATGATATTTGTAATAGTCCACAATACCGTCAAGTGGCCAATAATTTACATGAACATTGAAGAAATCCATGTATACCGACACCTGGATGCACTCTCTCTTAAGATGCTCGGCTTCGTAGACCTTTTCAATGACAACCACTTCTCCGTCAGCAACTGATGTGACGAAATTATCCTCACCTGTACGCTTTCTCTTCGGTACACGGAAAAAGAATGTAACAAAACCCATGAAGAACATAGGAATTGCAGCCAAAGGATAAGAAATATAAGGCCAAGGAATAAAGTAGAAGATGGCAAATGCCAATGGGAGACAGATCGCCCAAACTAAAAGCCAAGTTCCGTAAGAGTTTTTATGTATGATCATATAATTTTTTCAATAGGGTTGCAAAGGTACTGATTATTTGTCAATTAGGCAAACACCATGTCACCATTGCGCTACAGCTGTATTACGTGTGCTACAACCAGATAAATAACACCGACAGGAATTGCGATCAATGCTGAGTCAAATCTGTCGAGAAGACCACCATGACCAGGAATGATGTTTCCTGAATCCTTCACGTTATAGTGTCTCTTCCACTGCGATTCGATGAGGTCTCCATAGACTCCGGTTACATGCAGAAGAACTGCCATTGCAGCATAGTTCAAATAGTTGGTAGTCTCACATGTACTGAAGTTAGGGAACCAGCCCAAAAGATACAAAGCGAACGATACCACTATTGCCAGAAACATTCCTCCCCAGAATCCGATCCATGATTTCTTCGGAGATATAGACGGGAACAGCTTCTTTCCATATTTCTGTCCCAGAGCCATTCCGAAGCAGTACGCGCCGACATCAGAACCCCATATAATACAGAAGAAACATAACAGAAGCTTACCGGAGAATGTTCCGTCAGGAGTAAACGCTGCGAAATTCAGCACCGACCATGGAACTGCAATATAAAGAATTGCAGTATAAAGGTTTGCAAACTTGTCAAAGCGAGACTTATCCTTTACATAAAGAGAATTGATCATCAGAATGAAGACCGGCACGAAAGCCAGAATAGTCATTCTGCCAGGTAAATCGAATGCTCGGTTGCAGTATACAAGGGCAAACAATGTTGCACCCGATAAGATAGACATAATCTGAGAATACTTGTAATCAGATCCACAAGTCATTCTCAGAAATTCCCACATCATCACAACGAGTGCAAGGAGCATGACAGCTCCAAAAACATACTGGTTGGTAAGGAGCGCGGCGAGCATTATCACCGCGAATCCTATACCTGATATCGTTCTCTTTATAAAATTATTCATAGGTCTGCTCTGATGCTATCTCCTCAGGATCTTTTGCAGGCTCTTCACCGGGCTTTGATCCGGCCTTCGGGCCAAAGATTCTTTCAAGATCATCTGCAAAGATAACTTCTTTCTCCAATAAAATAGATGCCAACTGGTTGAAACCATCAAAATTTTCTCTCAATATGGTCTCAGTCCTGTCATGAATCATCTTGATCAGCTCTTTTACCTCACCATCGATAAGCTCAGCGGTCTTCTCACTATATGGCTTATTGAGGTCATATGCACGCGAGCCAGTCGAATCATAATACGACACATTGCCGACCTTATCGCTCATACCATAATAAGTTACCATTCCGTATGCCATCTTGGTCAGGCGCTCAAGATCGTTGAGAGCTCCGGTCGAAGGCTGACCGTTGATGATTTCCTCAGCAACACGGCCTCCGATAAGAGAGCACATCTCGTCATACATGTGGTCACGTGTTACAAGCTGACGTTCCTCAGGGAGATACCAGGCTGCTCCGAGAGCATCGCCACGAGGTACGATTGTAACCTTGAAGAGAGGATGAGCGTTCGGCAACAACCAACTTACTGTTGCATGACCTGCCTCATGATAAGCAATGGATTTCTTCTCCTCTGGAGTTATGATCTTGGACTTCTTCTCAAGACCTCCGACGATTCTGTCAACTGCGTCAAGGAAATCCTGTTTTGTAATTGCCTTCTTGTCGTGACGGGCAGCAGTAAGAGCAGCCTCATTACATACATTCGCGATGTCGGCACCTGAGAAACCAGGAGTGTGCTTTGCCAGGAACTCAAGATCAAAGTCTTCTGCAACCTTAAGGCTGCGGATATGAACGTTGATGATCTCCATCCTCTCCTTCAGGTCAGGAAGCTCGACATGAATCTGTCTGTCAAAACGACCGGCACGCATGAGGGCCTTGTCAAGAATGTCTGCTCTGTTGGTAGCTGCAAGGATGATGATACCGGAATTAGAGCCGAAGCCATCCATCTCTGTAAGAAGCTGGTTCAGAGTATTTTCGCGTTCATCATTTGACGAGAATCCACCGTTCTTGCTTCTTGCCCGACCGACAGCGACGATCTCATCGATGAACACGATGCATGGTGCCTTCTCCTTTGCCTGACGGAAGAGATCACGTACGCGCGAAGCACCTACTCCGACAAACATCTCCACAAAATCAGATCCTGATATTGAGAAGAAAGGCACATTAGCCTCACCAGCTACAGCCTTTGCAAGAAGAGTCTTACCGGTACCCGGAGGACCAACAAGGAGTGCTCCCTTTGGAATCTTACCTCCAAGAGTTGTGTATTTCTTAGGGTTCTTCAGGAAGTCTACGATTTCCATAACCTCTTCCTTAGCACCATACAAGCCTGCTACATCCTTGAATGTAACATTTACGCTGTTCTTATCTGCAAGTTTTCCATTTGCCTTTCCTACACTGAAGACACCGCCTGGTCCACCGCCATTTGCTCCCCTGTTGATTCCTCTGAACAAGAAGAACCACATAAGAAGCATCAGAAGAGGAAAGATAAGCCAATCTATTGCCGACCACCAGCTTTCGCGGTTTTCCACTACAACCTTTACTGCCTCTTCAGGCATCTTTACAGCCAGAGAGTCATTCAACGCCTGAAATTCTTCTTCAGCATTGAAACTCTGAGAAACCATGAATGTGAAATGTGGAGACTTCTTAGGCATACCTTCCTCGAACATGTGGGTATATTTCTCCATCATGTCGGGCTTGATTGTCATCTCGCCTTCATACTGGTTTCGTATGAATGTAACCTCCTTGACATCACCGCTCTGCCAGATCTCCTTTACCTGTGCCCACTCGATCTTCTGCGGCTGTCCTTCATTGTCGCCGAAGAACATCCAGACCAGGGCACCGATAAGAATAATATAGAGCCATGATATTCTGAAGGTGAATCTTTTTCCGTTATTTGGAGTATTCGCCATTTGTTTCCTTTAGATTAGTCTTCATCCTGATAAACTTCTCTTGGAGCATCTGCCCAGAGGTCCTCTAGTCTGTAGAATGCCCTATATGGAGTCTGGAAGATGTGTACCACGATGTCACCGTAGTCCATGATCACCCAGAATGCATTCTCCTTTCCCTGTGTGCGGATTACCTTTCTTCCGCACTTCTCTATCATTCTGTCCTCGATATTGTCTGCAATTGCAGCAACAGCTGGAGTTGAGTCTGCATTACAAACTATGAAATAATCTGAAATCGCTGTTCCGATCGGCTTCAAGTCAAGTGAAACGACGTCCTGAGCTTTCTTTTCGAGCATCGCATCAGCAATGACCTTAAGTACTTTTTTGTCCATTTTCTTAGAATAATTGTTAATTTTGTAAAAACCGGGCAAATATAATCAAAATCCGCACCAATGAAAAGAGACTATGACATAATATGGTTGGATTCTGTAGATTCAACCAATGATGAGGTCAGAAGGCGTATTGATGAGCTTGACAATTTGTCAGTTCTGTCAGTTCTGTCACAATCCTGCGGCAGAGGCCAAAGAGGAAACTCATGGCTCAGTGAACCAGGAAAGAATCTGCTTTTCAGCATTGTCTTGAAATACTCGGATGGCTTGGGCGACACGGACATGACTCCCCCAGTCCAGGCATACGACCAGTTTGTGATCAGTCAGCTGACTTCGCTGGCAGTAGTGGATCTTCTGGCATCACATGGCATTGTGGCCCGGATCAAGTGGCCGAACGACATTTATGTGGGCGACAGGAAGATCTGCGGAATGCTGATTGAAAACACTGTTAGTGGCAAACGCCTTGACACAAGCATCATTGGTATCGGATTGAATATCAACCAAAGAAACTTCGATGTTAGCCTTCCAAATCCCACTTCAATGATACTAGCCCGCGAAGAAAATACCGGCATGGATTCAGAGACCTTTGAACTCAATGATCTGCTGGAAGAGTTCATGGATATCTTCACAGAATATATTGACCGGTTCTGTCATATCACCGGTGGCTACAACCGCCTCAGCAAACTCTACCACGCCCAGCTCTGGCGTCTTGACCAACCGGCAGAGTTCATTGACACAGTCCGTAACATCCGGTTCCGCGGCATCATCCGCGGCACGTCCCCAATCGGCCATCTGCTGGTGGAAATCCCTGACGGCACAACCCGCGAGTTCGCCTTCAAGGAGATCGCATGTGTTCTGCTCGCGATGCATGTTTAAGCACACATAACATAAAGCACTGACCACCAATCATTTAAACACATAGTGCGTCGCACTTCTTCGGGTTTCACAAAAATTTTATATATTTGCATGTTTAACGGATAATACAATCAAACTTAATATCATGAACATTAAATTCATCCTTTCTGCTGCGGCTGCTGCTCTTATCGCAGCCAACGCAACTGCTCAGACTGCTGAGTACGAGTTCACTACAATCAAGGAGAACCCGGTTACTTCAATCAAGAACCAGTACCGCTCAGGTACATGCTGGTGCTTCTCTGCCCTATCATTCATAGAGTCTGAGATCCTCAGAACAAAGGGCATCGAGACTGACCTTTCTGAAATGTTCGTTGTAGGTAAGTCATACCGCGACAGAGCGATCAAGTATGTACGTCTCGACGGTCATCTCAACTTCGCAGCAGGCAGCTCATTTGGCGATGTCCTTCATGTAATCGACGATTACGGCATCGTTCCGCAGGAGGCAATGCCAGGTTTCAACTATGGTACAACAATGCCTGAGCACAACGAGCTCGACGCCGCTCTCAAGGGTTATGTGAGCGCAATCGCAAAGAATCCTAACAGAACCCTCTCAACAGCATGGGTAAACGGTTTCGACGGTATCGTTGCTGCTTATTTCGGAGAATATCCTGAGACATTCGTGGTTGACGGCAAGGAGTACACTCCAGAGTCATACAGAGAGCACCTCGGCATCAACTATGATGACTATGTAAACCTCTCTTCTTTCACTCACCACCCGTTCTACGAGCCGTTCATCATCGAGGTTTGCGACAACTGGAGATGGGACAGCGCATACAACCTTCCTATCGACGAGTTCATGGAGGTTATGTACAACGCCATTGACAATGGATTCACAATCGCTTGGGGATCAGACGTGAGCGAGAAAGGCTTCACACGTGACGGTCTCGCAGTTATGCCTGTAGAAGAGAAGAAGGCTGCTGCCGGCTCAGACCAGGAGCGCTGGGTTGGAAAGGCTGCAGAGGAGCAGAAAGAGGAAGTAAAGGCTGAGCTCCCACAGGAGATGACAATCACTCAGGAGATGCGCCAGGACGGATACGACCGCAAGACTACAACTGATGACCACGGAATGCACATCTATGGTGTTGCTCAGGACCAGAACGGCAACAAGTACTTCATGGTGAAGAACTCATGGGGCGAGACTGGCAAATACAAGGGTGTTTGGTACGCATCAGACTCATTCGTACGCTACAAGACTCTCAACATCGTGGTTCACAAGGACGCTCTTCCTAAGCATATCGCCAAGAAGCTCGGTATCAAATAAGACATGAATATCGTAAAGCATATTCCAAATACAATCACATCCATGAACCTCCTTTGCGGAGTCATGGGTGTGATATTCACATTCCAGGGCAGCTTCGACATTGCTTTCTACATGATGCTTGCAGGAGCACTGTGCGACTTCTGCGATGGTCTTGCTGCAAGAGCCCTCAAGGCATACTCGGAGCTTGGAAAGCAGCTTGATTCGCTTGCAGACATGGTAAGCTTCGGAACTCTGCCTGCCCTGATTCTGCATCGACTGATGCTGACAACACAGGGAGAATCAGTATGGTGCTACATTCCCCTGCTGATTGCTGTATTCTCTGCACTCAGACTTGCAAAATTCAACATTGACGAGCGTCAGAGTGAGAACTTCATAGGCTTGGCAACTCCAGCATGCGCGATCATCTGCGGCGCATTTGCATGTTATGTAACAAACGAACCGACCAGCATTATGCTCGAATTGGCAAAGTCTGTATGGTTCATACCAGTAGTTACGCTCATCCTTTGCGGACTGCTTGTCAGCGAGGTTCCGATGTTCTCGATGAAATTCAAGAAAGAGACAGAAGCCAGTCTAAAATTGAGAAGAGTGACATTCCTCATTCTTGCAGCTGTGGCTCTGATACTCACCGTCATCCTTGGAAGACACATAGCTTATGCTATATTCATCATTTTTACCATCTACATTATGATGAACCTGATCCACAGAGTATTAGCAAGATAAACAAGTCGACTACATCGATAGATCCAAAAGTCCATGATTCTGACGAGTTCAGAAACATGGACTTTTTTTCATATATCACATAACAAACCGGTGACATATTCCGTATTCTATCTTGAAAAGGTGACCTGTGAAAAGATTTTTTCACTTGTGCCTCACAATGGCAACACGCACCAATACATTTGCTGTTAAAAGAGAAAGGATACTATGGCGACAACGGTTAGAAACAAGAAAAGGACACTTCTCTCCTCAATGGAGGATATCATCACAAAAGCTAAGGAATTTAGCCTCACACCCGAATTCTATCAGGCTGCAGAAGACAGCCTTCAACATCTCTCCAAAGCCCTCCAATTGACTAAGGATGAGGCAATGCTGTTGTCATTTTTCTTTGAGATGTGCTCATCATCCCGTATCTGGATGAGCAATATCGCAGAAATGATCAATACGTCAAACCTCCGCATCATCTCTATGATGAATGTAGCGGACTCGCTTATCAGCAAGGGATACATCAGAAAAGGAAGCAGGGTAAGGGATGAAAACTGGTATACTGTTCCCGGAAACGTTCTTGATTCTATCAGACAGAACATTAAGCCAACGCCTAAATCTCTCAAGGGCCTTACTTTTGACGAGTTTTTCGACATACTTGGCGAGTATATGAACGAGGAGGAGATCGGCATGGCTGAGCTGGAGGGACACATAGACATGTTGATTGAAGGCAATCCACACCTTAATTATTGCAAGGTGGCTGAGTCATATGGTCTCAAGGGTCGTGAAAGAGTCTTACTGCATATCTTCGCCCACAGGCTCATAAATGAGGATGACGATATGATAGGTGCGCATGACTGGGAGGATTATTTAGAGAGCAAAAGACTTATTAAGAACATGGTCAGATCGTGGAAAAGCGGCGAAAGCGACCTTATCAAGAAAGGCATCTTTGAGGCATATCCTTCCGACAATATGAGAGATGCTGACTTCTACCACCTGACCGACAAGGCAAAAGAGGAGCTCTTCCCTGGAATGAATCTGGTGGAAAAGACAGCCAAAGAGGACAAGTCGTTGGTTTCTCACACTTCCTTCACAGCCAAGGAGTTATTCTACACGGATAAGGTAAACGCTAAGATTGCGCGACTTACAGAACTTCTTCAGCCAGACAAGTTTGAGCAGGTGACTGAGCGCCTCAGCGAAAATGGCATGCGCAAGGGATTTGCATGCCTGTTCTATGGATCACCAGGCACAGGTAAAACGGAGACAGTCAACCAGTTAGCACGTCTCACAGGTCGCGACGTCATGGTAGTGGATGTAACCAAGATCAAGAGTTGCTGGGTCGGAGAAAGCGAACAGAACATCAAGAAGCTATTTGATAAATACAGAGCGCTTGTCAAAAGAAATGATGTTGCTCCTATTCTCCTTTTCAATGAAGCCGATGGGGTATTGGGAATCCGTCAGGAAGGGGCACAAAGGGCTGTAGACAAGATGGAGAACTCTATCCAGAACATCATCCTTCAGGAGATGGAGAGTCTTGATGGAATCATGATTGCGACGACTAACCTTACGTCAAACCTTGACAAGGCATTTGAGCGCAGATTCATCTACAAGATCGAGTTCGAGCGTCCGACCGTGGAGGCCAAGAAACAGATATGGAAGTCTATGATTCCGTCTCTTTCAGACGAGTTCGCACAATCACTTGCGCAGGAATTTGACCTCAGTGGCGGTCAGATTGAAAATATCGCAAGAAAGAGAACTGTAGAGCTGATTCTCAGTGGAGACGAGCCGTCAGAGGAAATGATGCGCGAATACTGCCGCGAGGAAACCATGAACTCCCGTCAGGACTCTAGA
>JAZOPY010000078.1:0-14312 GCA_045655825.1 Candidatus Cryptobacteroides sp. | reverse complement strand
TTGCGCTAACACTTCAATCTTCGACGCTAAGGCTGGTATCAGCCTCGACGCTAACTTCGCTAAGGTTGTTTCATGGTATGACAACGAGTGGGGTTACTCAAACAAGGTTCTCGAGATGGCTCGCGTTATCGCAAAGTAATCTGAAACTCATATGATTAAAATAGGGTCACCCAGGTGGCCCTTTTTTCACATTTACACAACCCAAACACACTAAAACTATAATTTTATGAAAAAGGTATTAGTACTTAATGAACTCCGTGGCGGACCAATTCCTTCATGCTGTAATACATTGCGTGGTAATGATTACAAAGAAATGCTTGCGAAGAAGAAATATTATGAGAAGGATTTTAATGAATCTCTGAATGAGGTTTCTTCTAAGGGTTTCGAGCTTAACGATGGTAAGGTATATACCCATGATGTTTACGTAGGTATGGACGTTGAACTCTCAGGTGAGCATGGTGTTTATGCGTTTACAGATACTGGTAAGAAAGTACAGTATGTATCTTATATGGGACCAGTTATTGAGGTAGAACCTGTTCGCCAGGGATGTAAGTTTAATCTTCCAGGATGTAAGTCTACAGGATGTAATTTTAAGGGAATCGCTTGTAGATCAAAGGGAGGAAATATCCAGTATGTAAACTTTACTGACGATCAGCATAATATTGATGATGTTAAAAAGCTTAATAAGTACTATGATCTTAGAAAACTTTATATTCCTGAACTTCATGACAATATTTATGATGAATCAGAGATGCCGCTTCTTAAGATTGAAGAGGATCTTCTTTTAAGAACATATAAAGATAAGGTGCAGGCAGCACTCCGTTCTGATATCACAGAGCTTCGTAAGAAGGGACTTGGACTTGAAATGATCGTGGAGGTCCCAGATGAAAGATTCTCGACAGCATTGATATATTCTGCAGAGTCAAAAGTCAATGTGAATACTGACCTTTTGATGAATGTTAAGACAGTTGAAGGTAGGACCGTTCGCATCAATAAGTTCGACATTTGGTATTTCCAGAAGGTGAAGGGTATTTTGAGAATTATATTTGAGTTCATTCTTAGGATTATTACTTTTGGCTTCTGGAAACCAAACGATAAAATCGATTATACATCTTACATTGAGGAGCAGAACCTTAAGCAGCTTGAGGAAGTATATTCTAAGCAGCTTACTGAGCAGGAGAATGTTGATTTGTCAGAGAATATTGCTTACAACGACTTTATCAAGAAATATCACCTTGGTCAGGTGCCTGTGACACTTGCTATACATGATACTTCTTGGGGTATCTTGACACCTCTTGTAGAGTTCATCCGTGGTAAGAGACATAACTTCTATACATGTACTGTAGAGATGTTCAAGGAGAAGGAGTAATAAATTTTCTATAAATGAAAAAATTAGCAATCTGGTCAATTCGTTTCTATCAGAAGTACCTTTCAAGGTATACTCCTAATTGCCTCTATACACCGAGCTGTTCAGAGTATTGTATCCTGGCAATTCAAAAGTATGGTCTTAGAATAGGCTTGAAGAAATTCTGGGAACGCTTTAATAGATGTGACCGAGCACATATTCATAATCTGGGAATGGAAGACTGGCCATAATCTCAGAATTAATTAGAAAAGCCGTCCTAATGACAAGAACCCCGAATGTTATGCAAAACTTTCGGGGTTTTGTTATCTCTAAAAAGAGAAAGAACATGTCTTTTTTATATCGATTCAAGAAATTCTCTTGTGGTGACATTCACGTCGACATTGCCTTCGATTCCGAATACTATAGCCTGATCTGTGAACTGCCAGATATGCCATCTGTCGCATCGTGGCCTGTGTGTTTTATAATGTGCCACCCAGATAGGATAGTTATCCTTGATTTCCTTGCTCAAATTATTGTTGATGAACGATGCGTTAGAGTATACGATCGGTTTTCTACCATAGTGTTTTTCTACAGCCTTCAGCCATACCAATGCCTTGTCGTTCAGAGCCTTGTTTGAACATCCGTCGTGAATGGTCTCGATGTCAAGTACTGGAGGAAGATCCTCTTCGGTAAGCTTGCCGACAGTCTTTATAAACAGACGTGCTTGTGTTTCGGGATCTTTTGATGATATGAAGAAGTGGTATGCACCTCTTCTTATATTAGCTTGCCTGGCTTTTTTCCAGTGGCTTTTGAAACGCTTGTCAACTAATGAAGTGCCTTCAGTTGCCTTGATGAAGACATAAGATATCTCTTTTGTCTCCACCGCTTCATTTAAGGAACTGGTTGTGACTCCGTTCTCATCAACAAGTATCTTAAGATCCTTCCAATCTACATCTGGCTGATATCTGGAGATGTCTATACCATAGACATAATTGCCCTCGGGAATCTTTGCTCCTTTGTCCGGGTGAGACTGTCTGAGGTATAACCATGCTGCGGATGCTGCAATGGCTACGAGAAAAACGATGGTAAACGTCTTTGTTAATAGCCTTATCGTGTTCTTTCTCTTTTTCGATCTTTTCCTTGCCATATACATGCAAAATTATGAAAAATTCTCTATTTTTCTTAATTTCGCGCTCAGTTATCAGTAGTTAGTGTAAAATGAAGTTTTTCAGTAGAGGAGAGAAACCATTGTGGTGGGTTTCTCTTATTCCTTTTGTCGTTCTGACTGCCGTATTGGTCGTTATAATCAAGGCTTTCGGCGCAGATGCCCTAGAGGGTGCAAGTCAGGTTTCGTTGCTTTTTGCTGCTGGTGTGGCAATTGCGATTTCTATGATTTTTTACCGAATTCCTTGGAAAGAATTCGAGGAAGGTATTCTTGAAAACATAAAATCTGTAGGTACGGCGATCCTTATTCTGCTACTTATTGGTGCTGTGGCAGGAACATGGATGTCCAGCGGTGTTGTGCCGACCATGATTTATTACGGAATGAAGGTCATCTTTCCGGAAATATTTCTCTTTGCTGCCTGTCTTATATCGGCCCTGATATCTATCATGACAGGAAGTTCATGGACTACGATCGCTACAGTCGGTGTTGCGCTGGTCGGTATCGGAACAGCACAGGGATTTGAGCCCGGATGGACTGCAGGCGCAATCATTTCCGGAGCGTATTTCGGTGATAAGATCTCGCCTCTGTCCGATACGACTGTCTTGGCGTCTTCTTCAGCAGAAACGCCTCTGTTCACTCATATCAAGTTCATGATGGTGACAACAATTCCGTCGTTTGTAATAGCACTGCTGGTATTTCTGGTAGTAAGCATCATGCACCAGGCTCCGGACGCTGTGCAATCTGCTGATTTTGCCAGCGATCTCAAGCATACATATAACATATCCCCATGGCTGCTTCTTGTGCCGGTATTTACGGGTGTACTCATCGTCAAGAAGGTTCCGGCTATCCTGACATTGTTCATTGCGGCAATTATGGCAGGTGTTGTAGCTGTTGTAGCTCAGCCTCAGATTATCGGGGCCATCGCAAATGATGCAGCCCCTGTATCCGGTCAGCCTTTGTCTTTTATGACCGGTTTCAAGGGAATGTTCATGTCCATGTATGGTCCGACAGCAATCGATACCGGTAATACGGCTCTTAATGATCTTGTGTCTACAGGTGGCATGACGGGAATGCTGAATACGATCTTCCTTATCATATCTGCGGTTACTTTTGGAGGAGCGTTGGTCGGCAGCGGCATGCTTGAAAGCCTGACAGAGAAACTGACACAGTTCATCAGAAGACGGGTGACTATGGTTTCTGCAACCGTCAGTACAGGAATTTTTGCAAATATGATTACCGGCGACCAGTATCTGTCAATCATTCTGACCAGCAGCCTGTATAAGAACCTATACAGGAAGAAAGGATATGAATCCAAACTTTTGAGCCGCTCGGTCGAAGATTCCGCCACTGTGGTTTCTGTGCTGGTTCCATGGAATTCATGCGGCATGACTCAGTCGACTGTCCTGGGAGTAAGTACCTTGACCTATCTGCCGTATTGCCTGTTCAACTTGCTGTCACCTGTGATGTCAATAATTATTGCTGCAATTGGCTACAAAATTGTTAAGAAGTCAAAATAATTTGATATATTTGTAAGGATTGAAACTTTGCTAAATTTTACCAGTTAAATATTAATGATTATGGCACAATTGAAAGGCACTAAGACTGAAGCTAATCTTCAGACAGCATTCGCTGGTGAGTCACAGGCTCGCAACAAGTACACATATTATGCTTCAAAGGCAAAGAAGGACGGTTATGTTCAGATCGCGAAGATCTTCGAGGAGACTGCAAACAATGAGAAGGAGCACGCTAAGATCTGGTTCAAGCTTCTTCACGGAGGCACAATGCCAGATACTCCAGAGAACCTCCTTGATGCAGCTAACGGCGAGAACTATGAGTGGACTGACATGTACGCTACATTCGCTGTAGAGGCTCGCGAGGAAGGATTCGAGGATATCGCAGTACTTTTTGAGAAGGTGGCAGCTATTGAGAAGATGCATGAGGAGCGTTATCGTCAGCTTCTTGCTAACGTAGAAGGCGGTCTTGTATTCTCACGCGACAATGACATGATGTGGGAATGCTCAAACTGCGGTCACGTAGTTATCGGAAAGCAGGCTCCTGAGGTTTGCCCTGTATGCAACCACCCTAAGAGCTACTTCATGATTCATCCTACAAACTATTAATATGGTTCGTAATTTAATATCTGTTGCTGTCGTCGCACTGACGACAGCAATTTCTGTATTTGCGCAGCAGACTGAAGAACAGCGAGTTGAGTCTCTGCTTCAGCAGATGACCCTGCAGGAGAAGATCGGTCAGCTCAATCAGCTTTCAGTAGGAGGATTTGACCAGAACGCAGCAGGTATGATGCGTGCCGGTATGGTCGGATCCATTCTCAATGAGTGTAATCCTAATGTTCTGAACCGCTACCAGAAAGCAGCGGTAGAGGAAAGCCGTCTGGGAATTCCGCTCATCATCTCCCGTGACGTGATTCATGGTTTCAAGACCATGTTCCCGATTCCTCTCGGACTTGCCGCTACATTCGACCCTGAACTTGTTCAGCAGGGCGCCCGTGTCGCAGCAATCGAGGCTACGGCAAGCGGTATCCGTTGGACTTTCTCGCCTATGCTTGACATCGCACGCGACCCTCGCTGGGGACGTATTGCAGAGGGTAGTGGAGAGGATACATACCTCGATGCTCAGATGGGAGTAGCCATGGTGAAGGGTTATCAGGGTGAGACCATCGATCAGACCAGTATGGCTGCCTGCGTGAAGCATTTTGTGGCATACGGCGCAGCTGAGGGCGGTCGTGACTATAACTCTACAGGCGTTACTGAGAGAACTCTCCGCAATGTGTACCTTCCACCGTTCGAGGCTTGTGTAAAGGCGGGTGCCATGACTCTCATGACTTCATTCAACGACAATGACGGCGTTCCTTCGACCGGAAACGGCTTCCTCGTGAATGACGTTCTTCGTGGCGAATGGGGCTTCGACGGTTTCGTTGTCAGTGACTGGGCATCAATCTATGAGATGGTGAACCATGGCTATGCTGAAAATAACAAGCATGCCGGTGAACTTGCTATCAATGCAGGTGTAGATATGGACATGATGTCATATTCATACATCAGCCACATCGAGGAACTTATCAATGAAGGTAAGGTTTCGATGGAAACAATCGACAATGCTGTGCGCAATATTCTTCGCATCAAGATCCGTCTCGGACTCTTTGAGAACCCATATGTGGACGAGTCAAAGACTGAGGCATCATTCTATACACCTGAGGCCCTTGAAGCTGCGCGCAAGTCAGCTGTCGAGTCTGCAGTCCTTCTCACAAACAACGGCGTTCTTCCTTTGAATAAGTCAAAAGTGAAGACAGTCCTTGTTACAGGTCCTATGGCTGACGCTCCGCACGATCAGCTCGGAACATGGACTTTCGACGGAGATCCTGCTCATACAGTGACTCCTCTCATGGCTATCAGAGAGCTTTACGGCAATGATGTTCAGGTGATCTATGAGCCAGGTCTCACTTTCACAAGAGAGTTTGACAAGGGAGGTATCGCCAAGGCTGTCAAGGCTGCAAAGAAGGCTGACGTCATTCTCGCATTCATGGGTGAGGAGGCTATCATGTCTGGTGAGGCACACTGTCTGACAGACATCACTCTCAAGGGTGATCAGAGAGCCCTGATCGAGGCGCTTCACAAGACAGGAAAACCTGTTGTATTGAACATCATGGCAGGCCGTCCTCTCGAACTTGATTTCGAGATCGCGAACTCTGACGCAATCCTTTATTCATTCCATCCGGGTACAATGGGTGGTCCGGCAATCGCTCAGCTCATCTTCGGTGACGAGACTCCAAGCGGAAAGACCCCGATCACATTCCCTAAGAATGTAGGTCAGATTCCGATCTATTACAACCATAACATGACCGGCCGACCATACAACGGTACTGAGACAATGCTCTATGACATTCCTCTGCGTGCAGGTCAGACTTCGCTCGGAAATACAAGCTACTGGCTTGACACCACATTCGAGCCTGAGTTCCCGTTCGGCTATGGTCTGACATATACTACGTTTGAGTATTCAGCTCCAGAGATCGAAATGACCGAATATACCGAGAATGATACTATTCGTGCATGTGTGACAATTAAGAATACAGGTGACAAGGCGGCTACAGAAGTAGTTCAGCTTTATGTGCGTGACCTTGTAGGTTCGGTTACTCGTCCTGTCAAGGAACTCAAGAGGTTCCACAGAGTTACTGTAGCTCCGGGACAGACCATGACAGTAGGATTTGAACTTCCTGTCCAGGATCTTGCATTCTACGGAAAGGACATGGTCAAGAAGGTTGAGCCTGGCAAGTTCCAGCTTTGGATCGCCGGTGACAGCGCTTCTGGTAATCCAGTTGAGTTTGAAGTGAAGTAAGCACCTTCAACTTTAACCTATGAAAAAATATTCGCTCCTGATATCCACTTTAATTCTGGCAGTCGTCTTCGGACGACTTGCCATGAATTATAGTGCGCGTTACCAAGAACATGATGACCAAATTACTTTAGAAAGGGGAGTCTCCCCGGATTCGTTGGCAAAGGCTATCATGCAGAAGAATTACCTGCCGACGTATGCTGATGCTGAGTATGCAGCACAGCATCTGGTCTCTGTTCTGGAAACAGGTGAGGAATTGGGAGCATTATATGACCTGAACAAACGTGCGTGGAAGATACCTGCTCAGGATATCAGGAACAGAGGTTCTGAGTACTATCTTGCGAGACTTGACGAAGAATGCGTCAGGATGGGGCAGAATGAGGAGTTTCGTAGTCTGGACCGCTCTGCGTTGAAGACTTCAGCATGCATTGATGCTGCTCAGAAAGGTCATATAGCAGTAATAGTAAAGAATGAGGACAAAGATCCATGTCATGGTGTAGTCGTTCGTCTTGACGAGCATTTCATCAATGCGGAAGGCAAAGCTGAAAGCCGGTCAATAGGATTTGCACAAACAGATACAGAGGGACATGCCATTTTCTGCGGTCTTGTTCCTGAATCCTCATACAGCGTGATTCCGATCAGGGATGGATATGAATACGGTGCATCTCAGGGAACAGTCGGCGGAACATTGGCTCAGGTAGGGGATGATGCAGAACTTGAATGCACATTCACTCAGAAAGAACATAAAATCAAGGTTTTCGACGCCATAACACTCAGGAACATAAAGTCTGACCATATCATCGTCGTGCGTCAGCTGAGGAGCTTTCTTGTATCAATGGCGATTTATGCAGGTGCCTTCCTTGCAGTCTGGTTCCTGCTTTACTTCTTGTTCAGACGACGCCATCCCGGTGCAGACAGTAGTCTCATCACATTGATGATGGCCCTTACGGGTATCTGTCTTGTGATGATGTTTTCAATGAACGACCCTCTGAATGATAAAATGCTGGGAGTCGATATGGCTCAGGGTATAATAGCTGGCGTCCTTGTGATGATACTTTTACAAGCGGTTGATTTCAAGGCATTCTATCAAGGCAAAAGCCGTCTTCCTTTTGATATTCCGGCAGCCTTTATAAGACTTCTCTTGTGGCCATGGCGCATTAAAGTTGATGCCCTGTTTGCCAAACTCCCGAAAGGATTCGGCTATATGCTCACAGCCGTGGGGTTGACTTTGCTTCTTTTCACCCCGTTAGGTGCGTCTGTCGGAGGCATGAGGGTCAACCTGAACGTCGGTATCCTCTTTCAACCTAGTGAGATTGCCAAATATCTGATTGTAATCTTTATGGCGGCTTTCTTCTGTGTCAAGGCCGATACGGTTGTCAAGTTTTCACAGAAGGGAAATGTCGATCTCTTCGGTGTCAAGATGAGGATGCTTTACGGCATATTGATAGGTTTGGCTTTCCTTATGGGACTCTATCTCCTTCTTGGAGACATGGGCCCATCGATGGTGCTGGCTTTCACCTTCATCATCATGTATTCTTTCATAAAGTCGAAGGTCAACATAGAGGGGCTGGATCAGAAGTCCCAGCTCAGACATATCCTTACATGTGACCTGGCGATGCTTGTGTACGGCATCATGTCGTTCATTCTGATGCTGTACGTCGGCAGCAGACTCGGCTGCATGTGGATCTTCTGCATCGTATGGTTTGCAGCATGGATATTATTCGGTATTCTTAAGAAGCAGATATTTGAGTCGGCAATAGTATTCAACCTTATTATCGCTGCTTTTATTTTTGGAGCTTCTATCCTTGGTGCCATTCCTGGTCTCGACAGTGTTTCAGAACGTCTTGAGAGTCGTACTGAGATGTGTACCAACACATGGGGTGTGCTTCCTGTAGATGGACACGAAGCTGATCCTGGTGAAAATACTCAGGTTGCCGAGGGCCTATGGGGACTGGCTTCCGGCGGATTTGCCGGCCAGGGTGTCGGTAAAGGATCTCCAAGTGTGATACCGGCTTTCCATACTGATATGATTCTTGCAAGCGTTGGAGAACAGTTTGGCTTTATAGGGTTGCTGGTGGTGCTCGTCCTCCTGGTGATCTTGCTTAGGAAGACTATTCTGCATGGTTATGATTCCTCGCATCCGTTTTCCTTCTATCTGTGCCTGGGAGTTGCAGTCGTGACCGGTGTGCAGTTTATAATCATCTCCTTGGGAAGTACCGGAGTGATACCTCTTACCGGTGTTACTGTGCCGTTCTTCAGCTACGGAAAAGTGAGTATGATCCTTAATCTGGCTGCGTTCGGCATGGTCTTGTCGATTGCGGGACGCCATGCTGATGCTTCTGAAGCAACTTCAGAACAGATGCTTGAGATCCGCCGACGCCAGATGTCTATGTATGATTATCCTGTTGCTATCGTGAGCCTGGTCTTCTGTATTATAGCTCTGGTCATTGCGGGAGTATTCATGAACTATACGATATTTCAGCGTGACGAAGTTCTGGTGCGTCCGGTTTATGTAAATAATATAAACGGAATGCCTGTTGTCGAATACAATCCACGTATCTCTATGATAGCTGAACAGATGCCCGTTGGAAATATTTATGACAGAAACGGTATTCTCATAGCTACCAGCGATGTTGACCTTTTACGTGAGACAAAAGAAAAATATCTCTCTTATGGAGTAGACTCCGCTTCCTTGAATCCACATCTTAAGTCCCGCTTAAAGAGATACTATCCATTTGGAAGTCATCTTTTCTATATGCTTGGAGACTATAATTCAAGGCTTTTCTTTACTTCGGAAGATCAGAGGGGGTATATGGCCGAGGCAAGGCATCTGTCCCATCTGAGAGGATATGATGACCGTCTTATCGAAGGTGACGAGGGAGTAAAGGTCTCTTTGGCATCTGATGAGTACAGGCCTGGCAGATATTTCAGTAATGATTCTACGCTGATGCTGAGAAATGTGCAATTGAGGGATTATACTTCTTTACTGCCGGCATTGAAGACAGGCGAAAGCGTTGGAACCGTACCAGGTGACGTGTACCTGACAATCGATGCAAGACTTCAGACGTCGATACAGAATAGGATGAAGGCATATGTGGAGAATGACAATAGTCTGCGCAATAATAATCTTTTGAGGATCTCTGCTGTTGCTGTTGATGCCAATACCGGCGAACTTCTGGCCTCTTCAATGTATCCTCTGCCTGATGTGGACAGGCTTAAGTCAATGGACGATGCTCAGTTAAGAGAGTATGATGATTCTGGAGCGGATGACAATTGGAAGGCATATGCCGATATGGATCTGGGGCTTCTTTTCCCGACAGCCCCAGGCTCCACTGCAAAGGTGATGAGTTCTTTGTCAGCCCTCTCGAGCGAAGATCTGACAACAGCCGAGATACGAAATCTTACTTATTATAACTATAACGAGGAGAGGACTGGATACGAGTACAATGTCAATCTGAATCGTCGAATCAGCATGTATGATGCCCTTTGCCGTTCATCAAACAGTTATTTCATCAATCTGGTCAACGACAAGGAACTGTATGATGAATTGGCTGATATTTATTCGATTGTAGGTGCGCGTTTGTTGTATGAGCAGCCATATACAATGTTTTATTCGTCTGAAACCATGATAGACAGCCTGATGGATGTGCATTCCAAAGGTGCTGTCAAGCAATATCGTAAGTATATGGAGAACGCCGCCAGGACAGGTAAGCGTGAACCATTGAAGAAACATCCTGCATGGCAGCTTCCTTGGGGACAAGGTGAACTTTCAGCATCTCCTCTCGCAATGGCCAGAGTAGCTTCAATAGCTTCCGGCAACGGTAAGATGCCTGTGACGCGTTATTGTAAGACTGATCCTTATGAGTCTATTCCTATTGAAGGTCTAAGTAAGTTTGATCTCAATTATCTACGGGAATGTATGAAAGCAGAGGCAGAGACTCATGGTCTTAAAAACGTATACGGCAAGACTGGTACAGCACAGCGCTCTTTCCAGGGAGAAAATGTGCAGGACGGTTGGTATATCGGATATTGTGAAGGTGTGAACGGTCCGATTGCATTTGCTGTGCGACTTGAAAGAGGCCCTGGATCAGGTAATGCCTGGAGACTGTTCAGAGATGCCGTTCTACCAGCACTCAAGGAGACCGGTTATGTGAAATAGACAAAGCTTAAAGTATAATGGGAATTTTTGATAAGGTTTTCGCCTCGCTCAGAGGTGGGAAGAATGCGGGTGACAGCGGTCACGATAAGGCTGCAGCCAATGAAAATTGCATTTCCAGACAGGACAATCTCAAACGTATGATTGAGTTGCTTCTTAAGAAGAACTATAAAGGAGGCAATTTCTCGTTTGATGACAAGATTTTACGTATCCTGATTACAGACAGTGTTCAGTATTATTCTCTCGTCGAATCTGGGTTCAAGACAGATCTTATCATTTATCTTGACGGACAGATGGGAGTAAATTTTGCTGAAATAGATATCAGCACAGGTCCTCTTCCTGAAACACATAATATGTCACAGCTTGATGAGGGCGCATACATGGATATATGTACTAAAGAACTTCCTGTACGATTGTGTAAGGCTGAAATCTTTGTGCAGAAGAATTACGGCACTCTCAAGATGGATAAGTATGAGCTTGATTCTGAAGCCATAAATGAACTTCCATCCAAAAGGTATAATATTGGTGCCGGTGAGTACCCGGAGATTGCCGGACGATTCCGTCAGAATCACATAGCAATTGATGATGATCCTGAGTCTGAAGGATATGAGCGTAATAAACACGTCAGCAGGACTCACGCATATATCAGGTATTCCACAGAAAACGGCTTCCTGCTTCAGGCAGAGCCCGAGGGTACAGTCAAGGCAGGGATGAGGACCCGCATCCTGCGTGCTGATTCTGAGATAGAGGTTGATGATGTTGTTCCTCAGCCTCTTCACAATGGTGACTGTATCGAACTCAGCAAGAATGTGCGACTTATTTTTAAGGTTCTTTCATAAATACAATCGATATGCTTCGTAAAGTGTTAGATATTTTCGCTCCAAAACCAGCGGTAAATTCAGTGAAGAAGAATGAAGAACTCTCCAACAAGGTTCTTCTGGCAGAGCTGGTCGAGCATTTCAAGGATCAGATTGACAAGCTTTCAGTAGGCGAGAGGATGATCTATCCCATGTCATTCAATGTCCTTCTGCACCATGAAGACTATGCCCAGGTCAAGGAGTCGTTTCCTTTCGTTCTTCCTGAAGTAGTGAAGGAGTTCTATAAGGTGATAAAATCCATGAAGAAGTCTTATCCGGACTATACTCCTGTAGCTAACGATTGGGTGTTCCAGTTCTCATCATGCCAGGTCAATGATGTGAATCTGGCCAATGGAAGCAATGTTGTCGTGAACAAAGGCCATATAACTACTCTTGCCAGCCTTTTGGCGGTAGACCTCAGACAGAGGAATACCAGTGTGTCAAACAATACCAGAATATCCATCAAGGTGCAGGACTCTAACGTCATGCGTGATGTGAACGTGAATTGGGATGCTGTATCCAAGATAGATATTATTGGAGAGAACTATTTCAGATGTAAGTTTGATAAGAGCTTGAACGCAAAGTCTGTAGCAATGGAGGCAAGTGATCCGGTGTCCATGGCTGAGGCAATGACTATAGCGCAGCTGAGCTATGCCAAGGACGGAAAGAACTATCACTTCGCTATGATAGACAATCTGATTGACATTTCGGGCCCGCAGGGAAGTGATGCTCTCTCTTCTGTATTTCGTATTGATCAGAGTGGCCTTCTTGCGCCTCATGTACAGATAAAATATGTGCCTGAATCAAAGAAGTTCCAGTTCGCAGCATACGGCCCTGCACGTGTAAACGGCCGCGAATATGATCTGAGCCAGCCGGGTTTGGTCAAGTGGTTTAATCTGGCAAACAATTCTAAGATCTTCATCAATGATGAGGTAAGTGTGAAATTTGAGATAAAGTGATTATGAGAAAGGTTGCATTTTTTGGGCAGACTGATGTCGGAAAGGTCAGGACCAATAACGAAGATGCCTTTTGGATCGGTAATATTTGGGATGAAGACCATGTTCTTGCCGTCGTTATTGATGGGGTTGGCGGGTATGAAGGAGGAGAGGTTGCTGCTGCTATAGCTCGTGACACCATTTCGGAATACCTTCAGCAGAATTCTTCTGGAGACTGTCTTGAACTTCTCAAGCAGGCTGTCATTCGTGCCAATAACAATATTTTTCATGAAAGAGAACTGAAGCCAGAACTTGCCAGCATGAGTTGTGTGCTCACCGCCTCGCTGATTGAACTGGAGTCCATGCGTGTCAATATTGCACATGTGGGAGATACTCGCCTGTATCAATATTCTTCTTCGCAAATCAGCAAGCTGTCTCATGACCATTCATTAGTCGGATATCGTGAGGAGATAGGAGACCTTACAGAAGAAGAGGCTATGAGACATCCACAGAGAAATATCATCAGCCGTGATGTCGGTTCTTCCTTGCTGGATGAGAGTGACACTACATACATAGAGGTGGCTTCATATCCGCTCGATTCAAAGACTCAGCTACTCTTGTGTTCTGATGGACTCTGCGATATGATAACATCAAAGCAGATGTCTATGATCCTCTCTCAGGATTGTGATGTGCCGACAAAGGTCGGAAAGCTAATTGAGGCGGCTCTGGATAAAGGGGGAAGAGATAATGTGACCGTCGTGCTTGTTGATCTGGAATCAGATGAGGAAAATCTTGAGAATGAAGAGACGGAGAGATATGTAAAGGATGAGGTTAATGAGCAGTCTTGTGCTGTGCGTAAATGTTCATGCAAAGTCTGGCTGTTTGTCGCCCTTTTCCTTGCCGGCTTTGCTGCTGGAGTGTTGTGCAGTCCGTTGTTCTTCTCGGATAAGAAAACTGTAGAAAACAAATCTGCCGACACAACCATTGTT
Source organism: Candidatus Cryptobacteroides sp. (assembly GCA_045655825.1). GTDB lineage: Bacteria > Bacteroidota > Bacteroidia > Bacteroidales > UBA932 > Cryptobacteroides. The sequence continues at coordinate 515 of JAZOPY010000078.1, read as the reverse complement.
GAGCCGGCAGATACGTTGGATTCTTTAGGGCGTGACAGCCTTGTTTTATCTCATGATGCTGATCAGGCAGACACCCAGATTCATCAGGATGTAGACAACGAAAATCAGTAGCGGTATCATTGCCCAGTTCAGTCCCATGACAGGGATGAGAATGCATGATACTAGAGCTATCCCCAGGAATATGATCCTCTGTCTGTGCGCAGCTGTGCCGGCAGAGGATTTCTTGAATTTCATCGAGAACATCGGGATCTCGCTTACAAGAAGTCCGCAGAGGATGAGCGAAACCACAGGTATGAACCATGCTGTAGCTGCCCATTTCAGCATCACACTGGTCGGCTCGTTTGTCACATAACATGCAAACGCACCGCAGAGGATCGCACAGGCAGGAGTTGCCAGGCCGATGAAGTTTTCGCTCTGACGCTCGTCAATGTTGAATTTAGCCAGTCTGAGTGCAGAGAACACAGCAATCAGCAGGGGAATGTAGCACCATACTGATTCTCCTTGTGTAGCCAGCA
>JAZOPY010000077.1:0-31378 GCA_045655825.1 Candidatus Cryptobacteroides sp. | reverse complement strand
ATCATGCGCTCTAACCAGCTGAGCTATCCCGCCATTATGTTTTAGAACTTTGTTGAGATAGAAGGACTCGAACCCTCACTGACAGAGCCAGAATCTGTAGTGCTACCATTACACCATATCTCAATTTGGCTTCCCATTTTTGAATTGGGACTGCAAAGGTATAAAGGTTTTATTAATTTCCAAAACTTTTTACAAAAAATCCGCATTTTTTATATCTTAGCATCATGAAACGAATTTTCCTGGTCATTTTTATCACTATTTCGATAGTGCTATCAGCTAACTCTCAACCAAAATCTTTAGGTTTGAGACTTGGAAACGACTGTCAGTTGAGTTATGAGCATAATGTTGGTGCTGGTGCTGATTTTTTCGAATTCGATCTCGGAATGCAGTTCTATTACGGTTATGCAGTCGGCCTGAACGCTGCCGCTGCATATAACTTTATGATCGCCGAGCCAAATTGGTCTGAAAAAGGGAGGTGGGGCTTTTATGCAGGACCGGCAGCGAAGTTCGGCTATGTCTGGGTTGGAGGCTATCTTGCTGTGGGTGCTCAGGTAGGTCTGGAGTATGAATTCGACTTTCCTCTCCAGCTTTCAATAGACATCAGACCTGTCGTGGGAGTTGCCCTGGAGGGCGGAAGCCTGAGCATATATGGTGCTGACGCCATACTCGGCTCGATTCCATGTATTTCAGTTAGATATCGATTTTAGCCAGGCGGCTAAATCTGTGAATGTCAATTGGTTAAAGGGTTATGCCTGCTGCATTTTGCAGCAGGCATGACCCTTTATTGGACTGATAACTAGTGTGTTAAGTGCTGGCCTGCCTATAACCTGTCAATATAAAGAACTCCGTCCAGATGGTCGATTTCGTGCTGGAAGATGACTGCAGTAAAGCCGCTGATGGTGTCGCAAACCATCGGGATCTTGCCTGACTTTGCACCTTTGCCCGAACGTATTGCTTCCATGTCAGCATTCTCGATGACGATTTCCTGAGCTCTTTTCACTTCTCCTCGCCTGTCCGGTACCGACAGACAGCCTTCCGGGCCCAAGGCTACAGAGTCTGAAGTCCATGCTATTCTGATGTTCGGATATACTTCGAAGGGTTCTCCTTCCTTGTCGAATCTCTGCACGGCCACGATTCTGCGGTTGATTCCGACCTGTGGTGCGGCGATGCCTACTCCGTCCTGTGACGGATGGGTGACTGTTGCCACCATCAACTCGGCAAGTCTGTCATACTCGTCCGACTGCAGGGCTGCCAGAGAGAGGTCGGTGCTGCTGGTGCGTAAAACCGCAAGGTCGGACTCATCCTCTATGGTCAGCACCCTCATGATGCTGTCGCAGCCGTTTATTATCTTCAGTTCTGCAGCTGTAAACCCTTCTGCCGGTCTGCCGCATGATGTCGTCATAAACAATGTGAAAAGGATTGCTGCACCTAAGTGTTTGATAGTCATGTTGTTAATGTTTTTAGGGTCGGGAAAAACACCGACCCTTAAAATGGTAACCTTATGAATAGTAGCGCTTTAGGTGATTCGTGCCTGGGTGAGTGATGAGCCTAAGCTTTCTTGGTCAGCAGCGCCACTGCATAAACCTCGCATCCCTCGCTGCGGCCGACGAAGCCAAGCTTCTCGGTTGTTGTTGCCTTGACTGAAACGCAGTCGAGCGGAATCTGCATGATGCCTGCAAGGCATTCTCTCATCGGGATGATATATGGTGCCAGTTTTGGCTTCTGCATGGCTATCGTGATGTCTACGTTGCCGACTGTCCAACCGGCCTCATCAACCAGCCCCATCACTCGCTCCAACAGGATCTTGCTGTCGATGCCTTTGAACTCATTGGATGTGTCCGGAAAATGCTTTCCGATGTCACCAAGAGCCAAAGCTCCCAGCAGGGCGTCACACAGAGCGTGAATCGCGACGTCGCCGTCTGAATGTGCAATGCAGCCGATAGGGCTCTCTATCTTGATTCCTCCCAGCCACAGGTCGAGTCCCTGAGCAAGGGCGTGCACGTCGTAACCGTTTCCTATTCTGATGTCCATATCATGAAATTATTTCCACAAAAGTAAGAAAAAATCATTACTTTTGCTTGTTAAAGCTGTCTGAATGTCAGATGGCTCAATGGATAGAATAAAATATAAGCTATATATGGGATTCAGTTTTAATTTTTTCGGCAAGCGGGAGATACGCAAGTTCAATTACCGTCCGCGTTTTTACGATCCGGAAGAGGAGGCCAGAAGGGAGATGTTCGGCGACCATTCCAACGGGAAAAAGGAAAAGAAGGAATATGTGCCCGGTTCGTATGTGAAGGGTAGCCTGCGCGATGGTAACTATAAGGAAACGGAGGATGTGACCAAGAATCAGAAGTATCTTGGAATGCTTACCCTCATTCTGATGTTTGCTGTCGTGTTTGCACTTTTCAAGTATTTCCCTAAACTGCTTGAGGCGTTGCAGAGTGAAGGTCCGGCTGTGGAGCAGACGACAGAGCAGCCTGCCGGCCAGCCTATTGAGGACGATTTCGAGATAGTGAATCTGAATTAGTATGGATATAAGAATATTACCAAGCAACATAGCCAACATGATTGCTGCCGGAGAGGTCGTGCAGAGACCTGCATCGGTGGTGAAGGAGCTGGTGGAGAATGCTGTGGATGCAGGTGCCGATCAGATTACGGTGGTGATCCAGGATGCCGGAAGAACTCTTATCCAGGTCATTGACAACGGATGCGGAATGTCTCCCGATCAGGCGGTGCTCTGTTTTGAAAGGCATGCGACCTCGAAGCTTCAGACTGCAGAGGACCTGCACAATATCCTGACTTTCGGATTCCGCGGAGAAGCCTTGGCTTCGATAGCGGCGGTGGCTGAGGTGTCGCTCAGGACGCGTCGTGAGGAGGATGAGATCGGGTGTCAGGTAGAGTTTGCGGATTCGCAGCATGTGTCGACAGAAGAAGTTGCGGCGGCAAGAGGTGCAAACTTCTGCGTCCGTAACCTGTTCTACAATGTGCCGGCCAGACGCAAGTTCCTCAAGTCGGACAGCGTGGAGTTCAAGCACATTGTTACAGAATTCATCCGCGTCGCTCTGACAAGGCCGGAGGTCGGATTCACCCTGACCCATAACGGAAAGGATGTGTATGTCCTCAGACCTGCCAAATCCCTGAAGTTCAGGATACAGGATGTGCTTGGCGCCAATGTTGCCAATGAGGTGGTGGATGTGTTTGCCGAGACATCGGTGGTGACCGTCAGCGGTTATGTCGGCCGTCCGACGTCTGCGCGCAAGGCCCTCGGAAACCAGTATCTGTTCGTCAACGGACGTTTCTTCAAGAGCACGTATCTGCATAAGGCCGTTATGAAGGCTTATGAAAACCTTATCCCTGAGGGAGTGACTCCGTCATATTTCCTGTATCTGGAGATTGATCCTCAGGCGATTGACGTCAATATCCATCCGACCAAGACAGAGATTAAGTTTGAGGATGACAGCGTCATCTTCCAGATAGTGTATGCATGCATCAAGGAGGCCCTCGGCAAGAACTCTTTCGGCGAGAGCATCGATTTCGATCGCGAGGGAGTTCCTGACATACCGGCTTTCGGACAGAATTTCGATGAGTTCAGACCTGTGTCTGAGCCTGGACTTGGACAGGATGATTCCTTCAATCCATTTGATAATGATGGCTTTCCGTCATTTGACTCGCCGTACTCTAATTCTCTGCCGTCGTCAGGTGGTCCTGCTGTACAGTCTGAAACAATCTGGGGCGGACGGGAGATGGAGGCGCAGCCTTCGAACTATGATTTCGGTCACCAATCGACCGGCTATGGCGCCGGGGCATACGTTGCTCAGCGCGACGACTATGGCAAGCTCTTCGAGGACAAGCTGGCGCCAGGAAGGTCTGTGCTGGTGCTTCAGGGAAAATATATCCTGACGACCTCGAAGAATGGTCTGATGGTGGTGAATATAAACAGGGCCATGGAGCGCGTTCTTTACGATCGCTTTCTGGAGGCTATGTGCAGAAATGCCCATGTGACCCAGACGGCACTTTTCCCTGTGACCGTACAGGTCGGTGTCGAGAACATGTGCCTGTTTGAGGAACATTCGCAGATGCTTTCAGCTCTTGGATTTGACATAGCACCGTTCGGAGTCGACACTATCGTCGTGAATGGTGTGCCGGAGGGATACAGCGCTGAGGCTGGAAAGGTGCAGACCATGATCGGCGATCTTCTCCTGATTCTCGCGGAGGACCATAACGCTCTTCCGGAAATGATGATGTCCAATATGGCTTCAAGGTTTGCCCGATTGGGTTCCTTCAGCGCAGATCAGCTTACAAATCCGGCTGAGGCGCAGAGATTGATAGATTCGTTGTTCGCTAGCGAAAATCCGGAGTTCACCAGTTCCGGACGACGCATCGTGTCGATACTTTCAATGGATGATATAGATAAGAAATTTTAAATATGAGCTTTTATTCAAATAACGGATATGGCGGTGGCGGATTCATGAGCAATGTGCCAACGGCTGTAAAGAACATAATCATCATCAATGTGGTGCTGATGCTGGCGACCATGTTCAAGGAGTCGATGATGGTTACGAGATTTGCACTTTGGTTCCCTGCTTCTCCTTACTTCGAGTGGTGGCAGCCGGTTACTTATATGTTCATGCATGGCGGATTCTTCCACCTGTTCTTCAATATGTACACCCTCTTTTTCTTCGGTTCTGTCCTTGAGAGAGTATGGGGCCCGAAGAAGTTCCTGATCTTCTATTTCGTGACTGGTCTCGGAGCTGCGGCTGTGCATATGGGTGTTCAGTGGATGGAATACAGCAATGCCATTGCGGCAGTCGGATTGACAAGTGCAGATGCCTCCCTATTGGTAGATCGGATAGCTGAGAGCGTCGATGCTGGAAATAATATGATTCCTGTCTGGAGCTCGGTGCTGTTCACCCCTACCGTAGGAGCTTCCGGTTCGATCTATGGTATTCTCATGGGTTATGCAATGCTGTATCCGGATTCAATCATGAGGCTTGTGTTCCCTCCGATAGCAATGAAGGCAAAATGGTTTGTGCTTATCTTTGCAGCCCTTGAACTGCTTCTAGGTATATCATCCACCGGCGGTGGCATTGCACACTTCGCTCACCTGGGTGGTCTGATCTTCGGATTCATCTTGATTATTTACTGGAAAAAGACACGCCAGCTATACGGCAGTTATTGATATGAACGCAGAAATACAGAAAGCATTGGAAGTGTTGCGCTCGGGTGGCGTGATACTTTATCCTACAGACACAGTGTGGGGCATCGGCTGCGATGCTACAAATCCCGAGGCTGTTGCCAAGGTTTATGCCCTCAAGAAGCGCGAGGACAGCAAGTCACTTGTACTGCTTGCAAGTGACATGGACATGATCTGCCGCTATGTGAAGGAGGTTCCTGAGATGGCGATCCAGCTTGTTGAGGTGAATGACAAGCCTATGACGATCATCTATCCGGGTGCTGTTGCCGGCGAGCAGGGCAACATGACTGCAAGCCGTCACTGCCTGGCATTCAATACCGTGGCAGCGGACGGTACTGTCGGCATACGTATTCCTATGATGGATTTCTGCCAGCAGCTCGTAGCTAAGCTCGGTCGCCCTCTGGTGTCGACTTCTGCCAACATCTCCGGCGAGGCGACCCCTGCACGATTTGCTGAAATCTCAAATGAGGTGAAGTCGTCAGTGGACCATATCGTTGAACCATCTTTGGAGAAGGGCTCGACAGGCCAGTCATCGTCGATTATAAAAGTAGGACTTGACTACTCGATCGAAATCATCAGAAAATAAGCTACATGTGCTTGAAATATACAGCAGCGGCTGCCGTAAGGGCGGCCGTTTCTGTTCTAAGGCGTGAGGCGCCAAGGTGAACAGGGATAAATCCTGCCGCAAGCGCCAGTTCTGCTTCTTCATGTGAGAAATCACCTTCCGGGCCGATCATCACAATGATCTCCTTGCCCTCAAAAGCGTCGAGCACTTCCTTTATGCTCCTGCGAGGCACTCTTTCATCCTCGAAGCAGTATGCAATGAGCCTCAGCACTCCGTCATTCTCGGCTTGAGCGGGAAGCCCGTGCATCTTTATGAACTCCTTTACGCTGACAGGCTCGTCAACTGTTGGGACGGCAGCCTTCAAGGACTGCTTGGCGGCGCTTACCAGAATCTTTTCTATGCGGGCGGTCTTTAGGATCCTTCTTTCAGAATGCTCTCCGATGACAGGGGACAGGCGGTCGAATCCTATTTCGCATGCCTTCTCTGCGAACCACTCGTAACGGTCATTGTTCTTGGTAGGGCATACAGCCAGGTGCAGGTTATATGGATGGCTGCCCCAACCTTCTTCCGCACTAAGTACGACGGCCTCGACTCCCTTGTGGCTGTCACATGTTATGCGGCACTTGTAGAGTGTTCCACATCCGTCAATTACCGAAATCTCGTCACCGCTGCGGTGTCTGAGCACCCTTACACAGTGTCCGGACTCGTCTGCGTCAAGTCTGCAGATACTCCCTTCAATATCGCGCGAGTAGAAAAGTTCCATGTCTTGAATTTCTGAAAATGCACCGCAAATATAATCAAATTGCTAATTTTGTAGTGCAAACCGATGGTGATATCAGACATGAACTCACCAATAAACACTAATGACATGACTAAAAGATATGTATCTCTTGACGTACTCAGAGGTCTGACAGTAGCCTTTATGATTATCGTCAACAATCCCGGTTCGTGGTCGCACATCTTTCCGCCCCTCAGGCATGCGGCGTGGGACGGATGTACTCCATGTGATCTGGTATTTCCCTTCTTCATGTTCTGTGTGGGCACATCAATGGCCTTTGCCTTTGCGAAATACTCGTCCCTGACCATAGAGGCGGCCGGAAAGGTATTCAAAAGAGGAATATTGCTTTATCTGGTCGGACTTCTCCTGACTGCATTCCCTTTCTATCCGGCAAATATGGATCCAGACCTTTCCTTCTGGGAGAACTGGACCAACTGGGCAGGGCATGTGCGTCTTATGGGAATATTGCCTCGAATCGCGATGTGTTATGTCTTGGGATCCATCCTTGTGCTCTGGCTCAGAAAGCCGGTCAGGCTGATAGGAACTGCTTTGGGTCTAGGAGCTCTGCATGTCGGTCTCCTGCTTGCGTTTGCCGGTCCTGAAGGTGCCTTCTCACTGGAAGGTAACTTCGCCCGCACACTTGACATAGCGGTCTTTGGAGAAAGTCACATCTACAAAGGATTCGGTATCCCGTTTGACCCGGAAGGCCTGCTCGGCGTGCTTACAGGAACATGCACCATCATAATAGGATACCTAATCGGAATGATGATCCGCAGCTCGTCGGCCCGTTATGCCCAGACCGGCGTTGTCACAGAATCTCCGGTCGGCGTTTCTGCCAGACTTTTCAGTCTGTCTGCCGCCGCCCTTCTACTAGGGCTCGCCCTCGGTCTGATCATCCCGATCAACAAAGCACTTTGGTCCGTGTCGTATGTGCTTTACACCGCCGGATGGGCGATGTTTGTGCTTGCCTTGCTGATGTATCTTATAGATGTGAAGGGGTGGGGGAAGCCGTTCTTCCCTTTCAAGGCATTGGGAATGAATGCTCTCGCGCTGTTCGTTCTGTCTGGCTTGGCTATGAAGGTTATCTGGCGCTATACTGACTGGGACTACACTCAGGTGTTCGGAGTCAATGAGCAAATGTCACTGTTGTTCGCGGTGCTGTACCTCCTGCCGCACCTGCTGATTGCCATCTTGCTGTATAAAAAGAAGATTTTCATAAAGTTGTAAACGTAGCGTTGCACTTAACTAGCTGTATCATAGCAGGTTAAATAGCTTTGCCTGCTGTATTCGACAGCAGGCAAGACCATTTAAGTGTTTGAAAAACAATAAATTAAGTGCAACGGTGTGGTGATGTTCCAAGTAATGTTTAATACGAAGGTGTTATGTATATAGGTCTGATATCGGATACACACGGGGTTTTCAGTGAGGAATTCCGCAGGTTCCTGGAGCCTGTCGACGAAATATGGCATGCCGGAGACTTTGGCGGCGGGATGGAGCTGGCTGAGGAGATTGCACGGTTCAAGCCTATGAAAGGTGTTGCAGGAAACTGTGATAATCATAACCTGCGTTTCATTCACCCTCTGCACAGAGTCTTTGACTGTGAGGGAGCAAAGGTCTTGATGACCCATGTCGGTGGATATCCGGGGCGGTATGATGCCAAGGCACGCAGACTTATCGACGAGCATCGGCCGGATATATTTGTGTGCGGTCATTCGCATATTCTCAAGGTTATGCGGGATCCGTCCAGAAACGGCATGCTGGTGATAAATCCAGGGGCTGCCGGCATCCAGGGATTCCATCTGGTGCGTACTGCCTTGAGGTTTCATATAAAGGACGGAAAGGTTCAGAATATGGAGGTGTTCGAATTGGACAGGTGATTTTAATAGGAGATTCTTGTATTTATGTCTCCTTTTGTTTAACTTTGGACGAGTTTATGTTAAATTTTAAAATTTTAAAGTTATGAAGAAGATTTTTATGTCAGTGGCAATCGTAGCTGCAATGATGGCAGCTGTGTCATGTGGTAATAACAATAAGAAGGCAGAGGAGAAACCAGCTGAGTGCACAGAGCAGTGCTGCGGCGAGTGCGCAACCAAGGCAGAGGAGTGCTGCGCAGAGGGTTGCTGCAAAGAGGAGTGCGACAAGCAGGGTGAGTGCTGCAAAGAGGAGTGTGCAGATTGCACAGAGTGCACTGAGTGCCCAGATTGCGAAGAGGCTTGCTCAGAGTAATTGATGCATAAATAACATGATAAAAGATATTGTCTTTCGGGGCAATATCTTTTTTTTATGCATATCTTTGTTGATGATAAAAGGATTTTGATATGGCTACAGTGAAGACAAAGACGGTGTGGTTCTGCAAGGAATGCGGAAACGAGAGCCCGAAGTGGATGGGAAAATGCCCTGCGTGCGGGGAGTGGAATACTATGGTTGAGGAGACAGTGGCAACTGGAAGGAAGGCAGCGGGACAAGCGTCAATCACTGTGCCTGGTTCAAGCCATAAGCCTATGCCTCTGTCGCAGATTGATTCGAGTGTCGAGAGCCGCATTTCTCTGAATAATGGTGAGGTGGACAGAATTCTGGGAGGAGGACTGGTCGAAGGCTCCCTGGTGTTGATAGGTGGTGAGCCGGGTATAGGAAAGTCAACATTGTCCCTTCAGATACCTTTGCATTGCCCAAATCTCAAGACGCTTTATGTGACAGGTGAGGAAAGTGCAAAGCAGGTGAAGCTCAGAGCTGCGCGCATTGGTGGTGACGACTCCAACTGCATGATATACAGCGAGACTCTGATGGAGAACATTATTGCCGAAGCCCGTAACATGATGCCGGATCTGATGATTGTGGACTCGGTTCAGACAATGTTCTCGCAGGCTGTCGAGTCTTCTCCAGGCAGCGTTACACAGATCAAGGAGACTGCTGCCATGCTTCTGAGATTTGCTAAAGAAACAGGAGTTCCGGTCATTCTTATCGGCCATATAACCAAGGAGGGAAGTATCGCAGGACCTAAAGTCCTTGAACATATTGTAGACGTAGTCCTCCAGTTTGAAGGAGACAACAGAGGCACATACAGGCTGCTTCGCAGCATAAAGAACCGTTTTGGATCAACGTCGGAACTGGCTGTGTTTGAAATGACCGGCAAGGGCCTCAGAGAAGTAAGCAACCCTTCGGAAATGCTCATTCCGATGCATGAAGAAGGCCTAAGCGGGGTGGCGGTGAGTGCGATGCTGGATGGCACACGACCATTCCTCATCGAAGTTCAGGCCCTCGTAAGTTCGGCGGCCTATGGAACGCCTCAGCGCAGCGCCACAGGCTTTGATGTCCGCAGGCTTAACATGCTCCTCGCTGTTCTGGAAAAGCGTGCAGGGTTCAAACTGAGCGTGAAAGACGTATTCCTGAACATGGCCGGCGGACTCAAAGTGAGCGATCCGGCTTGTGACCTGGCGGTCATCTGCGCCGTCCTCTCATCAAACTTTGACTTCGCCATTCCGGCTGACACGTGCTTTGCCGGCGAGATCGGTCTCAGCGGCGAGATACGCCCTGTCGCACAAACGGACCGCCGCGTCATCGAGGCAGCCCGTCTTGGCTTCAAGAGAATATATGTCTCAAGCTTCAGCAGCCTTGAAGGAATCGAGGGTCAGGGAGCCAGCGGAATCGACGTTGTCAAGGTTGCGGATGTCCCTGCCCTTTGCCGTTCCCTTTTCAAAGGAAACTAATTCATACCGGCCAGAGCAGCCATCACGCTGTCCAACAGGTTACGCACCTCCCATGTAGGGGAGGTGCAGTTGTTTACCATCAGTGAGAAGATGATGACGTCTTCCTTTCCTCCGTCTGTCGGTATGATGTATCCGCTGTAGCAGCGAACCCCGTTCATCGAACCGCTCTTGACCTTGATGCGTGAGCGTATATCTTCGGGATAATTCTTCATGTTATATGACAGAGTACCAGGTCCTCCAGGATAAGGAAGGCTTTCTACAAATGTCTCGAAATGAGGCGAGGACATCATTCCCAGAAGGAACCTGCAGAAGAAATCAGAAGATATATAGTTCTGTCTTGAAAGACCGCTGCCGTCTTTCAGACGATATCCGCGCGAGGTGTCTGTTCCGAGTTCTGCCAGCACATTTTTTATGGCAACACATGATGAATCGTAGCATGCGCTGCCGGTCATTTCCCGTCCTAAGGTGCGGAGCAGGGTCTCGGCGTAGAGATTGTTGCTTATGTGGTTGGTTTCAAAGATGATGCGCCTGAGCTCAGGAGAAGCAGTCTTTCCTAATGTCTTTATGTCTCCATTTTGAGTCCATGAAGTGTCAAGCCTGAAGTCTCCGATTCCGCCTTCGCAAGCGATTCCGCGCTCTTCCAGATATTCTTTAAAATAATGGGCGCATGTGTATTCGGGAAATTTATTGCTGCAGTCAAGGCGCTTGGGCTTGCGGTCTACACCAAAGGTTCCGCGTATCTCGGCCACGGGAGCAAGGTCGCTGGTGAACATGAATAATTGATCTCCTGTGCCTTCATTGCCTGTGCTGCAGTTGTATCTGAAGGTCATCCATGGTACTTCAGGGTATGAAACGGAGATGTTTACTGAATCCCCGACAGCCTCTCCTGCAGACGCTCTGAACGACTGCATGTTTTCATAAAACATGAGTCCTGTCGCTCCTGCGCCGTAATATGTGCCGGCATCTTCGATTAGCCATGAGGGCTCTTCTATCATGGAGTCAAAGTACCTGCCGTCACCGATGATCCTGCCCTCGATACGGGATATCCCAGCCTTTCTTACCATTGATTCCCATTGGGCGAAAGTCGTTTCCAATGGATCTGCGATCGAGTCAATGGAGCCGAGGGTGGGGTCTGCTCCTCCGATGATATAAAGGTTTCCTTTGAGTATTCCGTCAACGATCTCTCCGTCATGACCGATGGATGTCTCATATCTGTACTCGGGCCCGAAATGATGGATGGCTGCCCCGCTGCTGATGAGCTTCATGTTAGAGGCGGGGACAAGCATGCTCTCTGAATTGATGTCGACGATCCTGCGGCCGTCGCCGGTGATGGCGCAGATGCTTACAGGGGCCTGTGAGAGTGTTTTGCCTGATAAAAGCTTTTCCACTGACTGCTGGGCCTGTTCGAACTTATGTTGTGCAAAGGTGTTGCCTGCCCCTATCGTCAGAAATGCGCAAAAGGAAAATATGCTGATTATAAATCCTTTCATATCAATTTTAATGACCTAAAAGACAAAAGTAACATTTAATTTCCTTACATTTGCATGATTTGACTACTAAAATTCTAAACTTATAAATATGGCAAAAGTACTAGTCTCAGGCGGAGCCGGATATATCGGCAGCCATGTAACTGTGGAGCTCATCGCTGCCGGTTATGATGTTGTTGTTGCAGACAATTTTTCAAACTGCGACATGTCAGGATATGAAGGTGTGAAGAAGATCACAGGACGTGAGGATATTCCTCTTTATCAGATCGACTGCTGTGATTATGCGTCAGTTGACAAGGTCTTCACAGAGCACAAGATCGACGCAGTAATTCATTTTGCGGCCTTCAAGGCAGTAGGCGAGTCTGTATCGGAGCCTATCAAGTATTACAGCAATAACCTTGTTTCATTCCTGAATATCCTCGAAGTTGCGAAGAAGCACGGAGGATGCAATGTCCTCTTCTCTTCTTCAGCTACAGTTTACGGAGAGGCGAAGGATCTTCCTGTGACTGAGCAGACTCCGCGTATGCCTGCAATGTCTCCTTACGGAAACACAAAGACTATGTGTGAGGATATCCTCCGCGATGTGGTTTATGCTACATCGACTCAGGACGCAGTGATCAAGGGTATCGCTCTGAGATACTTCAACCCTATCGGAGCGCATCCTTCAGCACTCATCGGAGAGCTTCCAAGAGGCGTTCCAAACAACCTCGTTCCATACATCACTCAGACAGCTATCGGAAAGAGAGAGTGCCTCAGCATCTTCGGTAACGACTATCCTACTGAGGACGGAACATGTCTTCGCGACTTCATCGACGTGACAGACCTTGCAAAGGCACACGTGGCAGCTGTTGCAAGAATGTTTGGCGGCAAGATGAAGCAGGGATACGAGATCTTCAATGTCGGAACAGGTCGTCCGGTTTCGGTATATGAGCTTGTGACCAAGTTCGAGAAGGTGAGCGGTGTGAAGCTTAACTACAAGTACGTTGCAAGACGTGAGGGTGACGTGATGGCTCTTTGGGCTGACCCTACATTTGCAAACGAAGAGCTCGGCTGGAAGGCTGAAAGAACAGTTGAGGAGACTCTCGCCTCAGCATGGGCATGGGAGAAATACCTTGCTGGAAAATAATCTCAGATAAATATGAAAAACCGGTCCTGAATTCAGTCAGGACCGGTTTTTTATTTCTTGAAATCAGGATTACTCCTGCTTTGATACTACTGCGCTGAGCTTCTCGCAGAGTTCGTCGAGCTTCTCGAACATCTCCTTTGTAAGAGCTGTGTAGTATGCTCTCTTCTTTCCCTCTGGATGGTTTGCCTTGTACTTGAGGTTGTTGTAAAGCTCTACCGCCTCGTCAATTATCTGTGCAATCTCGTCAGCATCCTTGTGTGGGTTGAGCGCTACGAAAAGTGCGCAATCATCAATGAATTCTGCAACGAAATACTCGATGTCTTTCTTAAAAACTCTAAGGTTCATAGTTAATACGTATTAAATGATTTTTGTTATAACACGGCAAATATAGGGATTATTTGGCTAAAAAACATCACGAGCTTAAAAATATTCTCCATAGCTGGGAATGCGGCATGCCTTGATAAGTCTGTGAGCATTTTCATAATAGTTCTCCGCTCCTGGGATAAGTGAGTTTACCCTCACAAGGTGGGATGCATGGATGATTTTACCGTCTCCCAGGTATATGCCCACGTGAGTGATACGCTTGGTCTGAGTGTTTCCAAAGAACACAAGGTCGCCACGCTGGAGGTTCCTGATGGCATCCTTGGCCAGTTCTGCGTTGTATCCTTCCTTGACCTCAGCCTCGGTTGTTCCTTCAGTGTCAGGGCGCTGAACTTCGATTTCCTTTCCGCATTTGATCTGCTGGGTGGCGTTTCTCGGCAGCAGGATGTCATTCATAAGAAAGCTTATGCGCACCAGACCGCTGCAGTCCACACCCTTCGACGACATGCCTCCCCAGAGGTACGGCACGCCGAGCAGGCTGTAGGCCTGACGGATTACGTCTTCCATTTTCTCAACACTCACAAGTCCTTCAGCAGAGTCACCCATGCGGATGTCAATGCGCTCTTCCAATGGTCTTACGTCCTTCTTCAGAACCCATCCTGTGCGTCCCGACGGCAGCATCACCTCCACCCACTTTCCGTGTTTTCCGGAAGGACTCGCACTTCCTTTTTTCTTCTCGACCACTCTCAGGATGTCTCCGCCGACCAGATCGCATATCGCGCTGGGATTATTGTTGGTCGGGGTGGTGTAGACGTGCCCATAATGGGCGGTATATATATACTTTGGCGCTTCTTTGTATGCCTTCAGCTCTTCCGGCGTCATCTCCACGAGCGTCTTCTCTGTAGTCCAGGCCTTATACGGCTGAGGCGATACGATTTCCCTCCAATAGCCCTGCTCGCCGACGATTTCCACAACTGTTCCCATCAGCTCCTGGGTCTCCAATGCCGATTCATAGTCCGGCTGCAGTCTCATGTAGCAGGTTGATGTCTGCACTACGGCCATTCGTTTTGGTTCTTGTGCGTTTATGTTTGAGGCAAGGATGATCGTCGCCAGAGTCGAAAGTACAAGTGTTATTGTAGTGTTGCGCATAAGTATTTGATTGATAGCGTTTTAATGGTTTTGCCTGCTGTCTTTTGTCGGCAGGCGGAACCCCTTATTCCGCTGATCAGTAGGCGTTTATGTGTCGCGCTCATTACCGGCTATCAGCATGCTGTCTGCAAAATTAGAAAATAAATGACTATTTTTGCAGCCTATGTCAGAAGGTTTTGAAAAATATGGGTTCCCGGAAGGGAAGCGTTACAATTCGTTTGTCGGATATTTCAAGCGTAAATACGGCGAGCGTCTGCAGAAGATAGTTCTTGATGCCGGTTTTACCTGTCCCAACCGTGACGGCTCTGTCGGTCGTGGCGGCTGTACCTATTGTGACAATGCCGCTTTTCACCCTTCATATAGTACATATGGTAAAAGTCTCCATCATCAGCTGGATGAAGGAATCGAATTCCATAAGGTTCGTTATCGCACTACCGAACATTATCTGGCATACTTTCAGTCGTTTTCAAATACCTATGCTCCCCTCGAGCGCCTGCGTGAACTGTATGAGGAAGCTTTGTCGCATCCTTCGGTAGTCGGCATAGTTATAGGCACCCGTCCAGATTGTGTGGATGAGGCAAAGTTGGATTATCTTTCTGATCTTGCTCATGGTCGTGTGCTTTCTGACTGGCGACGCTCTTTGGCAGGCGAGCCGGACAGAACGGCTCCGATAGTTATCGTGGAGTATGGCATAGAGTCTTGCTATGATGTTACTTTACAGCGCATCAACCGTGGACATGATTTCGAAACAGCCCGTCGTGCTGTGTGCATGACGGCTGAGCGTGGGCTTGATGTCGGTGCCCATTTCATCTTGGGACTTCCTGGTGAGACCCGTCAGATGATGCTTGATTCGTGCGCATTGATCAATGATCTTCCATTGCGCTCGGTGAAGTTCCATCAGCTGCAGATCGTCAAGGGAACACGCATGGAAAAGGAATATGCAGAACGTCCGCAGGACTTTGAACGCTTTGCTCTGGATGAATATCTCGAATTCTTTACCGATATGCTCGAACGTCTTCGTCCGTCCTTGAGCATTGAGCGTTTCGCCGGCGAAGTGCCGCCGCGTTTCGTGAACGAGACCCCATGGGGCCTCATCAGAAACGCCGAGCTCCTCCGCCTCCTCGACCAGCACCTCGAATCCCGCCAGACCTGGCAGGGCCGACTCCTTTAAGCGTTTCACTTAATACGTTCTATATTAGGATGTTAAATGGTCATGCCTGCTGTAGATTGACAGCAGGCATGACTATTTAATGTGCTGTGATTCAATTGGTTAAGTGCAACGCTTATATATAAAATAATCGAATTTTTGGATTTCTAACTAGATTTTAAAATAATTTCGCCACATTTTTCTTTTTCTTAAACACTTTAGTTTCTATGTCGCTTAAATTCGCACAGGATGCGAAGGGTGTGCGTTGCACGTAACTCTCTGTATGTCTGTTAGTTGAGTGGTGTTGCCTGCCGGCAGCTTGCAGCAGGCATAACTATCTAAGTTATTGAATGGCAGGTTTTTAGGTGTAACGCTGCGGCGCTTCGAGTCCTGGATGATAGTTTAATTTAACAAGTGGTGTTTATGAAGAGTAGAAAAAGAAGGTTTATTCCGGGGGAGGGAATGCATGTTTATCAGAGGTCGGTCTATGGTCAGATGATTTTTTATGATCTGGAGGACTTTCTTGTTTACTATATGATATTCTCGGTTTATGCCCGTATGTATGGGGTTAAGATTATGGAGATGTGCATGATGCCTAATCATACGCATACCCTTTTGGTCTCGGATGAAATGGAAAAGATCAGCAGTTTCATGAGACATTACTCTTCTGTATTCGTTCGTGAGTATAATGATGATGTCGGGCGCAAGGGACCGCTGTTCCATAAGAGCTTTGGCAGTGCTCCTAAAAAAGACAGTAAAAATATACGTTCTACGATAGTCTATATAGGTAATAATCCGGTGGAACAGGGACTGAGTCAGACAGCGGAGGGGTACAGATGGAACTTTCTCACTTATATAAAGCGTAAACTAGCTGGTCATACCATTCCTCTGCGTGCTCTCAACCGTAAATTGCGGAGAGCTTTCAAATATGTGAGTGCTGCCAGCACCCAATCACGGTATTTGAATTATGAGCAGCTGCGTAAACTGATGAGTGATCTGCCAAAGTCTGATAGAGAAATTCTTACTGACCATATCATCATGACATATTTCCCGTTTGATGTGGATGCTCTGCTGTCCTTTTATCAAAGTTATGAGGATATGATTCATGCTATGCACAGCACTTCCGGAAAGGAGTATGATATCAAGGAGAAATATACTTCGGAGCCTGATACTGTTTATCGTAAGATGATATCTGTTTTAAGGGCAAGGGGAATTATAGGGGAGGATGAACAAATCAGGAAAATAACTTTGCTGCCGAATGATGAGAAATATAAAATTGCGCATCTGTTAAGGTGTGAAACAGATGCGCATTTAAATCAGATCGCTAGGTTTTTACATTTGCCTATGCTGAATCTCTAGACTTCCGGCCAGATGTAGACTTTGTCGCTGCGGCGGAGTCTGTTCTCTTCGATGGCCTTGCATGCGGCTTCGTTGCAGCCGTCGCCGCAGAGGCTGAGTTCCTCTTCGCGTGCGCCAGGAACCACATCCTTCCAGTTGACAGGAATCGAGCAATATGTGCCCTTGGTTGCCTCCTGCACAGGTTTTAGGTCGACACGGATCTCAGGGACTGTGTACTCTACGCAGCCTGATGTCGGACCGATGATGAGGATCTTGTCGCCGACCTTGAGCGAGTATGACTCCACGAGAATCTCGGCAACTCCGAGTTTGCCGAACCAGTTTGTGATCTTTCCGCAGTATGCCTTCTTGCGTGTTGCTGTGCTTCCGTAGATGTTGCACCATTCGCCCATCTTTCCGCCCTGATAGTATCCGCCCCAGAATCCTCTGTTGAACACTTCCTCAAGCTCGGTCTTCATTGATGCTCCGAACTCCGGAGTGTATGTGCCGTTGCACACAGCGTCAGCTGCGCGGCGATAGCATGAAGCCACGCGCTTCACGTACTCTGCAGAACGTGCACGGCCTTCGATCTTGAACACTGTCACACCGGCGTCGATGATCTTGTCCATGAAATCGATGGTGCAGAGGTCCTTAGGAGACATTATGTATTTGTTGTCGATCTCCAGCTGCATGCCGGTCTCGAGGTCCTCGACCTTGTAGCCGCGGCGGCAAAGCTGGAAGCATGAGCCGCGGTTTGCTGACGCGCCATATTCGTGAAGGCTGAGGTAGCATTTGCCTGAAATGGCCATGCAGAGCGCTCCGTGAGCGAACATCTCGATCTCCACGATGCGTCCCGACGGACCGCAGATCTGCTCCTGGTCGATGATTCTCTTGATCTCCTTCACCTGTCCGAGATTGAGCTCGCGGGCAAGCACGATTACGTCGGCGAACTGAGCGTAGAAGCGAAGAGCCTCTATGTTCGAGATGCTGAGCTGAGTCGAGATATGCACCTCCACACCGATCTGACGTGCGTAGATGATGGCTGCCATGTCGGATGCGATAACGGCTGTGATGCCTGCCTCCTTGGCAGCATCCAGCGTGCGTCTCATGTCCTCAAGGTCTTCGCCGAAAAGGGCGATGTTGAGGGTAAGGTATGTCTTCACGCCGTGCTGCGAGCATATACGCACGATTTCGGCGAGATCGGTCATCTTGAAGTTGTTGGCAGAGTGCGAACGCATGTTGAGTTTCTCAACTCCGAAATATACAGAGTCTGCGCCTCCCTGGATAGCTGCGTGCAGGCACTCAAAATTGCCCGCCGGCGCCATTATCTCTAGTTTCTTCTTTTCCATATTCATTATAAGGATCCTTCGCTTCACTCAGGATTATTTAGTTCTTCCGATTAATTTCTTTGCATAGTTTTCCAGCAGGAGGGCCTTTTCAGGGCTGAGCCCCAACTGGGAGATGTATTCCATCGCCTGAGTGTGGAGTCTCACGATCTCCTGTTTTGCCTCATCTCCGATTCTCAGTGCTGCATAGATATCCTTGACGGCGGCAATCTTGGCTGCCTTCTGCTCGTCGGTCCCAATCGGCATCTTCATTGACGCAAGCAGATGCTCTCGCATCTGGCCGTTTGCTTTTTCGAAGGCTCTGGTTGTCAGCCAGTTCTTCTTGTTGTTGAGGATGTCTCCTCCGATTGCCTTGCCGAATACCTTAGGGTCTGCGTATGTGTCGAGCCAGTCATCGGCTACCTGGAATGCAAGTCCGAGGTCGTATCCGTATTTATATAGCAGGTCGCATGATTCAGCCGGTGCCTCGGCAATAAGCGCTCCCATCTTCGCAGCGCATGCTATCAGGACTGCAGTCTTCAGACCGATCATCTTCATGTAATCTGTCATAGGAACATAGTCCTCATTCTCGAAATCCATGTCGAACTGCTGTCCCTCACACACTTCGGCTGCTGTCTTGTTGAACAGGTCGAGTACCTGCGGAAGCACTTTGGCCGGCGCCTTGGCAATCATCTTGTAGCTTTCGATCGACATGACGTCTCCGGAAAGGATTGCAGTATTCTCATCCCATTTGCGGTACACTGTCGGCACTCCTCTTCGCACGTCGGCCTTGTCCATGATGTCGTCGTGAATGAGAGTGAAACTGTGGAACACCTCGATTGCAGCCGCCGGAGTCAGGATTTCTTCGTTGAACTCATCCTTGTAGAGAGCGTATGATGTAAGACAGAGACGAGGGCGTATCCTCTTTCCGCCGATCTGTATCATGTATCTGAGCGGGTCGTAGAGTCCTGCTGGCTCTGGCGTGAATGCAAGCTTCTCGAAAAGTTCCTTGAGAGCCTGGTCGATATGGTTTTCCTGTATCATGACTTAAATGCTATATCATGCAAAGGTAATCATAATTTATCAGACTCTGTACCCTCATTTTGCCGATATTAACTAAAGCTGTAAACATGATGAGTCTAGGAGCGTTGCACTTAATGAGTTGAAGGATAGTGGGTTAGATGGTTTTGCCTGCTGCAATCTGCAGCAGGCAAAACCATCTAACTTGTTGACTATCAACTAAATGCCTGCAACGCATGTCCGGCGGAATCGCCAGATTGCTGCGTGTTCGATGTGGTTTTTGGATGTTTATGACCTTTTTTGAAAATTGATTATCTTTGCGAGGATATTTTTGCATGGATATGACAATTAAAGGAGAAGCAACTGTAGTCAAGCATACCGGAAGCCACTATATGCTGGCTCAGCTGCCGGACTGGAATCTGTTTCCGGCGGTGCTCAGAGGAAAGATAAGGCTTAAGGGCAGCACAGCGACCAATCCGGTCGCCGTAGGCGATAAAGTGACCTTCGAGGCTGAAGTTCCTGAGGAATCAATAGATAATATTACCCTTGAGAACCCTGCTGCCATCACATCTGTCCATCCTCGCAAGAACTACATAATCCGCAAGTCTACAAACCTCTCGCGTCAGTCGCATATCATCGCGGCTAACCTTGACCGTGCATTCATCATTGCAACCATCGACTATCCTGAGATCAAGCTGCCTTTCCTTGACAGAATCCTTGTGACATGTGAGGTGTATAATATCCCTGTGACTATCGTTCTGAACAAGGTGGACCTTTATCGTGACTCACATGCGGAAATGCTTGAGGCCTTCCATGAAATTTACGAAGGTGCCGGATATCCGATCATCGAGGTTTCAGCGCTGACCGGCGAGGGTGTTGATGTCCTCCGGGAAGCCTGCAAGGGACATGTGTCTCTTTTCTCAGGCGTGTCCGGCGTGGGAAAATCATCCCTGATCAAAGCTCTCGACCCTTCACTCGACCCCAAGGTCGGCGAGATCTCTGACGTACATCTTCAGGGTAAACACACGACCACATTCTATGAAATGTATTCACTTGCTTCAGGCGGATTCATCGTCGACACTCCAGGTCTGCGCGGCTTCGGTCTGGTAGACTTGAAGAAGGAGGAGATCGCCCTCTATTTCCCTGAGATGCTGCGTGTCTCAGAGAACTGCCGCTTTGCCCCATGCACCCACACCCATGAACCAGGTTGTGCCGTAAAGGAAGCCGTTGAGGCGGGGGAGATCAGCTATGACCGCTACTCCTCATACCTCGGCATGCTAGACGAGGAAGGTAAATACAGGTAAATGAGGCCAATCAACCGTGACATACTGAAGTTGGCTCTGCCAAGCATCCTTGCCAATATAACTGTGCCGATTGTCGGTATGGTCGACGTCGCTGTGGCCGGCCATCTTGACACGAAAGCCGCTACGATGATCGGCGGAATAGCCATCGGTTCGATGCTCTTCGATCTGCTTTACTGGAACTTCGGCTTTCTGCGTGTCGGTACCGGTGGCCTTGCAGCCCAAGCCTATGGCCGCGGCGACCGTCCGGACTGCGCCCGCGTGCTGCTCCGCTCTCTTGGTGTGGCTCTTGCCAGTGCGCTGCTCCTGATTGCAATCCAATGGATCTTTGTCAAGGCGGCCTTCGTGTTTGTAGATTGCACGCCCGAAGTGCAGGGTCTTGCCTCGCAATACTTTTTCATAAGAATATGGGCCGCTCCCGCCACCCTCAGCCTCATGGCCCTGAAGGGCTGGTTCATCGGTATGCAGGACAGTGTGAGCGCTATGGTGACAGACATTACCGTAAATGGAATGAATATCCTGATGAGCATCATTCTGGCGCTTGGATTTTCAATCGGTGACTGGCACTATGAGGGAATCGGTTTTGCAGGAGTCGCTGCCGGAACCGTATGTGCTCAGTATTCAGGTCTGCTGGTGGCAGTCGTTCTGCTGTTGTCCAAATACCGCCGGAATACTCTCCAGACGATTCGAGCATCCGAGCTGAAAGGCATATTCAAAGGTGAGCACATGCGCCATTTCATGAGCATGAACGCCGATCTTTTTGTGCGTTCTCTGTGCTTTATAGCCATTTATATCGGCTTTACGGTAATTTCAGCACGCTACGGCGACACCTTGCTGGCAGTCAGCTCCATACTGATGAAACTTCTGATGATATTCTCATATTTCACTGATGGCTTTGCTTATGCCGGCGAGGCCTTGGTCGGACGTTTTGTCGGAGCGAAGGACCGTCAGATGCTGAGTGAGTCAATCAAATGGACCTTTATATGGAGTATGTCCATTGCATTGATATTCATGGGAATATATCATTTTGCCGGAGTGCCTATGCTTGAGCTTATGACCTCTGATGCGGTCGTTGTGGAGGCTTCGCGCGAATATCTGCCATGGCTGCTGCTGATGCCGGTGGTAGGTTGTGCTGCGTTTACATGGGATGGTATCTATATTGGGGCGACAGCATCCCGTCAGATGCGTGACTCCATGCTGTGGGCCGTGGTCGGTTTTGCACTGGTATGGTTCGTCGGCATCATTGTGCTGCAGCAGGTCGCTCCGACATCCGAAAGGTATGGCAACATCGCCATGCATGTCCTTATGGCAGCCTATTTTGCCCATCTTCTCGCCCGTACGGTATATCTCTCATTGAAATACAGGTCGGTTATTCCTAAAATTTTATAACTTTGTCAAGATTTGCCAAAAGGAACATGGGCCTGTATTCATTCTATAGGATAAGCAAGCCATCGGCTGAAAAAGTGCCGCAGGATAGAGTAGACCAGACATATAGGTCGCTCAGAAGGAAAACCTTCTGGGGCGTTACCGTTGCATACAGTCTGTACTATGTCTGCCGCACTAGCATCAGCCTTTTCAAAAAGCCGCTTATTGATGAGGGCGTTCTGACCGAGGGACAGCTTGGTCTTGTAGGTGCGGCATTCCTTTTTGTTTACGCAGTGGGCAAGTTCCTGAACGGATTCATAGCCGACTACTGCAACATCCGCCGCTTCATGGCCACCGGTCTGTTTATCTCATCGGTTGTAAATCTTCTGATGGCGGCCCTCGGATTCTTCCATAACATGATTCCTTCGGTGGTGATATTTCTGGCATTCGCCATACTCTGGGGCATGAACGGAATGGTGCAGTCCATGGGCTCGGCTCCTGGAGTCATAAGCCTGTCACGCTGGTTTCCGTTATCAAAGCGAGGCTCATATTACAGTATTTTCAGCACAAGTCCATCCATAGGTAAGTTTGTATCATATCTGGTATTGGGTGCAGTAGGCTATTTTGGATGGCAGTATGGGTTCATAGTGGCAGCGATAGCAGGCGTCATCGGTGCTACCCTGATTTTGTTCATGGTGTCGGATACGCCTGAAAGCAAAGGACTTCCGTCGGTTCAGGAACTCTCAGGTGAACAGCTTACCAAGGTGGATAAGAAGCCTACGAGGGAACTCCAGAAGATGGTCCTCAAGCACCCGGGCGTTTGGGTCATAGCATTTTCAAGTGCATTTCTATACATCACCAAAGAGGCTGTCGACAGCTGGGGAGTACTCTTCCTGCAGGAAGCTCGCGGCCTGACTCAGTGGCAGGCAAGTCAGACGCTGGGTTATTCTGTGGCGTTCAGCATAGCAGGAACCCTTCTGGCCGGATGGCTGTCGGATAAAGTATTCAGGGGAGACCGCGCCAAGCCGGCTCTGCTTTCCGGAATCCTGTGTACGGCATCTCTGGTCTTGTTCCTGTTTGTCGGAGGTGGCTTTGCACTTAATATCTTTTATGTATCTTTGTTCTCCTTTTCGATGGGAGTGCTTTACTGCGTTGTGGCTGGTCTCATGGCGGTGGATATAGTGCCGAGAAAAGCCACTGGCGCGGCACTTGGAGTTGTGGGAATATCAAGCTACATCGCATCCGGACTTCAGGACATCACCAGCGGATACATGATTCAGTACAATACGGCAGAAATTATGGATGCGGCAGGTAATGTGGTCGACAAGGTGTACGATTTCGGACCGGTTTCATGGTTCTGGGTGGCTGCATCTATAATCGCGTTTGCGCTTCCTATACTGAATTGGAAGAAGATGAGGACCAATACGTTAGATAAACAATAAAACAACATAAAATATAAATAATATGAAACTCAATATCAGCATTGAATACTGGACAAACTGGGGCGAGCAGATCGTCCTTTGTCTTGGTGGCAAGCGCTATCCTCTGTCATACGTTGCTGAAGGAC
This sequence comes from Candidatus Cryptobacteroides sp., assembly GCA_045655825.1. Taxonomy (GTDB): domain Bacteria; phylum Bacteroidota; class Bacteroidia; order Bacteroidales; family UBA932; genus Cryptobacteroides. Next base: position 7,988 of record JAZOPY010000077.1, on the reverse strand, counting down.
TTTGGGAGGGCGAGATCGCTCGTTTCAACCCAGAGTCTGCGACAGAGTACAGTTATGAGGTCGTATGTGATGGCCGTACGGTGCGCACGGAGTGGAAGAAGCATTCGCTTGTGCTTCCTGAGGGTGTGGAGCCAAAGGTTCTTACCGTTCATGACAGATGGAATGACCGTCCTGAGGATGCTCCGTTCTATTCTGCAGCATTCACAAACGCGATTTTCGGACGCCCTGCGTCAAAGGTGAAGAAGGCTCCTAAGGGTGCGAATGTAATCCTTAAGGTTGCAGCTCCTGTACTTCGTCCAAATGAGGTGCTTGCACTTGCTGGCAGCGGCAAGGCTCTCAAGGAGTGGAATAAGGTAGTTCCTTTTGATGGAGCTCAGTTCCCATACTGGTCACTGGCACTCAACGTGACAGAACCATTCTCATACAAGCTTCTGATTGCAGACAAGGAGACTCTTGCTCCGATCTGCTGGGAGGATGGTGACAACAGATGGCTTGCAGTAGCTCCAGAGGCTGATGAGCTTGTAGTTGAGGCTGACCTTCAGGTCAAGTTCAGCGGTCGCGACTGGAAGGGTGCCGGTACAGCGATTCCGGTGTTCTCTCTCCGTACTGAGGATGACTTCGGAGTGGGTGAGTTCTATGACCTCAAGAAGATGGTTGACTGGGCGGCTGCGACAGGTCAGAGCGTTCTTCAGCTCCTTCCTATCAACGATACGACAATGCTCCACACATGGGAGGATTCATATCCATATAATCCAAACTCGACATTTGCCCTTCACCCTCAGTTCCTTCACCTTCCTGCAGTGGGAGTAGAGGAGGATGAGGAGTACAAGGCTCTCCAGGCCGAGCTCAATGCTCTCGAGCAGATTGATTACGAGCGCGTGAACAATGCAAAGCTCGACTATCTGCACAAGGCTTTCGCAAAGACTTTCAAGAAGCTTTCGGCTACAAAGGCATATAAGGCTTTCGTAGAGAAGAATGCAGACTGGCTTCTTCCATACGCTGCGTTCTGTGTTCTGCGTGATGAGTTCGGTACGCCGGACTTCTCACAGTGGAAAGGTTTTGCGAAATATGACGCAAAGAAAGTGGACAAGTATTGTGCTGAACACAAGGTAGACGTAGACTTCTGGTGTTTCGTACAGTATCACCTCGACCTTCAGATGACAGAGGTATGCAAATATGCTCATTCAAAGGGAGTTGTGTTCAAGGGTGACCTTCCTATCGGCATCAGCCGCACAAGCGTAGACGCATGGATTCATCCAGAACTCTTCCACATGGACTCACAGGCAGGTGCACCGCCTGATGCATTCTCTGCAGACGGTCAGAACTGGGGCTTCCCTACATACAACTGGGAGAAGATGGCAGAGGACGGCTTTGCATGGTGGAAGGCCCGTTTCGCAAAGATGGCCGAGTACTTCGATGTGTTCCGTATCGACCATATCCTCGGTTTCTTCCGCATCTGGGAGATTCCTATCTGGACAAAGAGCGGTCTGAACGGTTACTTCAACCCAGCACTCCCTTATCCTGCTCACGAGCTCCAGAGCCAGGGATTTGACGTGAGCAACTTCGACCTCTTCATGGAGGACCCTCGCAAGACAGGTCACTATCATCCTAAGATCGGTGCTAAGGCAACTCAGGGTTATCAGTGCCTTGACGCATATCGTCGTGGCTCATTTGACCGTCTCTATGATGATTTCTTCTATCGTCGCAACAATGAGTTCTGGAAGGATCTCGCAATGCAGAAACTTCCTGCACTTCTTGATTCGACAGGAATGCTGGCCTGCGGTGAGGACCTTGGTATGATTCCGGCAACAGTGCCTCAGGTTATGACAGACCTCAGAATTCTTTCACTCGAGATCCAGCGCATGCCTAAGTCTGTTGAGGAGACATTCGCTCATCCGGCAAACTATCCTTACCTGTCAGTCTGCACTACTTCAACTCATGACATGAATCCTATCCGTGCATGGTGGGAAGAGGACAAGCAGGTTACTGACCAGTTCTGGCAGATGATTCTCGGCAACCAGGGTGAGGCTCCTTACTTCTGCGAGCCATGGATTTGCCGTCAGATTCTCGACCAGCACCTGTGGTCACCGGCTATGCTGACCATCCTGCCGCTTCAGGACTGGCTCTCGATGGACGGAGCACTCCGCCGCCAGGATCCTAATGCCGAGCGCATCAACGTCCCTGCAAACTCACGCCACTACTGGCGCTACAGAATGCACCTGACAGTCGAGCAGCTCGCTGCAGCCAAGGAGTTCAACGAAACTCTCACAGACATGATCGCTTCAAGCGGCCGTAAATAATCTCATAGATTGAAAACAAAAAAAGCTGGTCAAATCTCCAATGACCAGCTTTTTTCTGTTTTCACTATTTCCAGTCGACCAGGAAGATGAATTCGCCTTCCTTGAGGGTCGGAGTGTGATTCTTACCGGTCCAGACCTCGCTGCGGTTGTAGTAGTTGTACCAGTTGCCGTCATGCGGGAGCTCGACGCTGATAGGCTGGCTGCCTGAGCCGAAGTTTCCGAAGATGGCGATGTTCTTGCCGTCAACCGAGTTGAATAGGTAGCGTCCAGGCCACTCATTGCCGGAAACGTACCATCTGAATGCAGCATCCGAGTCAAAGAATCGAGGATTCTCATGGCGGAACTTCAGAAGGCCTGCGTATGTATTATACAGGTTCCTGCGGGCTGCATCGTTCATATATTCATCAGTCTTCACCGGCTTGCGACCTGTGCGTCCATTCTCTTCAATAGAGATGTCATAGCCGATCTCACCGAACTGCCAGATCATCTTAGGTCCCGGCACGGTAAGGAAGAATGCTGCATTCAAGCCAAGTCTTCGCATGCCGATGGTGTGAGGGTCTTCAGGCAGACCAGTGTCGATGCTTCCGCCTGCCTCAGAAGGCTTCTGGCCGTCAGTCATTACCCATACTGTTCCACTGGTTGGCTTGAACCATATATCGTATGTGCCCGCGGCAACTGTCATATCCTGTGAAGAAGCACCGAGGGTCATGGTGTATGCCCTGTTGATGGTGATCTTTTCTCCAGAAACGGCTGCGCCGTAGTTGAATCTGTCATCCCATGTGCCGCCACCTCTGATCTTGAACTTATCGCTTGCAGTGAATGTCACATCTTCTGCAACATAGAATCCGTCTTCAGTGCCATTGAGTGCGATGTCAGGTGCAGCCCAATTATTAATTGTACCTACAACGCCCCAGAACGAATCCGGCTTCTGGCCGTCTGCCATGAACCATGCAACGCCGGGAACCGGCATGAAGTAAACATCGTATGTGCCTGCTGCTATCGTCATGTCCTCGCCGCCATCAGCGTTGCTTACAAGAATATTAGCCTTACCGCTCTGAACCTTGGTACCCTTAGGAGTAAGACCGAAGTTCACATCCCATCCTGCATTCTTTCTGAACTTGAAGTAGTCTGTTGCGGCAAAGGTCACGTCGTCAGCGAAATACATACCGTCTGCATATATCATGAACAGATCATTGTCCCAGTCGTTTCCGCGGCCGATGATGCCCCATTTCTCTCCTGCGCCACCTGTAGAGCCGCTGCCAGAGCTTCCTGAACCGCCGAGGTTGCCATAAGCGCTCTGCTTGTAGCCCATGCGCTCCTCATCATGACTCTCCATAAAGCCTACGTATGTTCCGAAAGCCGCCCACTGGTAGTTGATGTCCTCAAGACCTCCGAAGTCGCTGTCAGAACTGTATCCCATCGCACTCTGGCAGTATGCATTGTTCATGTTTCTCCATACCTTCATGCCTCTGTTTCCGAGCTCGTAGTTCTCGTCGTCGACAAAGTGCTCAAGAATAACGACTGCATCAGGATTTGCTGCCTTGATCGTATTGTAATAGCCTGTAAGGATATCTACACGAGACTGGTCGTATGCCGAATCCTTGCCGCTCTGGTTTGTCAGTCCCTTTGTAAGGTCGAAACGGAAGCCGTCCACATGGTACTCCTCGATGAGATACTCCAGACTGCGGTTTACATGCTCCCTGACCATCGCTACCTCGTGGTTGAGGTCCTGGTACACTCCGAATCCGTGCGGAGTCACGACATTGTACCATGGGTTGTTGTCTGAGACATTATCCGATCCGTTCCAATAGAGCCTTGCCCACGGATGCGAACCGGTAGTATGATTGTAAACTACGTCAATGATGACTGCAATGCCGCGTGCGTGGCACTCGTCAATGAACTTCTTGTACATTTCACGTGTTCCGTATGCCTTGTCCATGGCGAAATATCCCACCGGAGCATATCCCCAGCTGTCATTTCCTTCAAACTCCTGGATCGGCATGAGCTCGATGGCGTTGATTCCCAGACCTTCCAGATAGTCAAGCTGAGCCATTGCGCCGTTGAGGTCTCCTGTAGCGGAGAAGTCACGAAGGAGAAGCTCGTAGATCACGAGGTCATCCTCGTCCTTAATCTTGAAGCTGTCATGCTGCCAGTTGTAGGCAGGTTTTTCAATCTGGAATGCAGAAACCCATCCTTGCGCTCCCTCCGGATATTTACGCAGGTCAGGGTAGGTCGATGAAGTGATCCAGTAGTCATCACCGTGATAGTAAATCTCTGAATAAGGGTCCTGGACGCGGATCTCGCTCTCTCCCATGCCCATTCTGTATTGGAAACAATATTCCTTTGAAGGGTCATCCACAGTAACTGTCGTCCACCACACTCCGGCAGACTCGTCGCGCTTCATCGCATACTCCTCAGTGCGCTCCCAGTTGTTGAATTCTCCCACAACATAGCAGTAGTCGTAACGCTTTCCGTTCTTGTCCTTGTCGTAGAACACGAGAGTGACTTCATTGGCTCCGGTGTAATTTATGCCATGCTTCAGTCCGCCAGGCATAGCCTGCAACAACACCTCGCCTGGCTTGAAAGGCACATAGGCGTTCTTGGTGTCAGTTACCGATACAAACTGGTCGGGTCTTGTCTGCTTGGTTCCGTCTGCCGAACGTGCGACCATACCAAGTCTGATGATAGGAGTGGTCGGCTCGGCAAGAGTGAAGAACTCACGGATGTTAGGAATTTCAAGCGCCCATGTGCCTGCGCCTGTCGAGACCATCTTGAACTTGTCGTCGTTCACATCCCACTGAGACTCAACGAACTTCCACTCACCGTCAATGATGATGCCGATATGCATATAGACATCACCGGTATAGTCCATGAACTCGTTTGTGCTGACAGCCTTGAGCGTGATGGTACAGCCTCCGTCTGCGTCTGGCTTGACCGGATCAACGATCAGGCCAGAGGCCTCATCAGGAGTGTAGTTCTCGTCTGGATTCTGTACGGGAATATCCGGTGTGCCAGGTCCGTCCGGATTGTCAGGAGTATCAGGATTGTCTGGACCTATAGGCTTCTGAGTGCCCTGCTGGCCGTCCAGCTCGGCAAATGGATCCTCGCATGCAGAAAATGAAGCAAAAGCTACTGCGAGGGCAGTGAAATATGTAATTATACGTTTCATGTTAGTTTATTTTTCCAACCAATTGAGAAAATCCTCTACTCTGGAGCGGCTTACGGTCATCTCAAACGATGACTCAGGAGTGGAAGTGATCCGCAACCTGCCGTTCTGCTTGGTTATGCTTCTTATAGCCTTCATAGAGACGATGCATCCGCGTGATATGCGGAAAAAGAATTCAGGATTCAGTTCTTCGGCTATGACATCAAGGGATGAATCTATGATGTAGTGCTGGTCACCGAATGTGGCCAGGTAGTTGTTCTTTTCCTCAGAATAGATATAGGCGATTTCTGATGTTTCCAAAGGAATGATGCGGTCGTTGAATCTGATGATGTATCTTTCCTTGTATTCTTTCTTTTGATCTGCGTTGCCGTTGAGCATCTTCATGAGTGCATCGATGTCGACACCTCCGCTGCTCTTCTTCACTCTGTCAACCGCTCTCCTGAGGGCTGATGCGTCGACTGGCTTGAGCAGGTAGTCGATGCTTCCCGCTTCAAATGCCTTAAGTGCATAACTGTCATAAGCTGTGGTCATTATGACTTTCGCCTTCACGTCAACCTGTCTGAATATCTCAAAGCAGATACCGTCAGCAAGTTCCACATCCATGAATATCACGTCAACCGAGTTCTCCTTGAGCCATGCAGCAGTGCTCTTGACCGAAGACGTGGTCCCGATTATATCCATATCGGGAAAGTTCTGTGTCAGCAGTCTGGCCAGACTTCTCTGAGCCATGATTTCATCTTCTACTATCAGTACTTTCATGATGCTGTTATAATAAAGGTAGGGTTACACTATATATGTTATTGTTGTTTTCGATTTCAATAGCTCTTCCGGACAGGTCCATATACTGCTGGCGGATGTATTTCTGTCCCAGGCCGGTGGATTCCACCCTCGTTACTTTAGGCACGATATTGTTGCTCACCCGTACCATGTCTGAGTCTATCTCGACCCTTATTTTCAGTGGAGTATCGGCGGATACCGCATTGTGTTTGGTCGCGTTCTCTATCAGCAGTTGTATTGAACATGGGAGCACATAACGTGACATTGCACTCTCGTCCACATCTACCTCTACTTGAAAACCTTCCGGAAATCTAAGCTTGAGAAGATCTACATATTGTTCCACAAACGAGAGTTCGTCTCTCAAAGGAACAATATCCTCGTCTTCGCTTTTGATCATATATCTGTAGATTCCGGCCAGCTTATGTATATAGGTGCTTGCCTGTTCGTTTTTCTCCTCGCACACAAGGCAGTCAAGGATGTTGAGGGAATTGAAAAGGAAATGAGGATTTACCTGGCCCTTGAGCTTGAGATATCGATATTGAGCAGTGTTGGCTTTTTCGCGTGCGAGATTCATCTCGCTCTTGGCCGAGATTGCATAATTCACGATGTACACGATGCAATATAATGTGATCTGTGCAAGTAGTGAAATCAGAAAAAGGAGAGGGAAGTCACGGATAAATCCTTCATTTATCCTGAACGGAAGTCCGGATCCTGCAATAATGGTTTCTATCAGTGCACATCCTGTCATGAATATGCATAATGATATAGATTTTTTCCATTTTGCGCTCTTGTGGTATTTTTCGCGTAGGCTTCTGATATACAGGATATTAAGACATATCAAAACGATGGTACCTATTGAGTTTGAAAGCACTTTTGATATTAACGAAAACAGTTTTTCTGTACCCAGCGGTTCCTGTGAATGCAGGAAGATGATAGCCAGTCGAAGAATGAAGATTCCGGCGGCTGCAAGAAGAATCCATTTCAATGAAGACGTTGACAATTTGTTGCCGGAAACGGATTGCTGTTTTGGGAAAAGTTTTGATGTTCCGACCACGCACCAACCGAGGATTTCGGTGGTTATCGCAGTCGCCAGAACATGGTCTGCATATGGGTGGGTGATGACCCTGCCCAGCAGCTCTGCACCCACTGTTCCGAGCAGGTAGCCGAGGATGTTGACTATGATGATGACCGAGGCTGTAAACTCAATGCTCAGACTCTTTCTGAAGCACAGCAGCAGCGCCATTGTCATTGTCAGCATTGTCAGCAGCAGCTCGTCCTCAATGCCTGCAATGCGGCAGCTGAGTGCAACGATTGCATGCATCAGGGCAAAGGAGTGGATGATCCACATCGGTCTTATTTTGGAAAAAGAGAACATCTGTTTTGCGTTTTCGGACCCCAAAGATAACAAATTCGTCTCGAAAAACCGGCAATTCGTCCAATTCATCTCGCATTTCGTCAGTAAAACCTCTCGCGTTATATATATAATATTTAAATTCGCGAGATTATACACTGAAAATTTGTAACCAAAACTATACATAACAATGCAAAAACGTAATCTAACCTTTTGGCAGTTATGGAATCTGAGCTTCGGATTCTTCGGAGTACAGATTGCATACTCTCTTCAGAGTGCCAATATCAGCCGTATCTTTACGACTTTGGGTGCAGATCCGCATGACCTGAGCTTCTTCTGGATTCTTCCGCCGCTCATGGGAATGATCGTGCAGCCTCTGGTGGGTAAGTACAGC
>JAZOPY010000076.1:0-44754 GCA_045655825.1 Candidatus Cryptobacteroides sp. | reverse complement strand
ATCGAATACCTCACCATCTTTCTCCTTCACGATAGGAAGCACGCGGAGTGACTTGCTCAGAAGAGTAAGCTCCTTGGCGTGGATAGAAAGCTGGCCAGTCTTTGTGATGAAGGCGAAACCCTTGATGCCGATGATGTCACCGATGTCAAGAAGTTTCTTCCATACAGTGTTGTACATTGTCTTATCTTCGCCTGGGCAGATCTCGTCGCGGTTGATATATACCTGGATACGACCAGTCTCATCCTGAAGCTCACCGAATGATGCCGCTCCCATGATTCGTCTTGACATGATACGACCAGCGATGACAACATCCTGGAAGTTGCCGGCTGCTTCGTCAAACTCTGCCTTTACCTGCGCTGCAGATGTATTGATAGGGAAGAGTGGTGCCGGATATGGCTCGATTCCCAATTCTCTGAGCTTAGCAAGCGATTCTCTTCTGAATAGCTCCTGCTCGTTGAGGTCCATAATGCTCATAATTATATATTTTTATTGTTTATTCCTAAAATCCCACAAAATTAACAAAAATTCTTTATCTTTGTGTGCTATGGCGGTAGAAAAGACATGGAAATTCAAAGAAGTCGCTGACCCTGAAAATGTAAGGCGGCTTTCTTCAGAACTGGGAGTGGATCCGGTGCTTGCGGAACTCTTGGTTCAAAGAGGTGTGCACACATTTGAGCAGGCGCGCTCATTCTTCCGCCCAAATCTCGATGACCTTCATGATCCGTTCCTAATGAAGGACATGGACAAGGCTGTCGAGAGAGTCCATCAGGCTGTAGTTTCAGGAGAGAAGATTCTCGTGTATGGAGACTATGACGTGGACGGTACAACAGCAGTCTCGCTGGTATACTCTTTCCTTCGGACTCATACAAAGGCGCGTGTGGATTTCTACATTCCAGAGCGCTATGATGAAGGTTATGGAGTTTCATATAAAGGACTTGACTGGGCTCATGAAAACGGATTCGGACTCATAATCACCCTCGACTGCGGCATTAAGGCCAATGAAAAGGTTGAATACGCACGTGAGAGGGGAATCGATGTGATCATCTGTGACCACCATCTTCCGGAAGATGAGCTTCCAAAGGCCGTTGCAGTGCTTGATCCTAAGCGTGAAGACTGTCACTATCCGTTTGACGATCTTTCCGGATGTGGTGTGGGCTTCAAGCTCGTTCAGGCATACGCAATGAAATATAATGTGCCGTTCGACAATCTTATCCCTCTGATGGATCTTCTGGTAGTCAGCATTGCATCTGATCTTGTTTCAGTGACAGATGAGAACCGCATCCTGGCACACTACGGACTCAAGCAGCTGAACGTGAACCCTCGCAAGGGTCTCATGGCCATGATCCAGCTCTCCGGTCTGGAGCCAGGTCACCTGACCATCGACGATATCGTCTTCAAGATTGGTCCGCGTATCAATGCAGCTGGTCGCATGGAGACAGGCCGTATCGCTGTAGAACTACTTACAGCCAAGGATGTTGCGACAGCAAACCGTATAGGTGCCGAGATCAACGAACATAACAACGAAAGAAAAAATATTGACCGCCGCATCACACAGGAAGCCCTCGAGATGGTCGAGTCAGGAAACTGCCTGTCAAGCGGTAAGGCTACCATAGTCTATAACCCGTCATGGCATAAGGGTGTGGTAGGAATTGTAGCATCAAGACTTGTTGAGGCATTCTACAAACCGACTGTAGTCTTTACAAAATCACAAGGTGGATTTGTGACCGGATCTGCCAGAAGTGTGCATGGCTTCGATCTTTATGGTGCGATTGAGAGCTGCGCGGACCTTCTCGAAAACTTCGGAGGCCACCTGTATGCGGCAGGCCTTACCCTTCGAGAGGAAAATCTCCCGGAGTTCTGCCAGAGAATGGAAAAGTTCATCTCAGAAGCCATCATTCCAGAGATGCAGAAGCCAGTTGTCGATGTGGACGCAATGTTGAACTTCTCTCAGATTACGCCTAAGTTCCTCCGTATCCTCAAGCAGTTCCAGCCGTTTGGCCCTGGCAACAGTGCCCCTGTATTCCGTACAGATAATGTCTATGACAACGGCATGGGTCGCAAGGTAGGTGCAGAAGGTGGACATCTCAAGCTTGAACTGATCCAGGAGTCACATCCGTACCATCACCTTTCGGCGATAGCATTCAACATGGCTGACTTCTTCGACCATATCAAGGCCGGCAATCCGGTGGACGTATGCTACAGCATCGTGGAGAACTACTACCGCGGTACAGCCAATACTCAGCTCCGCATCCGCGACCTTCACGAACGCGAAGAACTGGTCTAATCAAGAATAGAAACGATTTCTGAGGCGATTGCCTCTATAGACTTGCCGTCTGTATCGATAATGATATGGGCGGTCTTTTCGTATGTTTCAGAGCGCTGAGACATCAGTTCAGTGATGCGCTCATATAGCGGATTGCCACGTCGCTCCGCTCCTCGCAATGACGTGCTGCTCTCTGCAGATGAAGTGTTGGCAAGCATCGGTCTTCCATCAGCCTCACCTGACAGATGTTCTGCCAATGTGTCTGCCGAGGCTTTAAGATATATGCAGTATGTTTGCTCCTTCACAATCTCCGCACATCCCGGCGTCATCACCGTCCCACCACCCAGTGCCAGGACTAAGTTGATAGATCCTTCGCTCCGCTCAGGATGACAGGATGGTGACTCAGGATGACAGTCTAGGTTTTCTATAGGAGTTAAGGCAGATGTGCGGAATTGGCATCTTCGCACCCTCGTGAGCGGTTTGCAAATGGTCCAGTGGACCTTTGCAGCGAACAGCCTGCGGTAGCAGGTTGGGGAGGGGCCCACGAAGTGGGAGGGGGCCAATGGAGCACATTGCCTTGGCTCCGATGTTGATAGGATCTCCTTCAACGTCTCAAGCTCCATCCGACGGAATGCCGCCTCTCCTTCTGATGTAAAGATCTCCGGAATACTGCGTCCTGCAGACTCAACGATCACGTCATCCAGGTCCATGAAAGGGCAGCAGAGCAGCTGCGAGAGTCTCCTACCGACGCTGCTCTTGCCGCATCCCATGAATCCTGTCAATGATATAATCATATATAGATTGTACTATTTACGATGTGTGCCTATTGTATGGAAGAGGCATCTTCGCACCCTCGTGAGCGGTTTGCAAATGGTCCAGTGGACCTTTGCAGCGAACAGCCTGCGGTAGCAGGTTGGGGAGGGGCCCACGCAGTGGGAGGGGGCCTCTGGAATACTTAGGCACCATCGTACCGTTCTTTAGAACAATGTCAGCTGTGCATCATCGTCCGGAATGTCCAGATCGATCGGATCCTCAACACCTGTGTTATCGATCTCTCCTGCCAGATTCTCTGCCTCCGAGACTTCCGGCTGGACGTCATCCTCAGGCTTGTGCAGCGGCTCTATGAACTTCACGGACTTTACATCCATTGCGCTCACTTTTTTACCCTTTGCCTGCACACCCTTCTTTCCGATAAACTCCTCTGCATCAACGCACTCAGCCTCTCTATGCTCGTGCTTTCCGCCGAATGTGATCTCGAACTGAGGATGCTTGTCATCGCTGATCTCTACCAGATATGAACCCTTTGCCTCAGAAATGAAGCTTACGGCAGTATTGTCGCTCACATCAAACGAGAATCTCTTCACATAGAACGAAGCCACGCCCTTGTCATAATAGAGAGCAGTATATGTCTTGTTCACATCCAGTTTCTCGATCTTGAGAAGGTCTCCCTGATATCTGTTGCTGAGGTCGAATGAAGTCGTGTAATATGTACCGTCCTTGAAGATGGCCAGGATGTGATCACCCGTATTGAACTGACCCAGGTGCAGACCGCGTCCGTCCTCATTGAGTCTCTGGATGTCTTCGTCAAACCAGATGTCCTTTCCTCCGATAGTCGAAACTCCCTTGGACTTGAGCTGAATCTTCTGGATAGGGTTCTTTGACACGAGATTACCTCTCGAAGCACGGCCCTTGATCAGAAGCTGAGAGAAGTCATACTCATCGATGAGCTTCTTGAGCTTCGCCCTCTGGCGGAAGTATATCTTGACTGTCTCAGCCTCACCGTTGTGGTTGACTGTAAACCAAAGAAGTTCCGAGCCAGGTGTTCCCTGAGTTATGTCATACTCCTTGTCACGGGTTACGCTGGTAACGGCAAATCTCTTGGCGTAGCTTACCGAAGTCTTGCCCTCGCGATAGATCACATTGTAAATTGTTCTCTGGTCGTTTCTGTCGAACAGACCGACGTAGAGAATATCTTTTCCGAAGAATGCCTTTTCTGAAACCTTGGTCACAACATACTTACCTGTCTTGTGGATGACGATGATCTCGGAAAGATCCGAACAGTCGCAGATGAACTCTGCGTTGTCCTCTTTCTTGAGAGCGATTCCCACGAAGCCTTCAGCCTTGTTTGCATAAAGCTTGGCGTTGTTGCTCACTACCTTGGTTACAGCAATGGACTCGAATCCTGTCAGCTCAGTCAAGCGAGGGTAGTCCTTGCCGTATTTCTTCTTGAGATTCTTGAAGTAGTTGATAGTGAACTCTGTAAGGTGTTCAAGGTGGTTCTTCACCTCGTCCATTTCATCCTCGATGCCACGAAGCTTCTCGTCAACAGCCTTTGTGTCGAACTTCGAAATCTTTCTGACAGGCTTTTCAACGAGCTTATGGATGTCCTCCATCACGATCTCCCTTTTGAGAAGGTGCTGGTATTCGAGCATCTTGGCAAACACCTCGTCCAACTGAGCCTCCCAAGTCTTCGCGTCACCCTCGAGAATCTTATATACCTTGTTCTCGAAGAAGATCTTCTCAAGGGAGCTGTAGTGCCAGTCGTTCTCGAGTTCATCGAGTCTTATCTGAAGCTCCTGACCGAGAAGCGACTTTGTGTGGTCTGTGCTATAGCGCAGCACGTCATCCACGCTCAGGAACTGAGGCTTATGGTCTACGATCACGCAGGTGTTCGGCGAAATCGAAACCTCGCAGTCGGTAAATGCGTAGAGCGCATCAATGGTCTTGTCCGGTGAGACGTCATTCGGAAGGTGTATCAGGATGTTGGCCTTGTCTGTTGTAAGGTCGTCGATCTTCTTGATCTTGATCTTGCCCTTGTCCTTGGCCTTAAGGATAGAGTCAATGATGATATGAGTAGTCTTTCCGTATGGGATCTCGTTGATAGACAGAGTGTTCTTGTCTATCTTCTCGATCTTTGCACGTACCTTGACAACTCCTCCACGCTGACCCTTCATGTATTTGGTGCAATCGGCATAACCTCCGGTAGGGAAGTCTGGATATAACTCGAAGTCCTTGCCCTGGAGGTGTGCGATCGATGCGTCAATGAGCTCGTTGAAGTTATGAGGTAGAATCTTTGATGCGAGACCAACTGCGATACCTTCGGCTCCCTGCGCAAGCAGGAGAGGGAACTTGATAGGCAGCTCCACCGGTTCCTGGTTACGTCCGTCGTAAGATGTCATCCAGTTTGTCGTCTTAGGATTGAAGACAACTTCTTTGGCGAACTTTGTGAGTCGGGCCTCGATATAACGTGGTGCTGCATTAGAGTCACCAGTAAGGATGTTACCCCAGTTACCCTGACAGTCGATCAGATAATTCTTCTGACCCAGCTGTACGAGTGCTCCGAGGATAGACTGGTCGCCATGCGGATGGTACTGCATGGCCTGTCCGACGATGTTCGCAACCTTGGTGTACCTTCCGTCGTCAATGCGCCACATAGCATGCAGCACACGTCTCTGCACCGGCTTCATGCCGTCCACGATGTGCGGCACTGCTCTGTACAGGATTACATACGACGAATAGTCAAGGAACCAGTCCTTGAACATTCCGGAAAGCTTGAACTTACGGCTGTTTTCGCCAAGCAGTTTGTCAAACTTGCCCGGAGCCGTTTCCACGGCCTCTTCCTCATTATTCTCGTTCATCTCCTCCTGAGGATCTTCAGGAAGCTCGATCTCCTCAATGCTCATATACTAATTCTTGTTTTTAATATTCGTAACCGAATTTTCTAAGTTCCTTCTTGCTCTCCCTCCAGTCTTCGTCAACTTTCACGTAAAGGCTGAGGAACACTTTCTTCTGGAAGAAATCCTCCATATCGATGCGTGCCTGGGTGCCTACCTTCTTGAGCGACTGACCTCCCTTGCCGATGATGATGCCTTTCTGGGTGTCTCTCATCACATAGATGACAGCCCTGATGTCGTATCTCTCTTCTCCTTCCTTGAACTCTTCCACCACAACTTCGCAACTGTATGGGATCTCCTCCTTGTAGTTGAGGAAGATCTTTTCGCGCACAATCTCTGATGCGAAGAAGCGGAGGTTCTTGTCTGTAAAGACATCCTTGTCATACCATGCAGGAGCAGTCGGCAGATTGCCTACGATAGCGTCGAAGATATTGTCAAGGTTGAATTTCTCCTGTGCTGATGCAGGGAATATGATTGCCTTAGGAAGCTGCTCCTTCCACCAGTTCATAAGCTCAAGAACCTGTGACTGGTTGCTGATATCTATCTTGTTGATCACAAGAATGATAGGACACTGGATGTTCTTCAGCTTCGAGATCCACTCCTCGTTCTTGTCTCCCTTTTCGATGGTGTCAGTCACATAAAGGATGATGTCGGCGTCTCCGATTGCAGTCTCCACGAAGTTCATCATGCTCTGCTGGAGTCTGTAGTTTGGCTTAAGGATACCGGGAGTGTCAGAATATACGATCTGATAATCGTCACCATTGACAATACCCATGATCCTGTGCCTTGTGGTCTGTGCCTTTGCTGTTACGATGGACAGCTTTTCGCCTACGAGGGCATTCATAAGCGTAGATTTGCCAACATTCGGATTACCGATGATGTTGACAAATCCCGCACGATGCTTTTTGTTTGTTTCTCCCATATATATTATAGGTATGCTCCCATTCTGAGAAGGTTGGTCTCTCCCTCTGAAAGATATCTCCACTCACCTCTCTTAAGACCCTTCTTTGTAAGACCTGCGAAGTAAACTCTGTCGAGTGCCTTGACCTCGTAGCCGAGAGACTCGAAGATACGTCTTACGATGCGGTTCTTTCCTGAGTGGATCTCGATTCCGAGCTTGCGGTGGTCGTCAGCCTCGATGTATTCGAGTTCGTCAGCTGCGATGACGCCGTCAGAAAGTTCAACTCCGCTGAGGATCTTGTCGTAGTCCTCCTGCTTGAGCTTGCTGTCGAGTGAAACCTGATAGATCTTCTTCTTGTCGTATGAAGGGTGAGTGAGCTTTTCAGCGATCTCGCCGTCGTTTGTGAACATGAGGACTCCGGTAGTGTTCTTGTCAAGGCGACCTACAGGGAATACTCTTGTAGGGCATCCCTTGAGGAGATCCATGACGGTCTTGTCTGAATGAGGATCGCTGGCTGTGGTGACATAGCCCTTAGGCTTGTTCATCACGATGTATACCTTGTTCTCGCCCTTGAGACGCTCGCCGTTGAAACGGATGTCGTCTGTGTTGATGTTTACCTTTGTTCCGAGCTCAGTGACAACCTCGCCGTTTACTGTTACGACACCTGCAAGGATGAAGTTATCAGCCTCTCTTCTCGAACATACGCCTGAGTTTGCGATGAACTTGTTCAGACGTACCTCCTCCTTGATCGGAACTGCAACTGTGTCGTTGTCTGAATATCTTTCGTTGTCAAGCTGAGGTCTTCTGCTGATCATCTTGTTGATGCCGCTTTCGTCCTCGTCACGGAAATAGTTGAAATCCTTCTTGTAGAAGCTCTTCTTTGCAGGATTGAATCCACCTCTGCCGCCGGCAGCTGGCTTCCTTCCGCCAAAGCTTCTTCTTTCGGTGTTCTCACCAAAGCTTCTTCTTGGACGATCTTCTCCGAATGTTCTTCTTTCAGTGTTCTCTCCGAATGATCTTCTTGCACGGTCGCTGCCGAAGCTTCTTCTCTCTGAATTTTCACCGAAGCTTCTTCTTGGACGATCTCCTCCAAAGCTTCTTCTCTCTGAGTTTTCTCCAAAGCTTCTTCTTGGACGGTCACCGCCGAAGCTTCTTCTTTCAGTGTTGTCTCCGAACGTTCTTCTAGGACGATCTCCGCCCTCTCCAAACGACCTTCTTGGACGGTCGCTTCCGAATGTTCTGCCTTCGCCTGACGGTCTTCTGTCAGAGCTGTTTCTTGTGCCGTAATCTCTACGGCCGTCTCTGCGGCCATTGCCGCCTCTTCTGTTAAATTCCATTTGTCTTGCGCCTTTCGGCATTTAATTAAGTTAATATTCCTGGCTCACGCCAGCTTTTATGTTTCAATCCGGGTGTCTCCCGGTGTTATTGCGTAATGTTGAAAATGTATGTAATGGCTCCGTACTGGAATTCCGGAGCGTCTGCCTTCATGTTGAACTGAGTCTTGAGGGCGGCCTTTTTTGCTGCCTCCCATGCGGCCGCATTCGTGAAGTTTGTTCCCGCGTCTCCCGGCTGAGCATCAACTACAGTTCCGTTTCTGTCAACCTTGATCCTTACTACGACCTTTCCTGATTCGGTCACAGCGTATGTCGGACTTGGGATAGCTCCGATAACCGATCTGCCGGCAAGCTTTGCATTAGGAGCCCCGCTTTGGTTGCCTTCCTTGATGTTTCCGGAAGCGTGACCTGGCTGGAGGTTATAACTTGGCTCAGACGATGTCTGAGGAGCAAGCGTGTCCTTGTCTGCAAAGTTTTGTGCCGAAGAGAACAAGGCCTTCTTGTTGATAGGCTCTTCGCGTGGTGGCTCCGGTGTCTCCACGTCTCCGAAGTCGTCTACTGTGGAAGCCTGAGCAAGGTTCTCCTTGCTGCCCTTTACCGGCGCTTCTGAGTGCTGGACCAGTTCTGTCTGTCTGGTAGGATCCGGCTCCTCGACGGTAGGTCTCGTTCCGTTCCACTGCTGCTTAGGCTTGATCCTTTCCTCTTCCAGCTCAGAGAAATCCAGTGTTATCGGTGATTCGTCCGGTGGTGGAGGGTCCAGGTAAGTGAATCCATTGATATAAAGCACGAGTACAAGGGCGGTATATAACACAACAACCAGAGCGACTCCTGTCACCCTGGAATTGCGCTGCTGCTTTTCCCTTTCTCTTAAGTACTTCTCCATTATCCTATTCAGGCGATGTCGCCATGATTACCTTGTAATGATTTCTCTTCGCGATGTTCATTATCTGAACTACCTGTCCTACCGGTACGCTCTCATCTGCATAGATTGAGAATGTTGGGTCCTCTTCCTCCTGCAGGAGACTTACTACTGCACCCTCAACTTCGCTGAAATCAATCGCTGTCTCCTCACCATTGATATGGAATGTGTATGGACCTGTACCCTGACCATTGCTCCAGTCCTTGATCGAAACGCTGACTGTAGCTTTAGCAGAAACCTGGCCAGTACTCTTAGGAAGCAGCAGTTTCAATGCATTGGGGTTGATGAGCGTAGAGGTCACCAGGAAGAAGATAAGAAGCAGGAACACGATGTCTGTCATTGAAGACATCGAGAAGCTTGAATCTATCTTGGTTGTTCTTCTGATTGCCATTTCTTACTCTTCTGCTGGCTCGTGAAGCATGTCGATGAATGCGATTGTTGCATTCTCCATCTTGAACACGAGGTTTGAAATCTGTGATGTGAGGTAGTTGTATCCGAAGTATGCGATGATACCCACGAAGAGACCGCCTACAGTAGTTATCATCGCCTCATAAATACCTCCGGAAAGGAGAGTGATGTCGATGTTGTTACCTGCGTTGGCCATCTCGAAGAAAGCCTGGATCATACCAGTTACTGTTCCGAGGAATCCGATCATTGGGGCGCCACCGGCGATGGTTGCAAGCATAGGGAGACCCTTCTCAAGTCTTGCTACCTCGACGTTACCCATGTTTTCAACTGCAGCCTGGATGTCCTCGAGCGGTCTTCCGATTCTTTCGATACCCTTTTCCACCAGTCTTGCGGTAGGAGTGTCATACTTTCTGCAGAGCTCGACAGCAGACTTTGTCTTGCCGTCATGAATGAGGGCGCGGATGTTCTTGATGAAGTTTCTGTCCACCTTGCTTGCCTTGTGGATCATCCACCACTTGCTTCCGAAGATGTAGATGGCAATGATGGAAAGGAGTAGAAGCACAATCATGAGCCATCCTCCTTTGGTTGCCAGGTCAAGGAGGCTCAGTGTCTGTTCTGCCGGTACTGCCGGTGCCTCTGCTGCTCTAGCGAGAGAGTCCGGAACTGCCTGTAAAAGTTGAAAAAGCATAGTTTTATAGTTCTTTTATTGTTTCAATAAATTGCAATTGCGCACAAAACCGCAAAAGTAGTCAAAAAATCAGTAATTAAGAAATTTATTTGTCGCTTTCTCCGTAGGAGACTCCACAGAAGAATAAAGCTTTGCCCGGTACGGACATTCCTGCTTCTGAACGTGATCCGGACTCGATCAGTGAGGCTATCCATGCGGGCTCCTGCTTGCTTCGTCCGACCTCAATCAGTGAGCCTACCATCGCTCGGACCATGTTTCTCAGAAACCTGTTTGCCTTTACCGTGAAAACAAGATAGTCTCCCTCGGTATATGGGTACCCAAGCATCTCGCAATGCTGAGGTCTGTATACTTCCCATCCTGCGTGTGTGACAGTGCAGATTGAAGTGGAATTGTTGCCTCCGACCTTCTCGAAACAACTGAAGTCGTGCTCGCCGAGCATCAGTTGTGCGGCCTCATTCATCTTATTGATGTTCAGTTGATTCCTCATTCTGTATGAGAACTTTTCGGCAAACGGATCCTTGCAGAAATGAATGAAATATCTGTACTCTCTTTCCCTTGCGTCAAACCTTGCATGGAACACGTCGGGACATGATGAAACTTCATGAATGCAGACGGTTTTTGGCAGGATGGCATTTAATTTGTAGCAAAACTGATCTGCTTCGATTCTGACTATGTCAGGAAGGTCGAAGTGAGCGATGTAGTTGATGGAATTCACCTCGGTGTCGGTGCGCCCGGCTCCTGTGACTGGAACCGGGATTCCTGCCAATTTTTCAAGAGCGCTCTGCAGTTCGCCCTGGACAGTTACCGCATTGTTCTGTATCTGCCAGCCGCAAAAGGCGCTGCCGTCGTATGAGAGCCTGATTTTATATCGCATATTTGAATATATTTTAGTAACTTTGTAAGTTTTAAAATGCAAAAATATCAAAAATAAATCATATTTATGGAGAGCGTAAACATAAAAGAACTGAACGACCGCATTCAGAAGGAAAGTTCGTTTGTGGATATCTTGACGATGGAGATGAATAAAGTCATCGTCGGTCAGAAACAGCTTGTAGAGAACCTTTTGATCGGTCTTCTTGCTAATGGACATATCCTCCTCGAGGGAGTGCCAGGACTTGCAAAGACTCTGGCTATCAATACACTCGCACAGGCGGTGGATGCAAAGTTCAACCGCATCCAGTTTACTCCGGACCTTCTTCCTGCGGACTTGCTCGGTACTCTGATCTACTCTCAGAAAACAGAGCAGTTCCAGATTAAGAAAGGCCCGGTTTTCGCTAATTTTGTGTTGGCTGACGAGATCAACCGTTCGCCTGCAAAGGTGCAGTCTGCTCTTCTTGAGGCCATGCAGGAGCGTCAGGTGACAATCGGTGAGGAGACATTCAAACTTCCTCAGCCTTTCCTGGTCATGGCAACTCAGAACCCTATCGAGCAGGAGGGTACATATCCGCTTCCGGAAGCCCAGCTTGACCGTTTCATGCTTAAGGTTGTGGTAACATATCCTAAGAGGGAAGAGGAGCGTCAGATCGTGCGTATGAATAACCTTGGTGAGTTCCCTAAGGCTGAGGCTGTGATCAAGCCTGAGGATATCGTCAGGGCACGCGAGGTGGTGAAGGAGGTATATATGGACGAAAAGATCGAGAGATATATCGTTGACCTGGTGTATGCAACCCGTACTCCGGATGAATATAATCTCGGAAAGATCGCTAACTACATCTCTTACGGTGCGTCGCCTCGTGCAAGTATCTCGCTTGCAGCTGCATCGAAGGCTTATGCCTTTATCAAGAGAAGGGGCTATGTGATTCCTGAGGACGTCCGCGCAGTGTGCTTTGAGGTGCTTCGCCACCGTATCGGCCTTACATACGAGGCGGAGGCTGAGAACATCACCACAGACCAGATTATTTCTGAAATCATCAACGCAGTAGAAGTTCCATAATGGATGATTTGACAGCAAACGACCTGTTAAAGAAGGTCAGGAAGATAGAGATCAAGACAAGGACACTGTCCCATCAGATCTTTGCGGGCGAGTACCACTCGGCCTTCAAGGGTCGTGGTATGGTGTTCAGCGAGGTGCGTGAGTATCAGTACGGAGATGACGTCCGCAATATGGACTGGAATGTCACCGCCCGTCTGCGTGCACCCTATGTCAAGGTCTTTGAGGAGGAGCGTGAGTTGACAGTGGTCCTGCTGGTGGACGTGAGCCGTTCGCGACTTTTTGGAACGACAGGAGCCAGCAGAAAGGATGTGCTGGCTGAGATTGCGGCAGTCCTTGCCTTTTCGGCTCTGATCAACAATGATAAGGTCGGGGCGCTGTTCTTCAGCGATAAGGTGGAGAAGTTCATTCCTCCTAAAAAGGGACGCAGCCATCTCCTGCATATTATCCGTGAGATCATTGAGTTCGAGCCTACGACGGACGGAACCGACATATCAGAAGCCTTGAGGTATCTCACAAATGCAATCAAGAAGAAGTGTGCGGCATTCCTTCTGTCTGATATGCTGGATGTTGACAAAGAGGGTAATCCAAATTACGAGGAGGCCCTGAAGGTGGCTGTGAACAGACATGACCTTTCTGTAATTGAAGTTTATGATCCTCGTGAGCGCAGTCTGCCGTCTGTGGGTATGATTCACATCAAGGATTCCGAGACAGGAGACTCTGCGTGGGTGAACACATCATCTAAAAAGATGAGACGCGCCTATGAGGATTGGTTCAGAAATGTTGAGGCGTCAGCAGGAAAGCTGTTTATGAAATATAATGTTGACAAGGTTTCCATCGCTCTTGATGAGGACTATGTCAAGGGCTTGATGACTTTGTTTAAAAACAGATAGTAATGTATGCGTAAGGCATTGATATATTTGATCTTCCCATTGTTGTGCACTTTCTGCCTGCAGGCTGGTGCGCAGGCCGTTGCTGTAGATACGGCCGGAATACCGCGTGACAGGTGGGGACATGAGAAGGGAGAATTTCTAAGGCATCTTCAGAAAAGGGATTCGATTCTGGTTGGAGATCAGTTGGAGTATGGATTCAGGATGGAAGGCCTTGAGGATGGAACCATCCTTGGTTTTCCAAGTCTTGCAGAATCGTCCATGGAACTGGTCAGTGACTGGCAGACCGAGGTGGTTGCCAGAAGAAGCCAGGGTGCAGGAAAGCCGGACCTGATTGACGTGGAGGCTACCATCAGAGTCGCTGCTTTTGAAGAGGGAGAGTATAAGCTTCCTCCGATCATCATAGGCCGAGTCTTCCCGTCGGGCAGGATTGATACCGTGTTCTTTGATCCTATGGAGTTTGAGGTCAAGACAATGCCGATCGATACAGCTACATTTCAGCCTCATCCGATGAAGGGCCTTGTTGAGACACCTTTTACATGGGAGGAACTGATGTATACTATCAACGAGATATGGTTCTCCTTCATTGCGATGCTGCCGTGGCTGCTTCTTGCCAAGTGGATCATTGTCTTCATTATAGCCGGCCTATGCATCAGACAGATATCTCAGCGCAGGGATCTGCCTAAGAAGTCTGTTATCCGTGAGCCGGCGCATATCGTTGCACTTAAAAAGCTGGACGGTTATAGAAGTAACGCACTGTGGGTGCCTGAGAAGCAGAAGGATTTCTATACAGGAGTTACTGACGTTCTCAGGGAATACATCTCCAGGAAATATGGCATAAGTGCAATGGAGATGACTTCGGCTGAGTTGTTCCGTGAGATGGAGAAGGTCGAGGTGCTTGCCGAAAAGGATATAGCCGAGATAAAGGATCTGTTCCATACAGCCGACTTTGTCAAGTTTGCAAAGTATGTCGCTCCCGATGAGGATAACGCATCTGCAGTACCTAAGGCTGTACGCTTTGTGACAGAGACCTATCAGGCCGAGCTTATTGTACCTGAGGAAAAGAATAAATAGGAGATTGGGAAATGTATCTTGAATATCCAGGACTTTTATGGCTTCTAGTCATACCGGCGCTGCTGGTAGTTCATTATATATGGCTTGAACTGGCCCAGAGACATCCGCATCTCAGGGTTTCGACGTCTGTTCCATGGAAGTTGGGCGGCACCCCTTTCATGGCATGGCTCCGTCATCTGCCGTTTCTGTTCCGCCTTGCAGCCATTGTATTGGTCATCATTGCATTGGCCAGACCTCGTATGTCAGAGGAAACGACAAATGTGGATGCGGAGGGTATTGACATCGTTCTTGCAATGGACGTGTCGACCAGTATGCTCGCCCGTGACCTTTACCCTGATAGGATAAATGCCTCTAAGGATATTGCCGTAGAGTTCATTTCGCAGCGTAAGTCAGATAGGGTCGGTATAGTAGTATTTGCCGGTGAAAGCTTTACCCAGTGTCCGCTTACTACCGACAAGAGGACTCTTGTGAATCTTATGAACGAGGTGTCTACAGGTATAATCGATGATGGTACGGCTATCGGAAACGGTTTGGCGACTGCCGTTGCAAGACTTACAGAATCAGATGCCAAGAGCCGCGTTGTGATACTCCTGACAGATGGAGTGAACAACAGCGGTGAGGTGGCTCCCCAGATGGCTACAGAAATAGCCAAGCAATATGGAATAAAGGTCTACACCATTGGTGTGGGTAAGGAGGGAATGGCCAAGTATCCGGTCATGACTCCATGGGGCGTGCAGCTGCAGGATGTGGAGGTCGAGATAGATGAGCCCCTTTTGAAGGACATCTCTCAAGCTACTGGTGGGAAATATTTCCGTGCGACGGACAATACATCCCTAGCTGAAATTTATAACGAAATCAATCAGATGGAGACAGGACGTACTACCGTCACCAATGTGGTTACATACGAGGAACTTTTCCTGATGTATGTACTGTGGGCTTTGGCTGCATTGATGGCCGAACTGCTTCTTGACTGGTTTGTAATTAGAAGAATGCCATGACGTTATTATATCCACAATATCTTTGGCTTTTGTCGCTTGTGCCTGTTTTCTTTGTGGTGCAGGCCTTGATGCTGAAACTCAGGCGCAGGAGAATCCGTCGTTTTGGTGATGAGGCGCTGGTGAACTCCCTGATGCCGTCTTATGCCCGCGGCAAGGTATGGCTGAGGTTGTCTATGTTTGCCATAGCCTTTTGTTTTGTCGTGCTGGCCATGTCACGCCCGCAGCGAGGCGTGAGGCTGAAGGAGCAGCAGGTAAAGGGTGCCGAAGTCATCATAGCTCTTGATGTCTCTAATTCAATGCTTGCGGAGGATTATTCTCCGAACCGTCTGGAGCGTGCAAAGATGGCGATATCGCGCGTGACTGATAAACTCAAGGATGACCGCATCGGACTGATTGTCTTTGCAGGAGATTCATTTGTGCAGATACCTATGACTTCAGACTATATATCTGCAAAGATGTTCCTGAATTCGATCTCTACCGGTTCAGTGCCAGTTCAGGGCACAGCCATAGGATCGGCAATCGATCTGGGAGTCAGAAGCTTCAGCGAAGAGAGTGACAAGAGTAGGGCGATAATAGTCATAACAGACGGTGAGAATCATGAAGATGATCCTGTTTCATCCGCGAAAAGAGCTGCGGAGATGGGAGTGAGAGTGTTTACCATCGGAGTCGGTTCTCTGGAGGGCAAGTTCATTCCGCTTCCGGATGGCGGCTATATCACCGATGCTGAAGGAAACAACGTCGTGACAAGACTTGACGACAAGACTCTGCAGAAGATCGCCGATGCTGGAAATGGAGTTTTTGTACACTCCAGCAATGTGGAGTTCGGACTGGAGCCGATCATAGATGAAATCCAGAAGATGGAGGATGAGGTGATGACGACTGTCACATATGAGGAGTACGAGGAGTTGTATATGTATTTCCTTGGAGTGGCGCTGTTGTTCCTTGTCATCCAGATGCTGGTGGGGGACCGCCGTTCAAAGTTGCATTTGTTCAAGAGGTAGGTGATGAAGAGATCTGTAATATATTTGATGATGATATTTGCGCTGGCTTTGGTAGATTTTACTGATGCCTCAGCTCAGGTATATAGAAGAGAAAACAGAAGAGCAGGCCGTGCTTTTGCTGATGGTCAATATGAAAAGGCCATCAAGCATTATGACAAGGCTCTGGTTAGTGACGGTGCTGACTCATTGGCACTTCTGTATAATAAGGCTTATGTGCTTCATAGTGACAGGCGTGATTCGACGAAAAATGCCCATCTGGACTCTCTGTCGCTTAAATATCTTGATGAGATAGCGGATGCTGTTGCCGGAACAGAATATGAGTTCGATTATCATTTCAACCGAGGCGTCATAGGGATGGATATGAAGGACTGGCAAAGCGCTGTGGATGAATTCAAGAAATGTCTGCTCCTTGATCCGGAGGACATGAAGGCTCGTGAAAATTATATCTATGCCAAGGAGCATCTTAAGAAGGACCAGCAACAGCAGAATCAAAACCAGCAGAACCAACAGGATCAACAGGATCAACAGGATCAGAATCAACAGGATCAGAATAAAGATCAACAGGATCAGGACCAGCAGGATCAACAGAATAAGGATCAGGGAGACCAGGATCAGAACCAGAACCAGGGACAGGATGATCAAGATCAGCAGGGACAGAATGGTCAGGGGCAGCAGCCGGAGTCCAAGATAAGCGAACAGGCTGCTCAGCAGATTCTGCAGGCGATGCAGGCGAAGGAGCGCGAGACTCAGGATAAGGTAGAGAAGAAGAAGGCAGCAGCCTTGAAGTCAAAACAGAAGGAAAAGAACTGGTAAAAGAGGATATGAGAAGAATTATATTGATGATGTTTATAGGGCTGATGTCAATTATGGCGTCAGCCCAGACCAGCATACAGGTGCAGACCCATAATGTTGTCTCATTGGATGAACAGTTTACGGTAGCTTTTGTCATTGAAGGCCAGAGCCCGTCAGAGTTTACTTGGGAGCCCGGCAATGACTTCAATCTGCTCTGGGGACCTCAGCAGGGGCGCTCCAGCAGTATGCAGATCATTAATGGCAAGCGTACTGAATCTTCTCAGACTACGTATTCGTATATCCTTCGACCGATAAAGGTCGGCAAGTTCACTCTTCCCAAGGCAAGGGCTGTGGTAGGGGGAAAGGAAATTTTCTCTTCATCTGCAAATGTCGAGGTGGTAAATGGCGAGGAGACATCTGCTCAGAGTGCCCCTTCGGCAAACTCAGGACAGGAAGTATTCATGGTTCTCTCTCTGGATAAGACGAATGTTGTAGTAGGTGAACCTATAAAGGCTGTCCTGAAGCTATACCAGAGAGCTGATATTGCAGGTTTTGAGGGTGCAGACTTTCCTGATTTCGACGGATTCTGGAGTCAGGAGACTTTGGTTCCGTCAAATATTCAGTTTGTCAGGGAATCGTATGACGGCCAGATATATAATTCTGCAGTTTTGCGCGAATATGCCCTTATCCCTCAGCGCTCAGGCAAGATCGAGATAGCTCCTGCAGAGTTGGTGTGCCTTGTGAATGTGAAGGTGTCCTCAGGCGGCGGGAGCATGTTTGACGGCTTCTTTGATGAATATGCAAGAGTTCGCAAGAAAGTGATGACCAATCCTGTTGTGGTCAATGTCAAGCCTCTGCCTGCTGGAGCTCCGGATTCGTTCGCCGGTGGTGTAGGTGTGTTCTCAGTGGATGCTGCCCTTACCCCTGACAGCCTTGAGGCTCACAAGGCCGCGTCTTTGGTTATTAAGGTCAGCGGAAGAGGAAACATATCGTTGCTTGAGGTACCAAAGATCATCCTTCCTTCGGAAATGGAGGCGTATGATCCTAAGATTACAGGTACAGTGGCTTCAAACGGTCTTTCTGGCACCAAGATATATGAATATCCGTTTATTCCTCGCAGCGCAGGAGAGTTTGAAATCGGGCCGATCAAATATACATATTATGACATTGATCAGCGCAGATATGTGACCATTGATGTCGGTGCATTGCCCCTTGAAGTCGTAGAGGGCAGCGACTATGCTGATGATGCCGTAGTAGTGTCAAGGCCCTCTAAAAGCGATGTGAAGAGTACAGGTACAGATATCAGATATATCTCCACCAAGAGTTCTGGATTTGAGGAAAAGGGTGTTTTCTTCATCGGCTCTGTAATGTTTTGGGTGCTGGTATGGATTCTTGTCACCATTGCGCTTACTGCGTGGGCGGTATTGAGGAAGATTGCCGCAAGGAAGGCTGATGTTGTAGGTTCAAAGAACAGGAAGGCTACAAAGATGGCCTTGAAGAGGCTTCGTTTTGCAGGAAGTCTGCTTAAGAAGAATGAATATTCTGAATTCTATGCCGAGCTGCATAAGGCTTTGCTGGGTTATATGTCCGATAAGCTGAATATGCCTGTCTCAGATCTGTCAAAAGACAAGATGTCAGAAGTTCTTCTGCATAATGGTGTGTTGGAGACCTATGTCGTGGAACTCATGGAGGTTCTTGATTCCTGTGAATATGCGAGATATGCTCCGAGCTCAGGAAACCAGGCCATGGTTTCTGATTATGAAAAGGCGGTTGAAGTTATATCATCAATAGATTCAAGTATGAAGACAAGAAAGATAGGCGGCGGCAGAGTTATGGCGGTTGTGCTTCTGATGCTGTGCTCATTTGGAGCAAATGCTGCTGATCTATCACGAGCGGACTCGCTTTGGAATGCAGCTAATTCTGCATACGCTGATGGACGATGGTCAGAGGCTGTTGAGGCCTATGAGGCAATCTCTGATATGGATCTGGAATCGGCTGAACTGTATTATAACCTGGGTAACGCATGGTTCAAGGCAGGGGAGAATGCAGAGGCTGTACTTTATTATGAGCGTGCATTGAAGATAGATCCTTCTTTCGAAGACGCCGAATATAATCTGGCGATTGTAAATGAACGTCTGAAGGACAATATCGAGCCGGTTCCGGAGTTCTTCCTTAAGGAATGGTTCAGGAATATGTCGCAGTTGATGGGCTCGGATGCCTGGGCTGTTGTATTTATCGTCATGCTGGGCATTACATTGGGGCTTTTACTGGTGTTTGCATTGTCTCCATCGATAGTGTGGAGAAGAGTGGGTTTCTTCACCGGAATACTGGCGTTGATCCTGATGGTGGCATCTCTGTCATTCTCAATATGGCAGAAGGATAGCCTGCTTTCACACAATGAGGCTGTGGTGATGAAGAGGGAATCTCCGGTAAAGAGCTCTCCTACTTCCGATAACTCAACAGACTTGTTCAGGCTTCATGAAGGTACCAAGGTGACAGTTTTGGAGAGTATGGACGGCTGGACGAACATATCCATTGCAGACGGACGCCAGGGCTGGATAAAGACCTCTGATATTGAAAGAATCTAACTAAATATTAATATATGAAACTAAGGCTTACCTTATCTATTCTTGCTGCCGGAGCTGCTATATGTGTTGCTCAGGCGCGTGAAACCAAGATGCCTGCATGGCAGGATCCTGGTCTGGTTCAGGAGAACCGTGAACCTATGACGACGACATTTGAGACTGACGGCTTGAAACTGTCTCTTAACGGCGTGTGGAAGTTTAACTGGAATCAGACCCCGGACTCTCGTCCTCTGGATTTTTATAAGTCGGAATATTCTGACAGCCAGTGGGACAATATGCCTGTTCCAGGTATGTGGGAACTGCATGGCTATGGAGATCCTGTGTATAAGAATGTCGGATATGCATGGTGCGGCAATTTCGACACCAACCCTCCATACACGCCGACTGAAAGAAATTATGTAGGACAGTATCGCAGAACATTTGATCTTGGCCAGGAGTGGAAGGGAAAGGATATATTTCTCCATATCGGTTCGGCCACTTCAAACGTTCGTGTGTGGGTCAATGGAAAAGAGGTCGGCTACAGCGAGGATAGTAAGCTTGAGGCACGCTTCAACATTACCAAATATGTGAAGACTGGTGAGAATCTCATTGCATTGGAGATCTTCCGTTGGTGTGATGGAACTTATCTTGAGGACCAGGATTTCTGGAGAATGAGTGGACTTGCCCGTGATACCTATATCTTCTCACGCGAAAAAGATAGAATTGAAGATATCAGAGTCGTTGCTGACTCGGAAGGAAAAGCATCACTTTATGCTGAGGTATCGAAGAATGTGACTTCTGTGGAGTTCGAGATTCTCGATCCATTCGGCAAGTCAGTGGCTTCCACTAAGGTGAATGCGGCCAAGAAGATCGCACAGACTTCTCTTCAGGTCCCTTCAGTAAAGCAGTGGTCTGCTGAGTCTCCATGGCTTTATACGCTGAAAGTGACCGCTTATAATAAGAAAGGAGCAACTGAGAATACATCAATCCAGATCGGTTTCAGAGACGTACGCATTGAGAATGCTCAGCTGCTGGTGAACGGCAAACCTGTGCTTATCAAGGGCGCCAACCGTCATGAAATGAACCCGTATAAGGGATATGTAGTTTCAGAGGCTGACATGATCCAGGATATTCTTCTGATGAAGCAGATGAACATAAACGCTGTCAGAACATGTCACTATCCTAATGATCCGCTTTGGTACTCGCTCTGTGACAAATATGGTATCTATGTGGTTGATGAGGCAAATGTCGAGTCACATGGTATGGGTTATGGCGAAGAGTCACTTGCTCATAGAGATGATTACACTCATGCGCACCTTGAGAGAATCAAGAGAATGGTTCAGCGTGACTTCAACCACCCTTCAATCATTGTGTGGAGCCTTGGAAACGAGGCAGGTCACGGAAAGAACTTCCTGATGGGTTATGACCTTGTGAAGAGCATGGATTCGTCACGTCCTGTACAGTATGAAAGGGCGGAAGGCGGCCAGGGAACCGATATCGCATGTCCTATGTATTTTGACCATGCGGCTTGTGAGAGGTATGTGTCGCGTGATCCAAGCACAATCAAGCCTTTCATCCAGTGTGAGTATGCACACGCGATGGGAAATTCAATAGGAGGTCTTAAGGAATATTGGGACCTTGTGCGCAAGTATCCTAGCTACCAGGGCGGCTTTATCTGGGACTTTGTCGATCAGGCGCTCTGGTGGGAATCTGATGCACCAGGAACAGACCATGTCTTTGTATATGGCGGTGATTTCAATGACTATGACCCTTCAGACAACTCATTCTGTTGCAACGGTATCATAGCTGCAGACCGCACATATCATCCGCATGCATACGAGGTCGCTTATCAATATCGTTCGATTCTGACCACTGCGGATGCCGAGTCAGCAATGGCCGGTAAGGTCAACGTGTATAATGAGAACTTCTTTATCGATCTTTCCCGCTATATCCTTCATTGGGCTGTTGAAGTTGATGGAACTGAAGTGCTGACAGGCTGTGTCGCCATGCCTGCAGTTGCCCCTCAGCAGACTGAAGAAGTGGAACTCGGTTACAATGAGGCTGACATTATGGAGGCTGCCGGACTGATGGATCTGGCCGGTCATGATGTATATCTTAATGTACGTTATGTTCTTAAGCGTGCTGATGGACTTCTCTCTTCAGGTTCTGAGGTTGCATATGATCAGATCTGTTTGAATGAGGCTGCTTTGGAACCATTTGCAAACGAGTCAGGTCTTCCAGGATATCAGCAGGATGGGGATTCACATATTTTTGCAGGTACAATGAATTTTGACGGTGTGTTGGCTGACAGAGCGTCTTCTTGGGAGGCTGTGTTTGATGCTTCTGTTGGTGCGCTTACCAGCTATAAGCTTGATGGCAAGGAGATGATGGAGTCTCCGCTCGTACCATGTCTTGCTCGTGCAGCAACTGAGAACGACCTCGGTGCCGGCCAGGACAAGAGAATGAAGCATTGGAGAGAAGCGCAGTTCAAGGTGGTTGATTTCGCCGTAGCGCAGACAGACAGCTGCTATACTGTGACATTGTCATACGAGCCTATCAAGGACTTCGCTCAGATCTTCATGACTTATAATATCTATGCGGACGGAACCATCGAGGCTGTTGAGGAATTCAAGGATGCAGGAAATCTTGAAAATGGAAAGCTCATCGACAGAATCGGAATGGAGTTCGCTATGTCTGGTGAGTACTCGACTCTTGAGTACTTCGGTAAGGGCCCTTTTGAAAACTACTGTGACAGAAATAGCTCGGCTTTGATGGGACACTATGTGCAGAGAGTCGAGGACCAGTATCATTATGGATATGTTCGTCCACAGGAGTCTGGAACAAAGACTCAGGTCAAGTGGATGAGAGTTCTCGATGATAACGGAACAGGTCTCCAGATTACTTCAAATGTCAAGTTCTCGGGCTCTGCGCTTCCTTTCCATTGGAAACAGCTTGATGTCCGTATGCTTGGAAACAATCAGGCACACTCTCTCGAACTCAAGCACCTTGCGTGCGAGGGCAAGCGTTCAGAGGGTAAGACATGGGTGAACTTCGACCTTGTTCAGATGGGTCTTGGATGTGTGGATTCATGGGGTTCATGGCCTTTGTTCGAACACCTTGTCGTGCCTCAGGAATATACATTCCACTTTGTCTTGACTCCGGTTAACAACTAACAAGCAGGTCAATTATGAAAAAACTGGCTTTTGTTCTTTTAACGTTGATGATGATTTCGTGTAAATCATCATCAACATCCGGTTCGTCTTCTTCTGTACCGTCCCAGCCAGAGGCGGGCGTGAAGGCGGACGAGGCGCCTGCCATGTATGTGGCTTTGAGCTTTGATGACGGTCCGAACAATACCACTACTCCTCAGATGCTTGATGTCCTCGATGCCTTTGATGCTCCGGCTTCATTCTTTGTAATAGGTCAGTACATCAATGATTCGACTGCAGAGCAGATGAAAAGGGCTGTGAAGATGGGATGCGAGGTCCAGAATCACTCATATACGCATTCGTTCATGTCGGAACTGACTCCTGAGGAGGTGAAAAGTGAGATTGAACGTACTGATGCTCTGATCGAGAAGTATGTCGGAGTACGCCCTTGGCTTTTCCGCCCGCCTTATATAAATCATAACCAGAGCATGCATGAGGTTATCGGACATACCTTCATCTGTGGCTTGGGTTGTGAAGACTGGGTGCCGGAGCGTACGGCTCAGATGCGTTATGATGATATAATGGCAAACGTCAAGAACGGAGATATCATACTTCTTCACGACTTTGAGGGTAATGACAATACTGTGGAGGCTCTCAGAAAGCTGATCCCTGCGCTAAGAGAAAAAGGTTTTACTCTGGTGACAGTCACAGAACTGTTTGAGAAGATGGGAGTGAAGCCCGAATCTCATAACGGAATCATCTACACGAATGCGATGCAGACAAAATAAAAAATACGCCTGGGAAATTTTCCAGGCGTATTTTTGCTCCCGAACTTGGACTTGAACCAAGGACCCTCTGATTAACAGTCAGATGCTCTAACCAACTGAGCTATTCGGGAATTTATTTTGAAAAAAGGATGACTCTAAGCCATCCTCTCTGCTCCCGAACTTGGACTTGAACCAAGGACCCTCTGATTAACAGTCAGATGCTCTAACCAACTGAGCTATTCGGGAATTTGTTGTCTCAAACGTTGTTTTTATCGTTTGGGATTGCAAAGGTAGACATTTTTTCTTTACCTCCAAACTTTTTCGTCAAAAATTTTGAAAAAATAGTATCTTTGCAATGTTTTATTGGAGCTCACGGCAGATTGCCTTAAAAACTACGCTTTATGGATATTGATCTTTTGTCGAAAATGGTCAAGGAAATCATCCTTGACAATGATAGGGTAGTCCTTCCGGGACTGGGATGCTTCGTTGCTGAACTTGTCCCTTCGACATTTTCTGACAAGGGCTACACTATAAATCCGCCATATCGCAGGCTTTATTTCAGATCCAAACCGGATCAGGGTGACGAGCTGGTGAAATTCTATGCTCTGTCAAACAATATCGAGATGGAGATGGCGGACAGAATCATCAAGGACTTTGTACTTGAGCTGAAGTCTGTGCTGCATGTCAAGAAGGCCATGGTTTTTCCTGGCCTTGGCAGACTTAGGGCGACCAAGGAAAACAATATCTTTTTTGTGGCCGATGAGGATCTTGATATCTACCCTGATGGATTTGGACTTGAGCCGATATCGTTGAAAACAAATCAGGAGACAGTGGAGGAGGTCTCTGCTGCTGTCGTTGGCTTGAAGAGTATACTTGAAGAGGCCGCTCCAACGGCTCCTATAGTGGAGCCTCAACCAGAGCCTCAACCAAAGCCTCAGCAGGAACCTCAGCCTGAGCCGGAACCAGAACCAGTTGTGGTGCCGGAAATAATTCCGGTCAAGGAACCAAAGCCAAAGAGCCGCTTCTGGAAGCGTATGGGTAAGGTCGTGCTGATATTGCTTGTTATTGCTGTTCTCCTTTTCGCTGCATTCTTCATTATTTCCCGTATCTCTCCAGAGCTTTTGGACTCGATACTGTACACCAAGGAAGAGCTCGAAATCCTGAACTATAAATTGTAAAACCCGAAAGACGAATAAGAAAGACTATGAAGACCTACGTACAGAAACATACGATCCCTTGTTATGATACAGACGCAGCATGGCGTTTGAAGCCTGCGTCATTCATGAATTATGCGCAGGAGGCTGCGGGAAACCATGCCGTGCATCTTGGCTTCGGCTATGATGACCTGATCAAGACCAACACAGCCTGGATCATCTCAAGGATGCATATACAGTTTGTAGATACCCCGAAGTGGCGCGAGGACATGACTCTCACCACATGGCATAAGGGTCTTAACCGCCTTTTCTATCTCAGGGACTTCATCATGACAGACTCTCAGGATAATGTAAGAGTCAAGGCGACCACCTCATGGCTTGTCCTTAACCTTGAGACCCGTCGTCTGGTCCGTGACCCAGGCCTGATGGAGGAAGGAACTGTCAATCCGGAAAATGTCATCGAGACTCCAGCCGACAAGGTTGTGATGCCTAAGGATGTTGAGGCCGAGCTTGTTTCCGAGCACTATGTCGCTTATTCTGACATCGATATGAACGCCCATGCGAACAATGCCATGTACATGCAGTGGGCTATGGATGCAGTCGAGTATGAAATGGCCTCGTCGCGTCCGGTGAAGGAGTTTACCATCAACTTCAATCATGAGACCAAGGCCGGTGACAAGGTAGCGCTCCATAGGGCTGTAGTCGAGAAAGAGGACGGAACCCATGTGTTTGTTGAGGGTAAGGTCGAAGATGCATCATCTTTTGTAGTTGAAATAGTATTCTGATCAAATGGTAGAGCTCATATATCCATACGACATGGCTCCTCAGGTGCCTGCTCCGACAGCTGATAACTTCGTTACAGATTCTGTCGGCGGGGAGTTCTTTCCTGTGGTTGAGCCAAATGGACTTGTGACAGGACGCTCTACCAGGGAATATTGTCATAGCGGAGCCAAGCCTCTGCACCCTGTCATTCATATCCACATCATTGACCGATACAGCAGGGTTTATCTCCAGAAACGTTCCATGCGCAAGGATATACAGCCGGGAAAATGGGATACGGCAGTTGGTGGACATGTGTCGTACGGCGAATCAATCCTCGAAGCTGTTTATCGTGAGGCGTACGAAGAGCTGGGCTTTTCGGAATTCAATCCAATCCACATCGAGACTTACGAATTCGAATCGCAGATCGAAAGGGAGATGGTGAATGTCTTTGCAGTCATCGGCTCGTATGAACTGCATCCCGACCTGGACGAAGTAGACGAGGGCCGCTGGTGGGATCTGGCAGACATTGATTCAGGCATCGGCAAAGGCATCTTTACTCCTAATTTTGAATCCGAATTCCAGATGATCCGCAGCCAGCTTTTGGCTTTGCTCTAATGCTAAAAATAGTTATATTTGTCTTTGATATACAAAAGCAAATGTAGCCATGTCAAGCATCGAGTGTTTTATCCCGTCCATGAGCGGCGAGGATATTTCCACAACAGTTGAATCATTCAGCAGAAGTCAGTCATTTACGGGCGTTACGATACTCTCCGGAGTGTCACTCAGGACGACCGAAACTCTCAGAAGCATAGCCGAGGCAGTATCTCATAAATACGTACTGCTGTATACCAAGGACAAGCCCCTGGAAATGGGCATGTTCGCCTTGGACCGTATACTGACTATAGCTCAGGATACCGGAGCTGACATGCTGTATGCTGACCACTACAGATTGATGGAAGACGGTACACGTCATAGACACCCGCTCATCGAGTGCCAGAAGGGTGCCCTTCGTGATGACTTCGATTTCGGCAGTGTGCTGGTCTTCAAAGCCAGCTCATTCAGAAAGGCTGTCAGAAATATGGCGGAGGATTATGAATGGGGAGCTCTCTACGATCTCCGTCTGAGAATGAAGCGCATAGTCCACATAAATGAATATCTGTACACTGAGATCGAGACAGACAGCCGTAAGTCAGGTGAGAAGCAGTTTGATTATGTGGATCCAAAGAACAGAGCGGTGCAGATAGAGATGGAAAAGGTGTGCACAGAGCATCTCAAGCGAATCGGTGCATGGCTTCCGCCGGTTTTCAAGGACGTGGACTTCGATAAGGGGGATGCAGGATTTACAGTGACCGCCTCAGTCGTAATTCCGGTTTACAACCGAATCAGGACTGTCAAGGATGCCGTCGAAAGTGCCCTCAGCCAGAAGTGTGATTTCCCATATAACGTCATTGTTGTTGATAATCACTCGACAGACGGGACTACGGATCTGCTGGCAGAACTCTCTGCCAAGCACGATAACCTGATCCATGTGATTCCTGCAAAGTATGATCTGGGTATCGGAGGATGCTGGAACCTTGCAGTGCACCATGAACAGTGCGGAGAATTTGCTGTTCAGCTGGACAGTGACGACGTATACAGTGGACCGGATACCTTGCAGAAAATCGTGAATGCTTTCCATGAGCAGAACTGTGCGATGGTTGTTGGCACATACCAGATGACCGATTTCCAGATGAACCCTATACCTCCGGGAGTGATCGACCATCGCGAATGGACAGAGGACAACGGACGTAACAATGCACTCAGAATTAACGGTCTGGGAGCTCCAAGGGCATTTTGGACCCCACTTCTCCGTACAATCAATCTTCCGAACACAAGTTATGGCGAGGACTATGCCTTAGGTCTGCGCATAAGCCGCGAGTACCGTATCGGACGTATATATGACGTGCTGTATTGCTGCCGTCGATGGGAAGGAAATTCTGATGCTGCTCTTGCGGTAGAAAAAGTAAATGCCAACAATCTGTACAAGGACCGCATCCGCACCTGGGAACTCGAAGCAAGATTGTCATCTCGAGCGAAGTCGAGAGATCTAAAGAGATAATATGAAACAAAGCAAGATACAGAAATTCGTGGGCGACCAGCTTTCGCGATGGCCGTTGGCATGCGACAACTTCAGGGCACTGAAGAATGTGCGTGTGCGTGAAGTCGAAATCAACGGCCTCACGGTCAAGCTGCAGTTCAACCCTGCACGCATGGTTTCCTCTGCTGCCAAACTGACCAAGGAGGACATTGCCAGGCGCCGTTGCTTTCTGTGTCGTGAAAACCGTCCTCAGGAGCAGATAATGCTTAAGTTCGAGGGACGGAAAGGCAAGAAGTACCACATCCTGGTGAATCCGTACCCTATCTTTCCGGATCATCTTGTCATAGCCATGGACAGACACGCGGACCAGTCGATATGGCACCGCTACATCGATATGCTGGACCTCGCCAGAAAATATACCGACCAGACATTCTTCTATAATGGTCCGTGCTGTGGAGCCTCTGCTCCTGATCATCATCATTTTCAGGGCGTGCCCATGGGGCTGATGCCTCTTGAAAATGATGTCAATACAGCCGAACTAAAATATCTTACGGAAGTCCAGGACGCCAGACTGTATCACTACGAAAAGTTCACCTCCGGCATCTTTGTGATAAAAGCTGAGACAGCCAAGTCGGCAGCCAAGATGTTCTACAGGCTTCTTGACTGTGCCGGAACTAAGGAGGGAGACACAGAACCTCGCATAAATCTTTTCACATATTGGCGTGACGGTGAATTTCGTTCTATAGTCGTATTCCGCAAATGCCACCGGTCACACCATTACTTCAGTGAAGGTCCGGACCATCTGACAATGAGTCCGGGATGTGCCGATATGGCTGGAGTCTTCATCGTTCCGGTAGAGGAAGAATACAAAAAGATCACACCGGAACTTTTAGGCGACATGCTCGAGGAGGTATCGATGCCAAAAGAAGATGAGGAATGCTTGATTGCCCGCCTCACCCGTACTCAGCCGACTTTGCAGGTCGGAATAATGTCCGCAAAAGAGATAGATTTTGAAATACTCTCAGACGGAGCCGGCAGACGCAAGGCAACGCTCAGGGAAGGCAAGATTGAATATGACGGTGCTCTGTACGATGAATTGTACTTCGAAGCACAGACGCTCTCAACTCAGTTTGCGGAGCCGTCATTCGTTCTTCATGGAGTTACTATCGGAGTGAATTTCCACTGGGAGAGGCAGGAGGATCAGAAGTTTGCCGGTGCCCTGAAGATCATCGTTGAGAAGGGAATGCTCACGGCCATCAATGTAATAGGAATCGAGGATTACCTCCTCAGCGTGATATCGTCTGAAATGAGCGCAACCGCCTCTGAAGAGTTCCTAAAGGCCCATGCCGTAATATCCCGCTCGTGGGTGATGGCACAGATGGCTTCTGCGCGCAAGCCCCATGCTGTAAAGGTTCCTGAAGGTGTCTGCAATGTGCCTACCCTCATATCGAACCTTGATGAAATGTTTTCGCCTGAAGCAAAAGAGGAAGGTGATGTTCATGAATATGTCAGATGGTACGACCATCAGGATCATGCCTGCTTTGACGTCTGTGCCGACGACCACTGCCAGCGTTACCAAGGCCTGACAAGGGCTACAGGAACTGTCGTGCGTAAAGTGATCGATGAGACATGGGGTCAGGTGCTGACATACGAAGGAAATTTATGCGACGCCCGCTTCTCAAAATGTTGTGGAGGAGTGATGGAATCGTTTGATGCCTGCTGGGAAGATACACAGATTCCGTATCTCCAGCCGCTTCCTGACACAGCTGGTCATGACCCTCATGGGGAGAGCTTTTGTGATACTGCTGACAAGGGTATCCTTGGTCAGGTGTTGAACAACTATGATCAGGAGACTACAGACTTCTATCGATGGACGCAGACATATACAAAGGCTGAACTGACCGAACTGATCGAACGTAAGTCCGGTGTGAAGATAGGAGAGATCAAATCGATGGAACCTCTGGAAAGGGGGGCCTCAGGAAGGATTGTCAGACTTAGAATTGAGGGCTCGCTTCGAACGCTTGTGGTGGGCAAGGAGCTGGAGATCAGAAGGCTGCTGTCGGATAGTCATTTGAAAAGTTCAGCGTTTGAAGTAAGGATGGAAGGGGAGACAGTGACCCTTGAAGGCAGAGGCTGGGGCCATGGCGTAGGCCTGTGCCAGATAGGAGCAGCAGTAATGGCCGCCAAGGGATATGGCTATCAGGATATTCTTCAGCACTATTATCCGGGATCTGTCCTCTCATCGAAATAAATATCTGTCAATAATGAAACAGCATATAAGCAAAAATCCATGGCTCTGGGTTCCGACCCTGTACTTTGCCGAAGGCATACCATACTTCCTTGTGAACACCATATCAGTAGTGATGTTCACTGACATGGGCATGCCGAATGGACAGATGTCTCTATATACCAGTCTACTATATCTCCCATGGGTCATCAAGCCCCTTTGGAGTCCTTTTGTGGACCTGATAAAGAATAAATTCTGGTGGATTCTGGCAATGCAGGTGTTGATGTCTGTTGCCATGTTCGCTTTGCCGTTCCTGCTTCCTGAAGGCCCCGGGGCGCAATTTTCCTCTTCGCCACTGTTCTTTACCACACTTGGCCTGTTCTGGATCACAGCCTTTGCGTCTGCCACTCACGATATAGCTGCAGACGGTTTCTATATGCTCGCCTTGGACAGCAACAAGCAGGCTGAATTTGTAGGCATCAGGAGTACGTTCTATCGATTGTCATCAATCTTCGGACAAGGTGTCCTTGTTGCGCTTGCTGGAGTTTTGGACAGGTATGCCGATGTCCATACAGCATGGCAGCTGACTCTTATCATTGCAGCTGTGCTTTTCTCCGGAGTAACGCTCTACCATACCTGGCATTTACCAAAACCTGCCGGCGACAGGATGAATTCAGCCAAATCTGCAAAAGACATCATGAAGGAGTTCGGGCGTACTTTCGCAACATTCTTCCAGAAGAAGTATATCTGGCTCGCCTTGGCGTTCATGCTTTTGTACCGTCTTCCAGAGGCTTTTCTTGTCAAAATGCTGAACCCGTTCATGTTGAATCCGATAGCGGACGGCGGTCTGGGAATGACAAAAGAGGAAGTAGGTCTGATATATGGCACCATAGGAATCGCAGCATTGACCCTTGGAGGAATCCTTGGCGGTATTGCTGCATCAAAATGGGGATTGAAAAAGTCATTATGGCCAATGGCTCTCAGTCTCACTCTGCCATGCCTGTCATTTGTCTTTCTGGCAATGTTTCAGCCTGAAAACAATTGGATCATAGGATCTTGCGTTGCACTTGACCAGTTCGGCTATGGTTTTGGATTCACAGCCTATATGCTCTACCTTATATACTTCTCGGAGGGAGAGTTCAAGACAGCTCATTACTCAATATGTACAGCCTTTATGGCACTCAGCATGATGCTCCCTGGTCTTGTGGCAGGATATGTGCAGGAGTGGCTTGGCTACACCAGCTTTTTCATATTCGTAATGCTCTGCTGTCTGGTTACAGTGGCGGTGACTCTTAAGGTAAAGGTTGACCCGGAATTCGGAAAGAAACAAAATTAAAGATATTATGATGAAGAAATTAATGATTCTGCTTGCTGCGGCTGCTCTGTCTGCCTCATGCAGTCACAAGTATGTAAAGACATCAAACTCATCAGCTCCTGCAACCGAAGCTGATGCAAGCCTTGAGTTTGCAATGGAATTCTTCAAAAAGACCAACTCTACAGTTGATTATGATGAGAACCTGGTGGCTTCTCCTTACAGTGCAGGCGTGGCTCTCTCTATGCTTGCAGAAGGCGCTGAAGGTGAAACCAGAGAGGAATTAGATGATATGCTGAACAACCATCTCTTTGGTGCGGAGGATCTTGGTTCAAACGAAGATATTACCGTAAAGTCTGCAAATTCTCTATGGATTTCAGATAACTTCAGCATCAGAAACCGTTATGTAGGTCTTCTTGAGAAAGATTACGATGCTTTTGTGACTACACAGAATTTTGCAGATCCTGCTACAGTCAAGGAGATCAACAACTGGTGTGGTGAACACACAGCCGGCAAGATAAACCATATCATCGATGAACTCACTCCAAACGATGTGATGGTTTTGATAAATGCTCTTTACTTCAACGCCCCATGGCAGAAGGAATTTGAGCCAGAAGGAACGGCTCCAGCTACATTCAAGGGTGTTTCAGGTAATAAGGAAGTGCAGATGATGTACAGCAGGGATATGTATGAATATGCCGAGTATCAGGGATGTCAGC
Source organism: Candidatus Cryptobacteroides sp. (assembly GCA_045655825.1). GTDB lineage: Bacteria > Bacteroidota > Bacteroidia > Bacteroidales > UBA932 > Cryptobacteroides. Next base: position 13,151 of record JAZOPY010000076.1, on the reverse strand, counting down.
TCGTCAGACTGCCATACGAAGGAGGTCGTTATGCGATGACGGTAGTCCTTCCTCCAAGCGGATGGGGCATTGATTCAATCCTTCCATACGTCACAGGCACGACATACAAAGGTGCCATGCAGATGCTATCAAGACAGGAAGTTGTCTTCAAGATGCCTAAGTTCAAGCTTGAAACCTCCCTTGTTCTGGACAAGGCGCTTCAGAAGATGGGTGTATACACTGCATATACACCGTCGGCTGACTTCAGCGGCATCTCAGCAGCTGGCTCTCTCCAACTTGGAACAGTAAAGCAGAAATGCTACATAGACGTAACGGAAAAGGGTACTGAGGCTGCGGCAGTCACAAGCGTACAGGTGCGTCTTACATCGGCATCTCCTAAGCCAGTGGCAAGAATGACCGTGGACAGGCCATTCCTGTTCATCATATCGGACACCCAGACAGACAATATTCTTTTTGTAGGTAAAGTCGTAAATCTCTAATATGAATTAAATATGAGAAAACTATTCGTTGCAGTTCTGTCGGCAGCAATGCTGTTATCCGTTTCCATCCTCTCGTATGCCGGTCAGCCGGTTGTAAAGCCAGGTATTGAGGTGCTGAGAGAAAGCGGCTTTCAGCGACTTGTAGGAAAACGTGTGGGTCTGGTTACAAACCCCAGCGGAGTTGACAGTCAGTTGCGTTCAACAATTGATATCCTATACAATGCCCCTGGAGTCAATCTGGTGGCATTGTATGGCCCGGAGCACGGAGTAAGAGGCGATGTATATGCCGGAGGAGCAGTGACAGATACGAAGGATGCGAAGACAGGTCTTCCTGTGCATTCTCTTTATGGCTCAACTCGTAAGCCGACCAAGGAGATGCTTCAGGGGATCGATATAATGGTATATGATATCCAGGATGTCGGCGCACGTTCATATACATTCATCAGTACTCTTGGACTTGTGATGGAGGCCTGCGGAGAGCTTGGCATCGAAGTGATGGTGCTTGACCGTCCAAATCCGCTTGGAGGACGTAAGATTGAGGGCTGTTATGTGGAACCTGGCTTCCACTCTTTCGTCAGCCAGTATAAGATACCTTATGTCTATGGCCTGACTGTGGGAGAACTTGCCGAACTTATCAATGAAGAAGGACTTAATCGTGGTCAGAAAGGTAACCAGGCTCCGGCAAAGTGCAAGCTTTGGGTTGTTCCGATGGAAGGATGGACCCGAGACATGCTCTATGAGGATACAGGCCTCCCTTGGATTCTGCCTTCTCCGAATATTCCTTTTGAGGATACTCCTATGTATTACGTATCATCCGGAATATGCGGAGAGTTGTCCGGCTTCATGAATATCGGCATAGGCTATACTCTTCCGTTCCAGATATTTGGCGCAACCTGGCTTGATCCTGAAAAGCTGAAGACCCGTCTTGAAAGCTACAATCTGCCCGGAGTGTCTTTCCGTACCATCTGGTTCAAGCCGTTCTCCGGAAGCGCAAAAGGTCAACTTGTCGGAGGTGTCCAATATTTCTTTACGGATTATGAAAAAGCGCGTCTGACTGAAGTGCAATTCCATGTGATTCAAGCAGTTGCTGAGTTGTATCCAGACAAGAAGGCGTTTGAGGTAATAAGCGGTAAAGGACTTATAGATAAAGTTTGTGGCACGGATTATGTTAGTCTGCAATTAAGCAAGACATATAAGGCGGCCGATATCCTGGAATATTGGAGGAAAGATGAGGAATCCTTCCGCGCTTTATCTCAAAAATATTATATCTATTAACCTTAAAACTTCTTTATCATGAAGACGATCAGAACAACAATGGCTGTTGCGCTCATAGGACTGGCGTTGACAGCATTTCAGTCTGACGCCTTGGCGCAGGCAAGAAGGGTAGGAAGTACCTCAGGAGCATCGAGGTCCACTTCTACTTCCGTATCAAGATCTACACCATCATCGCGATCGACATCTGGATCTAAGTCAGTCTCAACAGCTTCAAAGCAGACCAAGTCGAATGCTACCGTATCAAGAAGTTCTGGGGTTAAATCTGCTACACGACCTGCGGTGAGCACATCCACAGACAGGAAGCCCGGCAGAACAACAGGAAGCAAGCCAAGTACTACAGTTGCAACACCGACAAGACCAGTTACAAGTACATCGGCTACGCGTCCAACAGGACAGACAGTACGTCCGACCGGCCAGACATCCCGTCCTTCAGGAACAACCGTTAAGCCGGCTACAAAGCCTTCAGCGGTGACAAGACCAGCGGACGGTAATACAAGACCAGCAACAGTCACAAGGCCGGCAAAGCAGGAATCAAAGCCAGATTTCAGACCTGGTGATCAGACAAAGCCAGTGACTGTCAGCCGTCCAGGCCACCGTCCTGGTGACAGAAAGCCAAGTGCACCAGTGCAGATACGTCCAGACCACAAGCCTGACGTTCGCAGAGTTCATCCACGTGACCGTGACTTCATGCACTACAGTGCACCGTCATATTTCTGGACAGGCCACAACCACTGCTACGGCCACAGAGTGAGAGTACTTCCGACACATGTTCACAGATATGTACACTATGGAGTGACTTACTACTGTTACAATGATATCTGGTATCGTCCTTACGGTGGATATTATGTAGTATGCCGTCCTCCTTTCGGAACCGTACTTGCTGCAAACCTGATTGCAGACATGACATGGGCAGCAATCAACATCTCATACTACAACACTGTGGCGCAGACCTACAGCCAGATAAACGAGAACAACGCGTACATTGCTGAACAGAACGCGATCATCGCACAGAACAATGCGACAATCGCAGCTCAGAACGCTCAGATAGCAGCTGGACAGCAGCAGGCTCAGGCGGCTTACACCTTGGCAAACCAGCTTGGACTCGTACAGAGTTACGCTGCAGCAGGCAGTACATACTACTATCAGGACGGTGTCTTCTACGCGATGGATGCAAACGGAGAGTATAAGGTGATCGTTCCTCCTGCAGGAGCTCTTGTCGAGACTCTTCCAGAAGACTTTGATCTGGTTACTCTTTCTGATGGTAATGAATACTACAAGGTTGACGATACCATCTACAAGATCACAATCGTTGATGGCAAGCCATACTTTGAAGTTCTCGGACAGTTGTACATCTGATGCAACATTTGAATAGATTTCTGCATCTATATCCTCGACTTTAAATCCAAAAGACAGTATGAGGGATAGATGCAGATTTTTTATATTCGCGATCGTGGCTTTGGTTGCTGCTTCGTGCAGTGCAGAGCAGATCGGGGATCCATATATGCTCTTTGAGATTCATGGAACAGTGGTTGATGCTGAGGGTAACCCTATCCAAGGCATTCAGGTGTCTTCGGGATATTCTGACGTACAGTCAACTAATGTAAACGGGAATTTCAGTTTTTACGGACGTTCGACTCCTACTACTTATGTCGTGCTTACATTTGAGGATAAGGATGGTGCGGACAATGGAGGAATGTTTGTGAAGAGAGCTGTAGAAGTGCTGGTGAATGAAAAGACTCCGGGAAGTGAAATGGGTAATTTCAGCGGAACATATTTCGCTTCTGATGTCGAGGTGGTGATGCTTAAGAAGGAGGATGAACTTGATCCTGATTCAGGACTGATACCTCTTAACGCTTCTGCTGAATAGAAACAGGAAGAAGGGCAATAAGATAGCCGACAGCTGCCACGCCGATTGTTACGAGCAATACGTCGATCCAAGAAATGACGACAGGATATGCCTGGACAATAAAATGTCCGGGCATTTTTATGAATCCGAAGTGTTGTTGAAGCATCGCGAAACCTATTCCTATGACCAGGCCGACCGCCAGGCCTATCAGCGATATCATCCAGCCTTCCAGTACGAATATGCGGCGGATAGTGCGCTCCGGAGTGCCGAGGTGGCGCAGAGTCATGATGTCTGAACGCTTTTCAATCAGGAGCATGGTAAGGCTGCCGAAGATGTTGAATGCGATGATGATGATGACGAATATCAGGATCATGTAGATGGCGATCTTCTCGTACTTCATCATTCTGTAAAGCGACTCGTTCTGCTGAAAGCGGTCTCTGACCTTGAAGTCTGGACCGAGTCTGGTCGAGATCTCCTCCTGAAGTCTTTGCATTTCGCCTTGTGAAGTTCCTTCTTTCAGCCTGAGTTCTATTGCGGACACTTCATCGTCATACTCCAGCAGCTCTCTCATCTGCTCTATCGACAGGATCATAAGTTCCTTATCGATTTCGCTTCCGGCCTGGAAAATTCCAGAAGGCCAGACCTTTATGTATTCAAGTGATGCTGCGGGGTTTGATGTTGATATCCGTCGTGTGCGTGACGGGAAGTAAATCTCGACAGGAGTAAGAAAACGTGGATTCAATCCAAGGTTCGAGGCCAGCTCGGCACCGAAGCAAGCTAAAGGGACATCGCCTTTATGTAAGGTGAATTCACCCTGCAGCATCTTGTCGTGAAGCGGAGATTCGGCCTCATATACCCAGTCTACTCCCTTCGCCTTTACGATGGACTGCTTGTCTGCGTAGTTTACGAATACCTCTTCCTCAAGCACGCAGCACATGTTCTTGACAACATCCTGCTCATAAATCCAGTCATATACATCTCCCTCTGGGGTGAATGTCTTGCCGGTGGCAGGAGTGATCATAAGATCGGGTTCGACACTGCCCATCATTGACCTGATGAGCGAGTCGAACCCGTTGTATACAGATAGTATGATAATCAGTGCAGCAGTTCCTATGGCCATACCGATAGCGCTAATCGCCGAAATAAGATTGATCACATTGTGTGACTTCTTGGCGAAAAGGTATCGGAATGCTATGAACGGTGCTAGTCTCATATCATTGTCGTCATTCCCGACCTGATCGGGAATCTACTTCTTCAGAAGTTCCTCGATGTGCTCCACGTAGTCGAGGGAACTGTCGAGGTAGAAGGCGATCTCCGGCACGATGCGCAGCTGCTTGCCCATCTTCGAGCCGAGCTCGCCGCGCAGAGGTCTTGCGTTCTCCTGGAGCACTCCCATCACAGCCTCGGCCTTGTCTGACGGGAATACGCTGACATATATCTTGGCTATAGAGAGGTCCGGACTGACCTTCACTCCGCTTACTGACACGAGCGCGCCGCCGAATGCTGCCATGCCCTTGCTGCGGATGATCTCAGCCATTACCTTCTGTATCTCCTTGGCAACCTTCAGCTGCCTTGTGCTTTCTACGTTCTTTTCCATTTGCCTTTTCTTTAAACTTTATTATTAAAGTTGCATTTTGTCTAAAGATGGAGTGGTACTGTATGGAGGTGACATGCCACCCCCGGCTAGGGGGTGCCCTTGCCTGCAAGGGCGGGGGTCACCGGAATACATTACCGCTCTATCTGGAAATTATGCAATCTTAATAATGAAGTAGTTCTTCTTACCCTTCTGAGCGAGGATATATTTGCCGTTGATGAATGACTCGCTGCCGATCTGGGCGTTGATGTCCGCAACCTTCTCCTTGTTGATGCTTACGCCGTTTGCCTGGATCATCTTGCGGCACTCTCCCTTTGACGGGAATACCTGTGACTCTCCTGCGAGGAGGTCAATGATGCCGAGAGGGAACTTGTCAGCTGCAACCTCGAATGTTGGAACGCCGTCGAACACTGCGAGGAATGTCTTCTCGTCAAGGTTCATGAGGGCATCCTTTGTAGCGTTACCGAAGAGCATCTGTGATGCTGCTACTGCATTATCATACTCAGCTGCACCGTGTACCATTGTGGTAACCTCTTTTGCGAGGAGCTTCTGGAGCTCGCGGCGCTCTGGAGCCTCAGCGTGTGCTGCGATGGCTGCATCGATCTCGTCCTTTGTAAGCATTGTGAAGATCTTGATGTACTTCTCTGCGTCAGAGTCAGATACGTTGAGCCAGAACTGGTAGAACTGGTATGGTGATGTGCGCGCTGGGTCGAGCCAGATGTTGCCTTTCTCTGTCTTGCCGAACTTACCGCCGTCTGCCTTTGTGATGAGAGGGCAGGTGAGTGCGAATGCCTCCTTGCCGAGGATACGACGGATGAGCTCAGAACCTGTGGTGATGTTTCCCCACTGGTCTGCGCCACCCATCTGGAGGGTACAGCCCTTGTGCTCGTAAAGGTAAAGGAAGTCGTAACCCTGGAGGAGCTGATATGTGAACTCAGTGAATGACATACCGTCGCGAGCCTCGCCTGAGAGTCTCTTCTTCACTGAATCCTTCGCCATCATGTAGTTTACAGTGATGTGCTTACCGATCTCGCGTGCAAAATCGAGGAATGTGAAGTTCTTCATCCAGTCGTAGTTGTTCACGAGCTCCGCCTTGTTCTCTGCCTCTGACTCGAAGTCCAGGAACTTGCTGAGCTGTGCCTTGATGCAGGCTACGTTGTGGTTGAGAGTCTCCTCGTCGAGAAGGTTTCTCTCCTGTGACTTCATTGACGGGTCTCCGATCATGCCTGTAGCACCACCTACGAGAGCAATAGGCTTGTGGCCGCAGTTCTGGAAGTGCTTGAGGATCATGATACTTACCATGTGTCCGATGTGGAGTGAGTCAGCTGTAGGGTCGATGCCGACATACGCTGCTGTCGAGCCTTCCATGAGCTTCTCCTCAGTGCCCGGCATGATGTCCTGGATCATGCCTCTCCACTTGAGTTCCTGTACAAAATTCTTCATATCTATTTTTCTTTTATTATTATCTGATTGACAATCTGCAAAGATAAGCAAAAATTTATATCTTTACGTTTGGATTATCAACGATATAGATATGAAGATTGCATTTCTTGATGCGGCTACGATGGGCAACGTGTCATTCGAGCCGTTCGAACAGCTTGGAGAGTTTGTGAAATATGAGAACTCTACTCCGGAGGAGGCCCGTGAAAGGGTAAAGGATCTTGACGTTCTGCTGATCAATAAGGTCCTGGTAGATAAGGAACTTATCGACTCTGCTCCAAATCTGAAGCTAATCTGTATTGCTGCTACGGGAGTCAATAATATTGATGTAGAGTATGCGGCTTCAAAGGGAATACCGGTGCGAAATGCAGTTGGATATTCGACGGATTCTGTCGTTCAGTCTACATTCATGCATATTCTCTCGCTGGTGGGCGGAGGACAGTATTTCGACGACAGTGTAAAGTCTGGCAGCTATTCCCGCAGCGGCATGTTCACTGATCCGAACTGGAACTGGTGGGAGCTTGCAGGGAAGACAATCGGCATCATTGGCTTGGGTAATATCGGAAAGAAGGTCGCCCACATTGCCGAGGCGTTCGGAATGAATGTCTGCTATTATTCTACATCCGGTACCGGTCACTGCAAGGATTATCCATGCCTGCCATTGGAAGAACTCTTGGCAAAGTCTGATATCGTGTCCATTCATGCCCCTCTGAACGCCCATACCTTGAATCTTATCGGTGCAGAGCAGCTTGCGATGATGAAACCGACAGCCTATCTTGTAAATATGGGCCGTGGTGCCATCGTTGTGGAGGCTGATCTTGCCAAGGCAGTCGATGATGGCGTGATAGCCGGCGCTGGAATCGATGTTTTTGTAACAGAGCCTATCCCAGAGGATCATCCGTATCTGCTGATGAAACATCCTGAGCGTATGCGCCTGGCGCCGCACGTGGCATGGGCTAGCATGGAAGCCCGCAAGCGCCTGATCGGCATCATGGCGGAGAACATAGCCAAAGGATGGTAAAACAAAAAGACGGTTCTAAGAACCGTCTTTTTATTTGAATACCAATTGAGGTTTAGTATCTGTTAAGCGGCATGCCGTTGGTCTTCATGCGCACTTGCTTTCTTACGTTAGAGAGGACCTCTTCATAGGCTTCACGACCTTCTTCTGTCTTGCCTGCAATAAGGTCGAGGTTCTGAGATGCTGCAGTGAGTACGATGTCGATAAGGTTTACGATGAACTCCATGTCCTTCTCGACGAAGCCGCGTGAAGTGATGGCAGGAGTTCCTACACGGATACCTGATGTCTGGAATGGTGAACGAGAGTCAAATGCCACCATGTTCTTGTTGACTGTGATGTCAGCCTTGCCGAGCTCCTTCTCTGCAACCTTTCCTGTAAGTTCAGGGAACTTGGTGCGGAGGTCGATGAGCATGAGGTGGTTGTCTGTTCCGCCTGAAACGAGCTTGTATCCTCTGTTTGAGAATGACTCAGCCATTGCCTGGGCGTTGGCGATCACCTGCTTCTGGTATTCCTTGTATTCTGGCTGGAGAGCCTCGTAGAATGATACTGCCTTTGCAGCAATGCAGTGCTCGAGCGGACCGCCCTGAACACCAGGGAATACGCTTGAGTTGAGGATCTGAGACATCTTCTTCACTACGCCCTTAGGAGTTGTGAGGCCCCATGGGTTGTCGAAGTCCTTGCCCATGAGGATGATGCCTCCGCGTGGACCACGAAGGGTCTTATGTGTTGTTGATGTCACGATGTGTGCGTATTTGACAGGATTGCTGAGAAGGCCTGCAGCGATGAGGCCGGCTGTGTGGGCCATGTCGATCCAGAGAATAGCTCCAACCTTGTCAGCGATTTCGCGCATTCTTGCATAGTCCCACTCTCTTGAATATGCCGAAGCGCCACCGATGATGAGCTTTGGCTTGTGCTCGAGAGCAGTCTTCTCCATCTGGTCGTAGTCGATCATGCCGGTAGCCTCGCTGAGTCCGTATGCTACTGCGTTGTAAAGAATACCTGACATGTTGACTGGAGATCCGTGTGTGAGGTGACCTCCGTGAGCCAGATCCAATCCCATGAATGTCTCGCCCGGCTTGATGCATGACATCATTACGGCCATGTTTGCCTGAGCTCCCGAGTGTGGCTGTACGTTTGCATATTCTGCCTCGAAGAGTTCGCAGAGACGGTCGATGGCCAACTGCTCGATCTGGTCCACTACTTCGCAACCTCCGTAGTATCTTGCTCCCGGATAGCCTTCTGCGTATTTGTTTGTGCAGATGGATCCAAGTGCTTCCAGTACCTGGTTGCTTACATAGTTTTCAGATGCGATGAGCTCGATGCCTGAAGTCTGTCTGTCTTCTTCCTTCTTGATTAGATTGAATATCTGAAGATCTTGTTTCATAGGAATTGCTTTTTACAAGATGCAAAAGTAAGTATTTTTTTTTATTTTTGCACTCTATGCATAACAGGAAACTACTGAATATTGAGCTTGGGAGGGTTTCTGCGCAGGAGTACAAGCAGTTACCAGAGTCGGGTGTTGTACTTGTTCTTGACAATATCCGAAGCGCTCATAATGTCGGGTCTGCATTCAGGACTGCCGACTCATTCAAGATAGACAAGGTGTGGCTGTGCGGAATCTGTGCTGTGCCGCCATCTGCCGAGATACATAAGTCGGCCCTTGGGGCTGAAGACAGCGTGGAATGGGAGCATGTAAAGGATACCATGGACGCAATACGCAGGCTCAAGGAGGAAGGATATACCATCGTCAGTGCGGAGCAGACCGTAGACTCCGTTATGCTGGATACCTTCGTTCCTGAATCAGATAAGAAATATGCCGTAGTATTCGGAAACGAGGTGGCCGGTGTGTCTCAGGATGTCGTGGATGCTTCCGATTTCGCTCTCGAGATTCCTCAGTACGGAACAAAGCACTCCCTTAACGTGTCTGTTAGCATGGGTGTGATTCTGTGGCATTTCAAGTTGTATAAACACTAAATGATGATAAGAATGAAGAAACTAATGATGATGGTGGCATCAGCTGCCATGTTTTTCTCATGTGCGTCTAAGCAGACGGAACAGGATGTTGTCCTCTTTGATGCAGAAGACTTTCAGGCAGTCGTAGACGGTAAGGAGACTTCTCTGTATACTTTGAAGGCCGGCGACCTTGTGATGCAGGTGACTGACTTCGGTGGTAGGGTTGTGTCGCTCTGGGTTCCGGACAAGGACGGTAAGTATGAGGATGTCGTGCTGGGTTACAACAATATTGACTCCTATATTAATAATAAGGGCGAGCGTTTCCTTGGCGCAGTGGTAGGACCGTATGCAAACCGCATTGCAGACGGAACCTATACTATCGGCGAGGAGACTTACAGTTTCCCGAAGAACAATAACGGCCAGACTCTTCATGGAGGCCTGAAGGGCCTTGATATGGTTGTATGGGATGTGGAGAGCGTCAACGACAGCACTATCGTTCTTTCATATCTTCATGCTGACGGCCAGGAAGGCATGCCGGGCAACCTTAAGATATACATGACATACGCATTGAACGCTGACAATGAGTTCAAGGTTGACTATACAGCTCAGACTGACAAGGCTACTCATGTGAATATCTCTCACCATTCGTTCTTCAATCTCAAGGGTGAGGGTAACGGTACCATAAATGACCACGTGCTTTACATCAATGCATCGAATACCACTCCGGTGAATGCTGTGCTGATCCCTTCAGGCGAAGTTGCTGATGTGACCGGAACTCCGTTCGATTTCCGTCAGCCTAAGGCAATCGGAACAGACCTGGGGGTTGAGAATGAGCAGCTTGCAAACGGAGGTGGTTATGACCACAACTGGGTGCTTGACCGCAAGACTGACGATCATATAGAGCTGGCTGCATCAGTTTACGAGCCTGCGTCTGGTAGATTTATGGAAGTCTATACCGACCAGCCTGCGCTGCAGTTCTATGGCGGAAACTTCTTTGATGGCACGACTGAAGGAAAGTATGGCAAGGCTCTAAAGTTCCGTGAGTCCATAGCTCTGGAGACTCAGAAATATCCTGATACTCCAAACCATGACAACTTTCCGTCGACACTCCTGAACCCAGGTGAGACTTATACTCACAGCTGTGTATATAAGTTCTCGGTGAAATAATATGACAAAATGTCAGTCTTTTCCGACTGGCATTTTGTTTGTCCAAAGAATAAACAATAAAAGAAAACAGATATGATCAGACCATTAGCAGACAGAGTCGTAATCGAGCCTAAGGCTGCCGAGACTCAGACAGCGTCAGGACTCTATATTCCTGACACAGCAAAGGAAAAACCACAGCAGGGAACAGTAGTTGCGGCTGGCCCCGGAAAGAAGGATGAGCCTATGGAGGTGAAGGTTGGTGACGTAGTCATCTACGGCAAGTATGCAGGCACAGATGTGTCGGTTGAAGGCAAGGATTACCTCATCATGAAGCAGTCAGACATTTTAGCAATACTTTAATATGGCAAAAGAAATAAAATTCAATATCGACGCCCGCGCCAAGATGAAGGAAGGCGTGGACGCACTTGCGGATGCAGTTAAGGTTACCCTCGGTCCTAAGGGCCGTAACGTTGTGATCGCCAAGAAGTTCGGTGCTCCGCATGTTACTAAGGACGGTGTTACTGTAGCAAAGGAGATCACCCTCGAGGATCAGTTCGCTGACATGGGTGCACAGATGGTGAAGGAAGTGGCTGCAAAGACAAATGAGCAGGCTGGTGACGGAACTACTACAGCAACCGTTCTCGCTCAGGCTATCATCAATGTCGGCCTCAAGAACGTAACAGCAGGTGCAAATCCAATGGACCTCAAGAGAGGTATCGACAAGGCTGTGGCGGTTGTGGTAGAGAACCTTCGCGCCCAGAGCCAGGAAGTGGGTGAGGACTATGCCAAGATCGAGCAGGTCGGAACCATATCTGCAAACAACGACAACTATATAGGTAAGCTCATCGCTGACGCAATGTCTAAGGTGAAGAAGGATGGAGTCATAACAGTTGAGGAGGCCAAGGGTACTGAGACTGAGGTGAAGGTTGTGGAAGGAATGCAGTTCGACAGAGGTTACATCTCTCCATATTTCATGACAAACGGTGACAAGATGGAGGCTGTTCTTGATACTCCATATATTCTCATCACTGACAAGAAGATTTCAGCGATGAAGGATATCCTTCCAGTTCTTGAGCCTATTGCACGTGAGGGTAAGTCTCTTCTTATCATCGCTGAGGATGTTGACGGAGAGGCTCTTACAACTCTTGTTGTCAACAAGCTCCGCGGAACCCTCAAGATTGCTGCAGTGAAGGCTCCTGGTTTCGGTGACCGTCGTAAGGAGATGCTTCAGGACATCGCTATCCTCACTGGAGGTATGGTGGTTTCTGAGGAAAGAGGATTCAGCCTTGAGAATACAACTCCTGACATGCTCGGTAAGGCAGCTAAGGTAGTTGTGACAAAGGACAATACAACTGTTGTTAACGGTGCAGGTTCTGCTGATGCTATCAAGGAGCGCGCTGACCTTATCCGCAAGCAGATCGAGACTACAACTTCGGATTATGACCGTGAGAAGCTCCAGGAGCGTCTTGGCAAGCTCGCAGGCGGTGTGGCTGTTCTCTATGTAGGTGCAGCGACTGAGGTTGAGATGAAGGAAAAGAAGGACAGAGTGGAGGATGCACTCAGCGCGACTCGTGCAGCCGTTGAAGAGGGTATTGTTCCTGGCGGTGGAGTGGCATATATCCGCGCAGCTCAGGCTCTCAAGGGTATGAAGGGAGAGAACGAAGATGAGACTACAGGTATCAATATCGTTGCCCGTGCAATCGAGGAGCCTCTCCGCATGATCGCAGCAAATGCAGGTGTCGAGGGCAGCGTGATCATCAACAAGATCGCAGAAAATGATGCAGACTTCGGATACAACGCACGTACAGGCGAGTATGTTCACATGTATGAGGCAGGAGTGATCGACCCTACAAAGGTGTCACGCGTTGCTCTTGAGAATGCGGCTTCTGTAGCAGGCATGTTCCTTACAACCGAATGTGCTATAGTAGACATCCCAGAGCCGGCGGCTCCAGCTATGCCTGCAGGTGGTATGGGTGGCATGATGTAGCATGATGCATATCTGAAATAATATGGGCTCCTGAATGGAGCCCATATTATTTCACTCAAAAAGAAAAGCGACGGTCAATCTGACTGTCGCTTTCTTTAGCTATAAGAAAAACCCTTAAAAGGGAAAACGTTCATTATGAAAGTTTATTGATGTAAACTGCGATACCGCTCTTAAGGTTTGCAGCCTTGTTCTTGTGGATAACGCCGATCTTTGCGAGCTTGTCGATCATTGCATAAACCTTAGGTGCGTTAGCCTCTGCTGCTGCCTTGTCATTTGTGTTACGAATCGCACGAATTGCGTTTCTTGTAGTCTTTGCATAATACTTATTATGCAATCTGCGCCTCTCGCTCTGGCGATAGCGCTTGTCTGCTGAAGCGTGGTTTGCCATTGTTATTCTTTTTTATATTTTTTCG